>SVTO01000043.1 GCA_015063745.1 Oscillospiraceae bacterium | reverse complement strand
CGCACCCCTACCGCGGTCAGCGCTGATTTGCATCCTCCACTATTTTGACCAATCCAACAACCAATACAGTACCAACAATGCTCTTAATAAAGCGGGGGAGTTCTTAGAGGGGCCTCGCTTTGGCAGGCCCCTCTAAGTGCCGTCCGCACAGGACACAAAAAATGAACGACTTGCACGATTCAAAGAGTAGTAAATAGCCACCCGTCCGTGTAGGACAAAAAAGAATAAGCGCCAGCACAACTCAAAGAGCAGTAAAAAACCGCCGTCCGCCAAGGACAAAAAAAGAATCCCCCCGCGCAGAAAAACCCCACCCGGCAGGGTACCAAAAACCGCAAAACACTTGACAATTTTTCGTAATTATGATATAATGTAAATACTTGTTGCTATATAATATAATGTATAAAAAAGGAGGGTTCAATGTCCAACCTGAACTCTGGAGATCTGGCTGCCATATGGCAGATCACGATCAAATCCATGGTAGACGAAGAGCTCATTTCGCAGACTGCCTGTGACCTCTGGTTCAAAGAATGCCGACTGGATTCTCTGGATTCCGAGACGGCCGTGTTTGCCGTCGAAAACGAAATGAAGCGCAATATCATCGCAGACCGCTATAGCGATATGCTCGCTTCTCAGATCTGCAAAGTCATCGGCTATACCCCGGCCATCGTCATTAAAACCGATTTGTCCATGGCACCTGACCTGGTTCGGCTCGCCGGCGCATTGTATCCCACCGATATCGTGCGGCAGAGAGAAGAAGCCGGACGGGATGCGGGCGTGGATGCCGCTGCCGCCCTGGAAGACGAAAATACCGATATGTCCGCTCTCTTCCGCGAAGCTTATCCCGGTATCTCCCATGACCCCGCAGAGGGCGCCGAAAAAGCTCCCGCCGAAGAAGTCTCCAGCGAACGCCGGCTTACTTATAACGAGGATTATACCTTCGACAACTTCGTCGTGGGGAACTCCAACCAGCTCGCCCACGCCGCCGCCCTTTCCGTTGCCGATAACGTGGGTATGAAGATCAATCCCCTGTTCATCTACGGACCTTCCGGGCTTGGCAAAACCCACCTGATGTACGCCATCGCCAACCGTGCCCTGAAGCGGGATCCCAATATGAAGGTGATCTACGTGAAAGGCGAGGAATTCATGAACCAGCTGATCGAGGCGATCCGCGTCAAGTCCAATGCGGCGTTCCGTGAAAAGTACCGCAGAGCCGATATGCTGCTCATCGACGATATCCAGTTCATCGCCGGTAAGGAATCCACACAGATGGAATTCTTCCATACCTTCGATGCCCTGTATGAGGATCATAAGCAGATCATCATTACATCCGACAGACCCCCCAAAGAGCTGACTACCCTGGAAGAACGTATCCGCAGCCGCTTCGAAGCCGGGCTGATTACGGATATCCAGCCGCCGGACTACGAGCTCCGTCTGGCCATTCTTAAAAATAAGGCCCAGGATAACCATATGGACGTGCCCATGGACGTCATCGAGTTCCTCGCAAACAACCTCCAGTCCAATATCCGCCAGATCGAAGGCGTGATCAAAAAACTGGGCGCCCGCAACCTCCTCTCCGGCCTGCCCATCTCCATGGATATGGTCATCACTACCCTCCCGGAATACCTCCGCGATTCCGAACCCGTGGGCGATACCGTCACCCGTATCCTCGAAATCGTCGCTCGCCGCTATAAAACCACTACCCAGGATATCCTCGGCTCCAGCCGTAAAAAGGAAATCAAAACCGCCCGTAACGTCGCTATGTACGCCGTCCGCGTCATCACCAAAATGTCCCTCCCCCAAATCGGTACAGTCTTCTCCCGTGACCATAGTACCGTCCACTCCAATATCACCATGGTAGAATCCTCCCTCACCACCGACCCCCTCTTCGAAGCCACCGTCACTGAGATTATCAAGGAAGTTAAGAGAGCAGGGAACTGACGTGAAAGGGAGACGGGACGCTTTTTGAAAAAAGCTTGGTGGAGTTTGTCTTGACAAACTCCGCCCACCGCCGGTTTCTGTAGTGCTCGATATAGGAATCCTGGGGTGCAGAACGTATGTTAGTCCTGTAAAACCAACTTTCCCCAAAACCGTAGGGGAGGATCTTGATCCTCCCGCGAACGTGCGATTTCAACAGAACATATCGCTGTAATCCATCGTTACGGGAGCAGCAAGCTACTCCCCTACAGAAAAATTTATGGTGGACTTACTCTACGCAACCGTAGGGGAGGATCTTGATCCTCCCGAAAATGTACGGTTTTGTCCAAACGTACCTCTTTACTTCTTCGTTACGGGAGCAGCAAGCTACTCCCCTACAGAAAGAATACCGATTTGCCGAACTCCCCTCCGTAAATCTGACCGTCCCCCTACTGTTTCATCCCAACGCACTTCTGTAATCCTTCGGTGCGGGAGCAAGCAAGCTACACCCCTGCAGAGGAAACAGAAAGCTGTGGATTGGCTTATTATCCCTTTGCAAATTGTTTTCCCAAGGTTTTCCCAAGCTACCGGTATAATCCTGACTACATTTTTAGGTTTCCCACACAGTTTTCCACAGGTTGTTGAAAACTCCAGGGAAATCTCCACAAATACTGTGGGAAACTTCACGTATTTCCACACCCAATCCGCAAAATCCCTCGTTTTCCCCGATTTTTCCCTGTGGAAAACCACATATAACTGTGGATTGCCTTTTCCACATCCCACCCGTTTCCGACCGCCGCAGATACCCGTCAGCCCACCTTTTCCACAGATTTCCATAACCGGCAAACGGTGTGGGAAACTGAAAATTTTGTATAATCGCGGGGAATTTTCCGATTTTTCGTGATTCTTCGCCGACAGGTTGTGGAAAAGCGGCACTTTTCAAGGTTTCGGGCGGGGGTTTTCAAAAGAATTTTTTGGATTTCATTCCGTCGCCGGGTACGGTTTTTGCCCGGATTTGACCCATTTTCGGGGGTTTTTGGTACCGAATCCCGGTTTTCCACAATTTTGCCCCCACTACTCCTACGGCGACTAAAATTATTTATTCTATATATATATTTATTCTTTCTTTATGTAACAGGGCGAGTGCATTGCGCCGCGGAAGTTCGCCTTCCCCCCGTCGGTTGATCCGAAACCGCCCGTTTCCCCGGCCGGGATTGGGGATTTTCTGTTCCGTCGGTGGGTAGGATATACTACAGATGTACGAATTTGTGATGATGGATGACAGAGATATTGATTGGAACAAATCGTACGTTTGCGGGAGCAGCAAGCTACTCCCCTACAGAATATCGATTTGCCGACTCCCCCTCTGTAAATCAGACTTTCCCCCTAAAACCGTAGGGGAGGATCTTGATCCTCCCGTAAATGTACGGTTTCATCAAAACGCACCTCTGTAATTCTTCGTTGCGGGAGCAGCAATCTACTCCCCTACAGAAAGAATACCGATTTGCCGACTTCCCCTCTGTAAATCAGACTTTCCCCCTAAAACCGTAGGGGAGGATCTTGATCCTCCCGTAAATGTACGGTTTCATCAAAACGCACCTCTGTAATCCATCGTTACGGGAGCAGCAAGCTACTCCCCTACAGAAAGAATACCGATTTGCCGACTTCCCCTCTGTAAATCAGACTTTCCTCCTAAAACCGTAGGGGAGGATCTTGATCCTCCCGTAAATGTACGGTTTCATCAAAACGCACCTCTGTAATTCTTCGTTGCGGGAGCAGCAAGCTACTCCCCTACGACAAGACGACAGTACGACAGTACGACGATACAAAATGTTTTTTCGGAGTTTGTCTCGACAAACTCCACTAAGCTTTTTGCAAAAAGCGACCCGTTTCCCCCTGAAAAAAATTCAAGGCCGTACTACGGCAGATGGAGTATAATATGAGAGTTACATTTGACAAGGCTAAGCTTTTGGCGGCTTTGATTCCGCTTTCCGGGATTTCACAGACGAAGAACACGCTGACCAATGTAGATGGATTATTATTTGAATGTCCTCCGGTGGAGCGGTACGGCAAGTTTGAAGGGGATATGGACACGACGTGCCGTATTTCCGCCTTTGACCTGGAGAAGGGTATGCAGACCACGGTGGAATGTGAGATTGATGAGCAGGGTATCTATGTCATCAACACGAGCAAGATTCTGCAGATCATCAAGGTTATGCCTGATGGGGATGTTACCATTGAGATCGACGAGCGCAACAAGGTAAAAGTTACCGGCGGTCAGTCCTCTTTTGAGATCACTGCCCAGAACGGTATGGACTTCCCCACGATGCCCAAGTTCATCGGTGAGAGAATTTACACCATTCCCCAGCACATTATCCGCGATCTCATCAACGAGACCGTATTTGCCGTGGCCCAGAACGATCCCCGTCCTTTCTTCAACGGTGCGCTGTTCCGTATTCAGGACGGTTATCTGACCGTGGTCGGCTGTGACGGCAACCGTCTGGCTGCTGCAAAAACACCGCTGGAAGGGGACGTTCCCGATGCGGAAATGATCATCCCCGGCAAGTTCCTCATGGAGCTGACCAAGATGCTCGGCGATTCCGAAGAGGAAATCACCCTGATCCTCGGCAGAAAACACGTCATTTTCAAGATCGACGAAATCTATTTCTTCGTTCGCATGATCGAAGCTACCTATATGCAGTATGAAAAGATCCTGCCGGCAACCTACCGTGCCCAGTGCTATGTTTCCCGCAAGGAAATGCTCGGCGCCGTGGAACGTGCCCTGCTGATCACCGAAGACCGTCTGGGCGGCAACAGCAAGCCTTATGTGAAAATGGCTTTTCTTAAGGACCGCATCAGCATCTCCTCCGTTTCCTCCAACGGCTCGGTATTCGAAGAAGTACCCTGCGCTCTGGACGGCGAGGAAGTTACCCTCGGTTTCAACTGCCGACTGCTGGCCGATTCCCTGCGTGCCTCCCCGGATGACAGCGATACACTCCGTATCCGCCTGAACAATCCCCTGATGGGCATTCTGATCGAACCCTCCTCAGGTACGGATTTCTCCCATGCACAGCCCGATCCGGAAGTGTTCGGCGAAAGAAAGTTGGATGCCGCTCCCGCAGATAAGGAAGAAGGCACGGAATATATGTATTTCGTAATGCCCAGAAGGATGAACAACTGATGCTTCTGCACATTGGCGAAGGCTGCCTTGTCAGAGACCGGTCCATCATCGGCTGCTTTGATATGGACGGCTCGGAAATGTCGGACGATACGGTGGAATTTCTGCGCATGGCCGAAAAAGAAGGCATTGTGGAGATGCTTACGACGGATATCCCCCGTTCCATGGTCCTGACGGATGAAAAAGTGTATGTAACCCGCATTTCTACCGGCGCCATCCGCAATCGTGCGGTGAAATAGCGTTCTGCGGGATTTTTGAATGATGATGCCCTGTACGGCGGATTCTCCGGAGCGGTACCGGATTATATTGTAAGAAAAAAATGCTGCCCCCGTGCGGCATGGAGGAAGATAAGGTAAAACATGGATACAGAAAAGAAGATACAGGAAGTATATGACGAGAATCAGATACAGGTCCTCGAAGGTCTGGAGGCGGTCAGAAAACGTCCCGGTATGTATATCGGTACTACCTCCCAGCGCGGCCTCCATCATCTGGTTTACGAAATAGTCGATAACTCCATCGACGAGGCTATGGCCGGTTGGTGCGATAAGATCGAAGTCATCCTCTACCCCGACGGAAGCGTTTCCGTATCCGATAACGGACGCGGTATCCCTTCCCAGATGCACCACAAAATGAATATGCCCACGCTGCAGGTCGTTTTCTCCGTGCTCCATGCCGGCGGTAAGTTCGGCGGTCAGGGCTACAAGATCTCCGGCGGTCTGCATGGCGTTGGTGCATCCGTTGTGAATGCGCTTTCCGAATGGCTGGAGGTGGACAACTGCTATGACGGCAAACGCTACACCCTCCGCTATGAACGGGGCGTGGTTGTGCGTCCTTTTGCCTGCGTAGGCGATGCAGAGGGCAGAAAGGGTCTGTTCGTGCGCTTTAAGCCCGATCCGGAAATCTTTACCGATACCACCGAATTCGATATGCCCACCCTGCTGACCAGACTCAGAGAACAGGCTTTTTTGAATGCAGGCGTGCGCATTGTGCTGAGAGACGAGCGTGACGACGATCAGATCCACTCCGACGGTATCTCCGATCAGGTGAAGCTCATGCTGGAAAGAGCCGGCGAGGATATTCCCGAAATCGAAAAGGATATCGCCATGGACAAACCCGTGGACGAGGATGAGGAAGCGCTGGCACCCCGCAGGGAACAGAAGGAATATGACCTGATGTACGAGGGCGGTATCCGTTCCTTCGTAGAACACCTGAACAAGGCCAAGAGATGCGAAGTCGTTCATCCCGAACCCATCTACATGAAAGCGGAAAAAGGCGACATCACCGCTGAAGTGGCCATGCAGTACAACGATTCCTACAACGAAACCATCGTCACCTTCGCCAACAATATGTCCACCATCGACGGCGGTACCCATGAAGTGGGCTTCAAGACCGCTATCACCCGTGTGCTCAACGATTATGCCAGAAAATCCGGCGCCCTGAAGGATTCCGATAAGAATCTGGCCGGGGAAGATGCCAGAGAAGGTCTGTGCGCGGTGGTTTCCGTAAAACTGCCGGATGCACAGTTCGAAAGCCAGACCAAGGCCAAGCTCGGTAACTCCGAGGTCCGCGGTATCGTGGATTCCATCGTTACCGAAAAGCTGGCGGAATTCTTTGAAGAAAATCCCGGTGTGGCCAAGGCCATCATCGAAAAATCCTTAGCGGCACAGAAGGCGAGAGAAGCCGCACGCAAGGCAAGAGAACTGACCCGACGCAAGGGTGTTCTGGACGGCGGTTCCCTCCCCGGCAAGCTGGCAGACTGTCAGGAACGCAGAGCAGAGCTGACCGAGCTCTATCTGGTGGAAGGGGATTCCGCAGGCGGTAGTGCAAAGAGCGGCCGTGACAGTAAGTTCCAGGCCATCCTGCCCCTGCGCGGTAAGGTTCTGAACGTGGAAAAATCCCGTCTGGACAAGGTTTACTCCAATCCCAGCCTGACCCCCATCATTCAGGCCCTGGGCTGCGGTATCGGCGAAGAATTCGATATCAGCAAGGTCCGCTACGGCAAGATCATCATTATGGCGGATGCGGACGTGGACGGTTCCCATATCCGTATCCTGCTTCTGACCTTCTTCTTCCGTCATATGCGCAAGCTGATCGAAGACGGTCACGTATTCCTGGCACAGCCGCCGCTGTATGCGATCCAGAAGGGCAGCAAGAAGCTGTATGCCTTCTCCGATGCGGAAAGAGACCGTTGTATTGAAGAACTGGGCGGCAAGAATGTGGAAACCCAGAGATACAAAGGTCTTGGTGAAATGAACTACGAAGAACTCTGGGAAACCACCATGGACCCCGCTACACGTACCATTCTCAAAGTAGAAATCGAAGATGCTATGGCGTGTGATGAGATCTTCTCCGTTCTGATGGGTGACAAGGTTGAACCCAGACGTGAGTTTATTGAAGCCAACGCCAAGTATGCCGAAAACCTGGATATTTAAGCTTGATTTTACAGCGGTAAGTTATATTGTCGCGGCAGTAACGGGAGCAGCAAGCTGCTCCCCTACGGAAAATAAAGAGAAAATAAAGAGAATCTTTGGCGAATAAGCAAAACAAGCAAACCACTAAATCACCCCCACCCCCTTTTTTCTGAAGTTTTTTGAAAAGAGAGAGGGGATGAGAATTGCTGTGCAAATCTCCGGTGGAGAGAGAAAGACTTTTTATCAAAAAGTTTTTCTCTTTCCCCCGCAAAAAAACTGAACAAAGGACAAAAATAAAAATGGCTGATAAAAAAGAGTCGGTTGATTTGAGTTTTCCGGAGCAGAAGATTGTTCCGATCAATATGGAGCGCGAGGTACGGAAGTCGTTTATTGAGTATTCGATGTCCGTTATTGTATCGCGTGCTTTGCCGGATGCGCGGGACGGGATGAAGCCGGGTCAGCGTCGTATTTTATATGCGATGCACGAGGACCATCTGACGTACGACCAGAAGTTCCGCAAGTCTGCGACGACGGTAGGTAATGTACTGGGTCGTTATCATCCTCACGGTGACAGTGCGGTATACGGCACGATGGTACGTATGGCGCAGCCTTTCTCCTACCGGTACATTCTGGTGGAAGGTCAGGGTAACTTCGGTAACATTGACGGTGACGGTGCTGCGGCTTACCGTTACACGGAGGCGAGACTGTCCAAGATTGCGGACGAGATGATGCGCGATCTGGAAAAGGATGTTGTGAAGTGGGACATGAACTTCGACAACACCAGAAGAGAGCCCACGGTTCTGCCTTCCCGTTTCCCCAATCTGCTGGTAAACGGTGCGGTCGGTATTGCGGTAGGTATGGCCACCAACATTCCGCCCCACAATTTAGGGGAAGTGATTGACGGTACCATTTATCTGATGGACCATCCCGATGCGGGCATTACGGAGCTGATGCAGTTCATCAAGGGTCCCGATTTCCCCACCGCCGCCGGTATTTACGGCAAGAACGGTATTTTAGAGGCCTACACCACCGGTAAGGGGCACATCATGGTCCGTTCCAAGGCGGAGATCGAAGAGGATCACCACCGCATCATCATTACTGAGATTCCCTACATGGTACAGAAGTCCGAACTGCTCAAGTCCATGGCCGATCAGGTACAGGGCAAGGAAGCACGCATCGAGGGCGTTACCGGTATCCGCGATGAATCCGACAAAAAGGGTCTGCGCATCGTGATTGAATGCCGTAAGGATGCCAACTGCCAGATCATTCTGAACCAGTTCTACAAGTATACCCAGCTGCAGGATACCTGTGCCGTCAATATGCTGGCGCTGGTCAAGGGCGAGCCCAAGATCCTCAACCTGCGGCAGATCCTCAAGGTATACATCGAGCACCAGATCGAAGTCATCACCAACCGTACCCGCTTCGATCTCGCCAAAGCACAGAGAGAAGAACACATCAACGAAGGCTACAAGATCGCCATTGACCACATCGACGAGGTCATCGCCATCATCCGCCGTTCTCCCGATACCGCTACGGCTAAGGAAAACCTCAGAGCACGCTTCAATCTTTCCGAAGATCAGGCACAGGCCATCGTCAACATGACCCTCGGCCGTCTGTCCGGTATGGAACAGCAGAAGGTGGAAGCAAGACTGGCCGAGCTGCGTGCCTCCATTGAATACTTCCGTTCCGTTCTCGCCGATCCCGAAAAGGTGCGCCAGATCATCAAGGATGAAATGACCGCCATCAAGGAAAAATTCGGCGACGAAAGACGTACCACCATCAGCGAAGCCGAAAACGAAATCGTATTCGAGGACCTGATCGAACGTCACAATGCCGTGATCACCCTGACCAACGCCGGCTATATCAAGCGTCAGCCTGCGGACACCTACTCCGCACAGCGCCGGGGCGGTAAGGGTATTATCGGTATGTCCACCAAGGAAGAAGACTATATCGAACGGGTCGTTGTGGCCGATTCCCACAGCTATCTCCTGTTCTTCACCGGCAGCGGACGCTGTCAGGCCATCAAGGCTTACCGCGTTCCCGAAGCCGGACGTACCGCAAAGGGTACCAATATCGTCAATGTTCTGGAAAACGTGGAAGGCGAAAAGATCACCGCCATGCTCTCCGTCAAGGGCCTGGAAACCGGCGCCGGTCTGGAAGGCCAGTATCTGGTTATGGTTACACGCAAGGGTGTGATCAAGCGTACCGCCCTTTCCGAATTCATCATGCAGAGAAGAGGCGGCAAGATCGCCCTTACCCTGGATGAAGGGGACGAACTGGTATTTGTGGCACATACCTACGGCAGCAGCGATATTATGATCGCCAGCCGCAAGGGTAAGGCCAACCGCTTTGCGGAATCCACCGTACGCGAAATGGGACGCAGTGCCCGTGGTGTGCGCGGTATGGAACTGGGTGCGGACGACGAAGTGGCAGGTGCTTGTATCGTATTCTCCGATCCGGAATGGATGGAAGAACACAAGCTGCTGACCATCACCGAAAAGGGCTTCGGCAAGCGGACCAAGGTCAGCGAATATGCAGCCCACGGACGCGGCGGTAAGGGTATGATCTGCCACGAAATCACCGAACGTACAGGCCGTCTCTGCGGTATTGCCGTAGTGGACGACGAGGACGATATTCTCATGATCACCACCGAAGGTACCATCATCCGCACCCCCGCCGACGGCATTTCCGTTATCGGCAGAAGCGCGAAGGGTGTTATCGTAATGCGTGTGGGCGAGGAAACCGGCATTGCCAACTTCGCTGTCACCGAAAAGGTGGAAGAAAAGCCGGAGATCGCCGGTGATGAGGATGAAGCCGAGGAAAATACCGCCGATGTGGAAGCGGTGGATGTGACCGATCCTGCGGAAGAAGCGGATGAAAGCGGCGAAAGTGAAGAATAATACGGAGGGCAAGTGTATGTCGAAAAAGAAAATATCCGTCCTTGTACTGGGGATGATGCTTCTTTGTGTTCTGACCTCCTGCGTACCCTCTTATTATGATAAAGAAGAGATAGGGGATGCTCTCGCGGAGCTGATTCCCGCTTCCATGGAACTGAATGTGATCTATTTCGGCGAAGGTCTGCCTTTCGCGGAGGATGAAGAGGAAGTCAAGCGCTTCTTTGACACCTTTGATCTGGGTTCCGAGGTGAGCAACTATTACCCCGTATCCGAAAACGCCCCGTATACCAACGAACAGGAAATCCGTGACGCTACAGCACTGGTATTCTCTCCTGCGTACTGTGAATATCTGTACACCGTAGGCTTCAGCGGCATCAGCGATATCATGAACGAAGGCACGGACACCGAACACAGACAGACGGTGGCCTATGCCCGGTATATCGAGCATTACAGCGTTCTGACCATGCGCAAGCTGGAGGCGGAGGACATCCTGCCTCTGAACCGTACCTACGATACATCGGATTTCACGGTGCTGATCAACAGGGAAGAATTCGTAACCGCGGAAGTGCAGTCCTATGTGGACGGCGTAAAGGATGAGCGGATCGAAGTGAAGCTTGTGTATACGGAAAACGGATGGAGACTGGATTCTCCGACCTATTGACGAAAAATGATTTGGGGAGAAACCGGCAGATTTTGGGTTTCTCCCTGAATGTTTGTTTGGTGCGGTGGGAACTACCGCAAAACGCACCGTTTCTTTTTGAATTTAATACCAAAGAAAGAATTATATTGTATGAAGAAAGAAAAGAAAGCGTATAATGATCAATCCATAACCTCCCTGAAAGGCGCTGACCGGGTCAGAAAACGTCCGGCGGTTATTTTCGGTTCCGACGGTCTGGAAGGATGCGAACATTCCGTGTTTGAGATCCTGTCCAACTCCGTGGACGAAGCCAAGGAAGGGTACGGCGACCGGATCATCGTCACAGCCTACAGGGATCACTCCATTCAGGTGGAGGACTTCGGCCGCGGCGTACCGCTGGATTGGAACGAAAACGAACAGAAATTCAACTGGGAGCTGGTATTCTGCGAGCTGTATGCCGGCGGTAAGTACAACAACAACGACGACGATGCGGCTTATGAGTATTCTCTGGGTCTGAACGGTCTGGGTGCCTGTGCGACACAGTATTCCAGCGCCTTTTTCAAGGTACAGTCCTTCAAGGGAGACGAAGTGGGGGAAGTATCCTTTAAAAAGGGTGAGCCTGCTTCCGAATACACGAAAACAAAGCTTTCCCGTTCCCAGAAGCGTACCGGTACCGTGATCCACTGGCTGCCGGACCTGGAAGTGTTCACCGAGATCGACATTCCGAAGGAATATTATCTGGATATGCTCCACCGTCAGTCCGTGGTGAATCCGAGAGTCCGTTTTATTCTGAAATGGGAAAACGCCGACGGCACTTTTGAGGAAGCCGAATACTATTACGAAAACGGTATTCAGGACTACGTAGCCGAAATTGCCGGTGAAACGGCGGAAACCCGTCCTGTGCTGTGGCATCTGGAGACAAAGGGCCGTGACAGAGAGGATATGCGTGACTACAAGCTGGAATGTGACATTTCCTTCTGCGTATCCAAGGCGGTACACACGCTGGAATATTACCACAACTCCAGTTATCTGGAGCACGGCGGTTCTCCCGAGCGTGCGGTACGTACGGCATTCACCTTTGCGGTGGACCGTCGTTTGAAGCAGCTGGGCAAATACAACAAGAACGAAGCTAAAGTAACCTTTGCGGACATCGAAGACTGTCTGATTCTGGTAACCAACGGTTCCTCCACCCAGACCTCCTACGCCAACCAGACGAAAAAGGCCATCACCAACAGCTTTATCGCCGAGGCAATGACCAATTTCATGAAGGAACAGCTGGAGATATGGTTTGCGGAAAATCCCACGGAGGCCGACAAGCTTACCGCACAGGCGCTGATCAACAAGCGTTCCAGAGAAACCGCCGAATCCACCAGACTGAATCTGAAAAAGAAGCTGGCGGTCAGCACGGATATGTCCAACCGGGTGGAAAAATTTGTTTCCTGCCGTTCCAAGGACCCCGACAGGAGAGAAGTATACATCGTGGAAGGTGACTCCGCCATGACCTCCTGCAAGCTGGGACGGGATGCGGAATTCCAGGCGATCATTCCCGTACGGGGCAAGACGCTGAACTGTCTGAAGGCCAGCTACGACCGTATTTTCAAGAGTGATATTATCTGCGACCTGCTCCGGGTAATCGGATGCGGCGTGGAAGTGAAGGTAAAGCACAAGGACGACATGGTACCCTTCGACATCAACAATCTCCGCTGGTCGAAGATCATCATCTGTACCGATGCGGACGAAGACGGGTTCCAGATCCGTACCCTGCTGCTGACCTTATTCTACCGCCTGCTGCCGACGCTGATCCAGGAAGGGAAGATCTACATTGCGGAATCGCCCCTGTTCGAGATCACGCCCTCCAAGGGCGAAATTCTCTTTGCCTACAACGAACCGGAAAAAGCGGAGATCTGCCGTGATCTGGAAGCAAAGGGACTGAAATACACCCTGCAGAGATCCAAAGGTCTGGGTGAAAACGAGCCGGAAATGATGTGGAAGACCACCATGAACCCCGCCACCCGCCGCCTGATCCGCGTAACCCCCGCCGACGCAGCCGCCACCGCCGTGATTTTCGAAACCCTGCTGGGCGACGACCTCCCCGCACGTAAAAAATTCATCGCGGAAAACAGTGCGAGATATATGCCTGAGGCGGATATTTGAATTATGAATGGTATTAGCAGGGGAGGGAGAAAAACTTTTTGCGAAAAAGCTTTTCTCCCTCCCCATCCCCCCTCCCTCTTTTCAAAAAACTTCGAAAAAGGGAGTGGGGAAGATATGATTTTTTCAGGTATCTTTTATAAAGTTTTTTGAAAGGGGTTCGGGGAAAGCTTTTTTTCAAAAAAGTTTTCCCTGAGAACCTTATCACCCATTCTTCCGTTTCGGGAACAATGCCAGAACCACAGCTGCCAGAGCTGCAATGATCAGCAGTGCGATAATGATACCGATCCAGTTTGTCCCGCCGTCCTTATCCTCTGCTGTATCCATGGATTCGGATTCACCGACCACGCCGTTCTGGGCGTTGCCTTCGGTCATACCGTCATCGGTGAGGCCGGATTCCGTTTCGGGGCGGTTATCGCTTTCGGCGGGATTGGTACTTTCGCTGTTGTTGCCGCTTTCGCCGGTGAGGGCATCTTCGAGGGGCGTATCACCGGGAATGAGGTCTTCCACAACGTCTCCGGCAGCATCCCCGAGCGTTCCGCCGGCCGAGCCGTTTGCAGATCCGGCAGAATTGCCTGCAGTACCGCCCATGCCGCCTGCGGAGCCCATATTCCCGGAAGCGAAGCAATGGAGGGAAAGGGTGAAGAGCAGCACAAAGGTGAGTGTGAGGGCAAGGATTTTTCTGTAAAGAGCAGATTTTTTCATAAGCATTACCTTTCATTGGAAAAAAAGATTTCGACTACCGGCAATAGTGTAGCCTATGCAAATGCGTTCTATACACGGAAGAGAAAAAATGAACCAATAACAAGTATTTTTGTTGATTTGAGGATGGCAGAGCAAGTTCCGTCCCGCCAAACTTCCCCAGCAAGGAGAAAATAATGGAAACCAAAAGATTCACGAAAAACGACAACGGATTCATCTGTGCAAACTGCGGCAAAGAGGTACCGCCCCTGGGCTACACCTCCCGCAACCACTGCCCCCACTGCCTCTGCTCCCTCCACGTGGATATCAACCCCGGCGACCGTGCATCCGACTGCGGCGGCATCCTCGATCCCCTCCGCTCCGACCCCGACCCCAAAAAAGGCTTCATCATCACCCACAAATGCCGCAAATGCGGTGACATCCGCCGCAACAAAGCCGCCGCCGACGACGACCGGGATTTGCTGATCAGGTTGACGGCAGGTGCTAAGTGAGGTAGGGGGAAACGGGACGATTTTTGAAAAAAGCCTGGTGGAGTTGCTTGGCAACTTCGATGAACTTCACTGCCCACACCTGTTTCTGTAGTGCGTGATATAGGAATCCTCGGGTGCAGGATTTGTGTTGGTTCTGTTGACCCAATTGCCGCAAACGAACGATTTCAACCCATCATCCCGCTATAAATATACAAAATAAGAAAACGCCCCGGCAGATTATCCTTTCTGTCGGGGAATTTTTTACCTCCAATCTGTCGAGAAATTATAACCCAACATTCCGTCGAGGGATTTAAAACTGTAGGGACCGGCGTCCCCGACGGTCCGTTCCACAACATCATGCACCCCAAAAATCTCCAACGTTATATTTTTATTTTCGAAAATCCCATAAAATATTGTGCATCCCGTTTGCGGACCGTCGAGGACGCCGGTCCCTACAGGAAATACGAAACGAATCATCGTGACATATGAATACCATACTAAATAAAAATGCCCAACCTTATTTTTGGTAAGGCTGGGCAAAATATTTTCAATTATTTTTCAATATCATAAGGTGCCTGTTCGTCGGCGGTGCGGAAATAATTCACCAATTCCTTATCACTGAGCGTGGTCGTACGACCGTCAGCGTAAGCCGCATCGATCATTTCCTTCATGCTGACTACTACCCGATCCCGTTTTTCTACCTTACGGTCGATACCGTGTTCTTCGAAATACCGGTTCAGCCAATATGCGATACCTGCCAGACCGCTGTTGTAGTCGATGGCCACTTTGGCACGGCGGTTCAGGATTTTTTCTGTGTTGAAGATATTGTAGATCTCCTCATCCTTCATCAGGCCGTCTGCGTGGATGCCGGCTTTGGTGACATTGAAGTCGCTGCCTACGAAAGGTGTGCGGGGCGGGATGGTGTAGCCGATTTCGTTGGTGAAATACTCTGCGATCTCGGTGATTACGGTGGTATCCATGCCGTCCGTTGTGCCTCTGAGGGAAGCGTATTCCATAACCATAGCTTCCAGCGGGCAGTTGCCGGTACGTTCGCCGATACCCAGCAGGGAGCAATTGATGCCGGCGCATCCGTACAGCCAGGCAGAAGCGGAGTTGGTAACTACTTTATAGAAGTCGTTATGTCCGTGGAACTCCAGCTGGGCGGGATCGAAGCCTGCGTAGTGGGTGAGACCGTACATGATACCGGGGATGGAACGGGGCAGGGCGGCACCGGAATAGGAAACGCCGTAGCCCATGGTATCGCAGGCGCGGATTTTGATCGGGATACCGCTTGCGACGCTGAGTTTATGGAGTTCTTCTGCGAAGGGGAGGACGAAACCGTAGTAATCGGCGCGGGTGATATCCTCGAAGTGGCATCTGGGGGAGATACCGAGTTCCAGGATTTCGGAGATGACGCCGAGGTATTTATCGAGGGCGGACTGTCTGGTGAGGCCCATTTTATTATAGATATGGTAATCGGAGCAGGAGACGAGGACGCCTGTTTCGCGGATACCGAGGGATTTCACGAGCTGGAAGTCCTTGCTGGAAGCGCGGATCCAGGTAGTAATTTCGGGGAATTCGTAACCCAATTCCATACAGGCTTCGAGGGCACGTCTGTCCTTTTCGGAATAGACGAAGAATTCGGACTGGCGGATGAGGCCATTGGGTCCGCCGAGGCGATGGAGCATGGAATAGAGGTCTTTGATCTGTTTTACGGTATAGGGTTCGGTAGACTGCTGTCCGTCGCGGAAAGTAGTATCGGTGATCCAGATTTCCGCGGGCATCTGCATAGGCACGACGCGGTGGTTAAAGGACACCTTCGGCACGGATTCATAATCGAACAGGTAACGGTAGAGGTTAGGTGTATCCCGTTCCTGGAGAGAGTAATGGTAAGCGGACTGTTCAATGAGGTTAGTCTGTTCTGAATAGGCGATACGAATATCGTGTTCTCTTTTAAATTGCATTTTCTTATCTGCCTTTCATAAATATACGTTTTTTATGGATTTTTATTATGGGGATATTATATCACAGGATTTGCAGTTTGTCAATTATTTTTATGCAGAAATGGGGGTGTTTTTTTGGGGGGTTTTCTTTAATTTGCATTTTTTATGGGGGTTCCTTTCATAAATCCTGCGTTTTGTTGGTTTTTTCTTCTTTTTCTCTACGGTTGGTATGGCGAAATCGTTTATTCTTTTTTGTCCTACACGGACGGGTGGCTTTTTACTACTCTTTGTGTCGTGCTATCGTTTATTTTTTGTGTCCTGTGCGGACGGCACTTAGAGGGGCCTGCAGGCGCGAGGCCTCTCTAAGAACTCCCCCGCTTTATTAAGAGCTACGTTGGTCCGGTATTGGTTGTTAGTGTTGTCAAAGTAGTGGAGGATGCAAATCAGCGCTGACCGCGGTAGGGGTGCGGTAGTGGAGGAATACTGTTGGGATTAGGGAAGGTTTAGTAGTGTACAGTGATGTGGATTGGGTTCTATCTCATCCGTGCTAACCGCGCGAAGACTGAATGGCAGTCCTAAGACATGGCGGTCAGCCCAAATTTATAATGTACCCAACCTTGTACTGTAGGTGAACCCACCCTTAGAATACCAAACCGTCAACGGTCAAACTCCCCTATTCATCCCGCGGTCAGCGCAGATAATCCTTTACTCAACTACTGAATCCAACCAAATCCCAACCAACAACCTCTCCCCAAGCACCAAGCGGCAGCGTAATTCTTCCTGCACGGCACTCTGATCTGTGCACAAACCCACTTTTCCACAAAACCAACCGTCAACGGTATCTCTCCACTAATGCACCCTCCGGCGGTTAGCCATAATTGAAAAACGAAATTGCCAAACCCAAAGAAACATCAAAACCGAACCAAGAAAACCCTTAACCTAAGCGGGGGAGTTCTTAGAGGGGCCTCGCGCCTGCAGGCCTCTCTAAGTGCCGTCCGCACAGGACACAAAAAATAAACGATTTGCACGACACAAAGAGTAGTAAAAAAATGCCCGTCCGGGTAGGACAAAAAATAAACGCCAGCACGACACAAAGAGTAGTAAAAAACCGCCCGTCCGCCAAGGACAAAAAATAAAAGAATCCCCTTGCACGATTCCACGTGCAACAAACCCCTTGCAAAGCCAAAGAAAACATGGTATACTATAAGATGGCCAAAAATAAGAAAAAAACCACCCGAAGGGAGAAAAAATAAAGCCATGCTGGATATCGTATTGCCCGGTACGGGCGGAACTACACCGCGCGCCGACAGACACCTCTCGTGCGCATACCTCAGATATAACGGAAACGGTATCCTCGTGGATTGCGGCGAGGGGACACAGATCGCTGTCAAAAAAGCCGGCTTCTCTATCGGGAAAATCGGGATGATCCTGCTGACTCACTTCCATGCGGATCATTGCAGCGGCTTGCCCGGATTACTGCTTACCATGGGTAACGAGGGAAGACGGGAGAAAGTGAAGATCTATGGCCCGAAAGGCGTCGGGGAGATCGTGAAAGCTCTGACTATCATCGCTCCTGAACTGCCTTTCTCCATTGAATGTATCCCCCTGTCCGATTTCGATTCCTTCTCCTGGCAGGGCGTCGATGTTACCGCTTTTGAAGTCCATCATACCGGTACCTGCTTCGGGTATGACTTCCGTGTCCGCAGAGGCGGGAAGTTCGATAAGGAAAAAGCAGAGAAAAATAACGTGCCTATGAAATTCTGGCGTGCTCTCCAGAACGGACAGGCCGTCGAGGATAACGGTGTGACCTATACCCCCGATATGGTGCTCGGCGAAAGCAGACGGGGACTCCATGTCACCTATGCCACCGATACCAGACCCTGTGATATTATTTCCACCATGGCCTATGATGCGGATCTCATGGTGCTTGAGGGGATGTTCGGTGTGATGAGCAAGGAGAACCGGGCGAAGGAAACCTGCCATATGACCATCCCCGAAGCGGCAAGGCTGGCGAGAGAAGCCGAAGCGAAAAAGCTCTGGCTTACCCATTTCAGTCCCTCCGAGCCTACTCCGCACGAGTATGAAAACGATGCCCGTAAGATTTTTCCGGAGACCGAAATTGCCGATGACGGCATGATGATGACGCTTCGTTTCCCGGAGGATGCGTGATTCTTCCGCGAACGGCGAGGATGGATGCAATCCAATATGTGTTCCCGGAGGATGTGTGATTCTCCCACGGAATGGTGAAAACGGATGAAATCCAATATGTGTTCCCGGAGGATGTGTGATTCTCCCACGGAATGGTGAAAACGGATGAAATCCAATATGTGTTCCCGGAGGAGGCGTGATTCCCCACGGAATGGGGAAGATGGATGAAATCCGAATCCGTAGGGACCGGCGTCCCCGACGGTCCGTTTCACAATCATCATGCACCCAAATAATTCCCAACGGAATATTTTTGATTTTTGAAAATCCCACATAAATCCCACATAATATCGTGAATCCTGTTTGCGGACCGTCGAGGACGCCGGTCCCTACAATGCGTGAATCAAACGTACGATGCGTGAATCAAACGTACGATGCGTGAACCCGACTGAATATCGTTTCCTTTTCCCAAAGCGTCCCGTTCCAACTATATAAATAAAAATCCAAACTATATATACCCGCAACCAAGGAGATACTATGCCCATTAAGATTCCTGCCGGACTGCCTGCCGGTGATGTGTTACAGGCGGAAAATATTTTCGTAATGGATGAGATCCGGGCTACGAGTCAGGATATTCGTCCTTTGAAGCTGGCGATACTGAATCTGATGCCGACGAAAATCGTTACGGAAACACAGATCATCCGCCTTTTGTCCAATACGCCTCTTCAGATCGAACTGACATTATTAAAAACCGCTACCCACGCTTCCGCAAACACTTCCGCGGAGCATATGGAGGCCTTTTACCGCACTTTTGACGATGTACGCGAGGAGAAGTTCGACGGGCTGATCATTACCGGTGCGCCCGTGGAGAATCTCGACTTTACCCAGGTGGATTACTGGGATGAGCTGTGCGAGATCATGCGCTGGTCCAAAACCAACGTGTTCTCCACCCTTCACATCTGCTGGGCGGCTCAGGCAGGTCTGTGGTTCCATTACGGTATCCCGAAATATTCTCTGCCGGAGAAAATGTTCGGCGTGTTTGAACACGAAAATCTTGCACCCGAGCATCCCCTCCTCCGAGGATTCGACGAAACCTTCCGCGTACCCCATTCCAGACACACCGAAGTGCGCAGGGAAGACATCGAAAAATGCCCCAAGGTGGAGATCCTCTCCGAATCCGATGAAGCAGGCGTGTATATCGTGGCTTCCCGTAAGCGCCGCCTCTTCTTTGTCACCGGACACAGCGAATATGACGCCGGTACGCTCAATGCGGAATATACCCGCGACGTGAACAAGGGACTGAATATCGCAGTTCCCAAGCACTATTTCAAGGACGACGACCCGTCCAATCCCCCCAAGAATACTTGGAGAGGTCACGCCCATCTGCTGTTCTCCAACTGGCTCAACTATTTCGTTTATCAGGCTACGCCTTACGATATCAAGAACGCAAGACTGAATTCCGAAGAATAATCCCCCTTCCCCCTGCGATACATCACAGAATACAGAGGAGGTTTTCCTATGACTGTCAATCTGCCTGAGGTTGCCGAAAGACATCATGTACACATTGTAAATCCCTGTGCCGGTGACGGAAGATATATGGATGCGATCCGTAAAAAAGCTGCCAAAAACGGCGATGACCTGATTTTTACCACCGCCAAGGGCGAAGCGGAAAAGCTCTGCCGGGAAATTGCCGCGGAAAATCCCTTAGCACATCTGATGATCTACGGCGGCGACGGTACGGTCCATGAATCCATCAACGGGATCATGAACTCCGGCTGTGCGGATACCGTTTCCTTCTCCGTGGTCTCTGCCGGCAGCGGAAACGATTTTGCCGCATACGCCAACAAAGCCGCAGGCTATACCTCCCCGAAGCTCCATCGTCTGGATGTCATCCGTACCGGAAACGGCCGGTACTACATCAACGGTCTCAATATGGGATTTGATACCCAGGTTGTCATTGCGGCGGATGTGTATAAGCATAAGCGGGGACTCCGCGGCGGTACTGCCTATATTGCAGGCGTGGTCAAGGTACTGGGCAAAAAGCCTACCTTCCATGCCGATATTACTCTGGAAGGGGTAAGGGATTTTGCAGACGGAAAGGGGAAGAACGGCTTTGTTTCCGCTTCGGATACCTTCCTCCTCTGCGACTGCGCCAACGGTCCCTTCTGCGGCGGCGGCTTCAAGGGTGCACCGCTGTGCGATATGCAGGACGGCTATATGGACGTGCTGCTGGTCAAGGATGTCACCCGCCGGAAGTTTATTTCCCTCGTGAAGGATTATCACGACGGCACCTACATCCTCCCCGACGGTACGCTGGATCCCCGGTTCGATCCCTATCTGGATTATTATCAGTGCAAAAAAATCAATATCAAAACCAATACGCCCTACTGCCTGGACGGTGAACTTCAGGAAGGCGGCGAGGTTACTGCCGAAATCTGCCATAACGCCATCTGGTTTGCGGCGCTGTGAGGATTCGAAAATTCTTTTCCCATCGGAGAATTGCTCATGAAAACACTTGCTTACTATAACGGAAAAATCAGCGAAATCGAAGAAATGATGATCCCCATGAATGACCGGGCGTCCTTCTTTGGGGATGGCTGCTACGATGCTACCTATACCCGCAACCACATCATCCATGATCTGGATCAGCACCTGGACCGCTTCTACCGCTCCGCAGGACTGTTAGACATTCCCGTGCCCATGGAAAAGGCGGAGCTGGCCGTACTCCTGCAGGATCTGGTCAAAAAAGTGGACGACGGTGAACAGTTCGTCTACTGGCAGCTCACCCGCGGTACAGCCATGCGCGGCCATGCCTATGGCGACAAGAACCTGACGGCCAATCTGTGGGTCACGCTCAAGCCCTGCAAAACCGAGGATACCTACCTCCCCAATTCCGTCATTACCGTGGAAGATACCCGCTTCTACCACTGCAATATCAAAACCCTGAACCTTCTGCCCAATGTTCTGGCGGCGGAAAAGGCGAGAGCGGCCGGATGCGACGAAGCCGTGCTCTACCGCGTGATCGACGGAAAGACCCGCGTGACCGAATGTGCCCACAGCAATGTGCATATTCTGGAAAACGGCGTGTTCCGTACGGCACCGCTGGATAACCTGATTCTGCCGGGCATCGCCAGAGCCAACCTGATCCGTGCCTGCGGTGTGCTGGGCATTCCGGTGAAGGAAGAAGCGTTTACCGTGGAAGAAATGTGCAATGCCGACGAGATCATCCGCAGTTCCTGCGGCAACTTCTGCGTGCCGATCCGGGAAATCGACGGCAAACCGGCGGGCGGAAAAGACGGGGAAACCCTGAAAAAACTGCAGGACTACCTGAGTGAAGAGTTTATCACATCCACAAACGTATAATCCGCACTTTCTCTGCATATGCTATGGCAGAAGAAAAGCCAATCCCCCGGGGTCACAGGGAGAAAGCATAAACTTCCTATTGACAAAACGGGATGAAGAGTGTACAATAATAGTAACAGATGCGTAAGCTGTAAAATACATATAGAGAAAAGAATAACGGAGGTTCCCCATGGATAAGGAACAGGTATTTGATAACGAAAACGAAGAATATGATCCCGAGATCTACACACTGACCGACGAAGAAGGCAACGAACTGCACTTCTCCCTCCTCGGCACTCTGGAACACGAAGGCGGCGTATACAAGGCGCTGATCCCCGTTGACGAAGAAGGCAACGAAGAAAGCGACGAATACGTAATCCTGAAGTGCGGTGTGGACGACGACGGCGAAGAAGTTCTGGAAACCATCGAAGACGACGACGAATTCGAAAGAATCGCCGACATTTTCGATGACGAATTTGCCGACATTTTCTACGACGAAGACTAATCGAACATATCTTAAAATTACCTCTGATGAGGTAATTTTAGGTTAAAGCAGTATTCGACCAATCCCCCTGATTTTCTCCCCATAGGCGGATGTACAAAGGGTAAAGATACTCCAGTGGTCTGACAGAACAAAGGAAAATCAAGAGATCGAACGATCAAGAGATCGAACGATCAAGAGATCAAACGATTAAGAGATCAAACGATTAAGTAATCCGTGAGTTCTGTATAGTACCAGCGCAGTTGGTGTATCTCTCTCCCCCAAGTACGTACAAAATCCAACTGCAGCCTGCGGAAACCGAGATAGGGTTGGAGCGTAAAAACCCACAAAGAGTAAAAAGGAGCCCGGACTTCGGATGCGGGGATGCAGACCTCCCTCCACTTGCCGTGAGACGCATTCCGCGCCGCCGCAGTGACAGGACGCTGGGAGCACAAACCACCCGAGAGGGCACCGTCCTTGCAAAAGCAGGGTTTCTACTACGCTCCCCCAAAACGGCTCTGCGGGTTTTTTGTTTGGGAATTATTGTTTCGTGGGGGAGGGAGAAAAACTTTTTGGAAAAAGCTTTTCTCCCTCCCCCACACCCCCACCTTCTTTTCAAAAACTTTTTGGA
>SVTO01000042.1 GCA_015063745.1 Oscillospiraceae bacterium | reverse complement strand
ATTCTCCAGATTCCGTAACCGAATTCTCTTTTCCTTCTCATGAAAAAGAGAGAATCGGTTTCCAATTCTCTCTTTTCGTTGTTTTATTGGATTTTCTTTACCCCAACTATTGACATTGAGCCTAAAAAACGACCTTGCACCTTCGGGTGTAAGGTCATTTTTTGTCTGTCCGAATCAATGGAATATGTCATCAATCCACACACAAACAGGCAATGCAATAACAAAAACAGAAATGAATATGGTTTTGGGCAGATCGGTGTTCAAAATATCCGATGATTGACATTATTTTACGAATATGTTATAATAAATATAATTTAGAAGTCTGTATATACTTATGACGACACAGCTACGGATTTGAGGAATAAACAATGCCGGAATTTGATAATAATATTATGAATTTTACCATTACCGACGAGCCTTTTGCCGTTGGGTTTATGAACTGCATGTCTACGTGTACCGCCAAATGTATCGGTGCAGGTATGCGTGAGGTAGCAAAGGTACGTCCGATTTCCATGGTCCCCGGTGAAATGCTGATCGGCAGAATGGGACGTGTTAAAATGGGGATTGAGTACGGTTACGACGGCGGTCTCTGGGTAAATCTGGATCTTCTCAAGAAACGCGCAGAAGAAAATCCGGAAAAAGCCATTGAATATATGAAAATCGCAACATTCTTCCAGGGTAAAGCTTCCGGCCAGCACCACGGAGATGCCTGTATCGGTCAGGAACAGTTATTCTATTCAAACAGAACCTACTGGGCTGGTACCACGGGACACTGTAATGTAGACTACGGTTCTGTGGTGCATCTCGGCACAGACGGTGTTCGCGAAAAGATTGCCAAATACCGCCCCCTCCATCCGGAAGCCAGCGAATGGTATGACGGTGTGGAAATGGCTCTGGAAGGTCTGGATATCATTGCAGACCGTTATCGCGTTTTGGCTCTGGAAAATGCCCAAACAGCAGAAGGTGAAGATAAAGTCCTTTTTGAACGTATCGCAACAGTTCTGGAAACCGTTCCGAGAAAACCGGCATTCGATTTCTTCTCCGCTATGCAGAGTTTTCATCTTTTGTTCAGCTACGACGGTGCTGATTCCCCCGGATATTTCGATTACTATATGTATCCGTTCTATAAAGATGCCGACAAAACGGAAGCAAGAAAACTGCTCTGCTGTTTATGGGATCGCTTAAAGGCACGGAACTCCTGGCATCTCGCCGTTGGCGGTTGTGATGAAAACTGGAATGACCGTACCAACGCCCTCTCCTATGAGATTTTGTCTGTAGCCAAGGAAAAAGGGTATAACAAACCAAATTTGTCCGTTCGTATGCATCGGAATACTTCTGACGAGTTCTGGCGTGCGGCTGTAGATTGTGTTGCTTCCGGCATCGGTTTGCCTGCTTTCTATAATGATGAAGTAGTATGCCCCGCTCTGGAAGCTCAGGGTATTCCGCCGGAAGATTCCCATTTATACACCATGAACGGCTGCAATCAGTTTGATATTCAAGGCAAATCCCACATGGGTTTGGAAGACGGCGAAATTTGCCTGCTGAAATGTTTGGAATATGCGCTGACAAACGGTGAGTGTCTGTATCTAAACAAACGTGTTTCCATTGCCACCGGTGATGCCACAAAATTCACTTCCTATGAACAGTTGTGGGAAGCATTCTGCCGTCAGGTTGATTATGTAACCCATATGGCAACCATCACGGCTTTCCGTTGCCAGAAATACAATGCAATGTATGCCCCGCACCCGTTCCGTTCTGCTTTTGTACAAGGTTGTATAGAAAAGGGTAAGGACTATTGTGATGGCGGTCCTTGGTATAATCAGGGCGAATTTCTGACACAGGGTCTTGCCGATTCTGCAGATTCCTTGAACAACATCCGTCACTTTGTATTTGAGACCCATCGATACACCATGAACGAAGTTGTGGACGCTCTGAAAAACAACTACAAGGGCTATGAAGAAATGTACCACACCTTCCGCAATTGCAAAGAAAAATTTGGGAACAATATGGATGCACCGGATGACATCGCCGGACAGATCCAGAGATATTTCTTCAACAAACTCAAAGAATTCAGAACCTACCGCGATCCCGTAAACGGTATGTACGGCGGTGGATGCAGTACTTTCGTAAATGCACCTGTATACGGAGTTTGTTTGGGTGCTTCCGCCAACGGCCGTCATAAAGGCGATCCCCTTATTGCAGACTGCATCGGTGCTACTCCCGGTTTTGATACAAATGGTCCCACCGCGGCTCTGTGTTCTGCCCTAAAATACGACCACAAACTGGCTAACAGCGGATTTGTTATGCAGTTGAAATTTGACAAAAAAATCATTGCTACCGAAGATGGCAAAAAAACACTCACAGCTTTGATCAAAACCTATTTTGAGCAGGGCGGTCAGCAGATTGCCGTCTCAATAGTCAGCCCCGAAGAACTGCTGGATGCAAAAATTCACCCGGAGAACCACGGAGATCTGATTGTGCGTGTTGGCGGATACAGTGACCATTTTGTAAATCTGATTCCTGAGTTACAGGATAGCGTTGTGAAACGTTCTTTCCAGGAAGTATAAGAACATCGTACAATACGCTGAGACAGACTGGAAGAAACATCTGATCTAAAACCAACTCCGCATCAGGATTTTTTCGTTATTTGTAGTCTTGAGCCGGAAATCTGCAGCATATATTTATATGTTCGGAAGGGCAAACTGTCCTATAGCATAAAAGACAAACTGAATTTTAAAAAGACCTTGCAGAATTCCTTCTGCAAGGTCTTTTGACATATGTACTATACTCTAAAATCCACCGCAACCCATCAAGTATCCGATCAGCTCCGGTGTATTTTTCTGTTTTATTCTCAAATCTCAGAATGTTCCGTACGGTTCAGAATATCTTGCTGAACACTCTTATGAAGTGAAGTGTAGTATGCGCTGAACCCGGATACACGAACCACCAGATTTTCATAATTCTCAGGGTGTTCCATGGCTTCCTGCAGCATTTCTCTGGATACACAGTTGATCTGCAGTTCCTGACCGCCCATACTGAAATATACCTGAATCGCCGCCGTCAGTGCTGCGCGTTTTACCGGATCGTTCAGCATATCGGGCGTGTATTTCTGGTTCACAACCGTACCGCAGGAAACCTGTCGGTAATCCGGTTTACTCAGGGAAAGAAATGCCGCGGTGGGACCGTTCTTATCCATACCGTAGGTAGGAGATGCTGCGTCGGACATGGGTACACCGGCCAAACGTCCATCCGGCGTGGCACCGGTATCATGTCCCTCCCATACATTTGCTACGTTACTGGCAATCGCTGTATAGAACACACCGCCGTCACGGGTTCTGTACTGTGAGAAAACCTTGTCCAGGTAAGCAACATACCAGATCGCATATTTGTCTACCGCATCATCGTTATTGCCGTATTTGGGCAGCTTCTGCAGTTCCGCACGCATGGATTCATAACCTTCAAAATTGGCAGCCAGTGCATCACGCAGCTCCATCAAAGTATACTTCTTATCCGTAAATACCGTTTTTTCCACAGCGTAAAGAGAATCCGCAACGGTTGCTATGCCCATGCAGCACGCACCGTGCACGGACGGATACCGGGCGCCGCCGCAGTTGATGTCCATGCCTCTGGCAATACAGTCGTCGCAGAACAGGGACATGAATGGCTGGGCATAATGACGGTAATTGACACAGCCGTTCTGGTTATTGAAAAGGGTTACATATTCACCGGCAGAAAAAGCAAGCTGTGCTTCAAAGGCCGCCATGAATTCTTCCATGGTCGTTATTTTTTCCAGAGGTGTGGTTTCGATACCCATAAAACTCTTCTGAACCGTGGAAAAACCATTGTGGAATACGGCTTCCAGAGAATGGAGAACATTGAAACGGCCGTCCGACCAGGCTGGCTGTTTCCCGGGAATAAAATTCTCGATACATCCCACAAAGCAATAGTCGCGGGCATCCTCGATGGTATAACCGTGTCTGTGAAGTGCCGGGATATTGACAATATCGTTCATCAGGGCAGGATAGCCAAGACCGGTACCGATGACCTTCAGACATTCGTCCAGAAATTCCGTCGGCATACCTTCATGCATACGGGCAGACAGATTGGGGCCGGGGATATTACAGTCCCTCACGGCGTGAAGAATCGCATAGGACAGTTCGTTTATTCCCTCTTCGCCTTCCCTGGTCACGCCGCCGATACAAATATTGTTGACGTCGTCCCCACCCATCCAGTGTTTTTCACCAATCTTGATAAAAGTACAAGCCAGCATATCACAGGCATCCTCATGGGTGAGTTTCCCTGTATCAATATCGTTACGGTAGAAAGGATAGAGATATTGGTCCATTCTGCCCAGTGCTATGGCATATTTCCCCTGCATGGTAAGGGCAATGTGAATCAGCCACACAAGATTCAGTGCCTGACGGAAGTGTACGGGTTTGTTCCACGCAATAAAGTCCAGATCGGCTGCCAGTGCGCTTAGTTCTTTCCGGCATTCGGGATTGTTCGTTTTGGAAGCCGCTTCCAGTGCAGCTTCACCGTTACGGCGCACAAAGATTGAAAGTCCCTGCAACACTTCCTTCTGTGCCTGCAAATATTCCACTTTTTCAGGCTCGTTTTTATGCACAGCCAGAGATTCTTCGATCCGGGCCATAATACCACAGATACCTTCCTTCAGGACACGGTCGTACCCCGGAGCGAAATGGTCTGAGTTGGTTCTGAAATTCAGTTCACCGTATGAATACTTAACGATATTCATACGATTCAGTTCATCTTCGGTAATGGCTGGTACGTAATCTCCACGGTAAGAACCGGCAATACGGTCGTATTCGTAAATATATATGGGATATTCTTCAAACCATGCTTTTTGTGCTGCGGCTCTGGCAGTCACGGGGGACTTTCCGAAGGTTTTCCGATAGGAACGGAATCTGATCAGATCAGATGCAAGTTTTTCCCCTGCGGCAGGAATTTCCACCGCTTCTTTCAATCGCGCAAGGTGCTTCATATATCTTCAACCTCCATTTTTCAGAGATGATCAACAGCACATATTATTCTGTAAATACAGTATAACAATATTTTCTGCATTTGTCCATGTAATTTTTGGATAGAACTGGACAATTCTGCGATTTTTCATTTAAAAGCCTTGAAAATATAGAAAAAATTTGCTATATTTATACTATAATGATCCTATGTTGCCGTGCAGAAAACAGATACGGCGGCCTGTGTAAGGAGAAGCATGCATGGATGAGTATCAATTGTTATTCCATTCTGTCCCGACGGTGAGTTTTGCCCATAGATATGCTACCGATTTATACGACATCGCCCACGATGCTGCAGAACAGCGGATTGAAATTACTTATGTTCTGCAAGGCAACTGTGATATATGGCAGGAAAAACGGCAGGTGCCGATCTCCGTTCCTGTCGACAGTATATTTATAACCGTCTATAACCAGCGTGTCCATTTTACAGCACCGGGGTATCATCATCATGCCACCGTGGGTGTCCTTGCGGATTTTCAACATGTGGAAAACAACGGATTGATACTGCCCCATGTTTTGACTTTTCCCACACCGGACAATCCCGTCCGTCCCATGATGGAACAGCTGATCCTGCAGTATAATATGACGCCGGACTCCCCGCTGAATCAGGCAATGGTCTGGGAACTGCTTGGGAAGATCTCCGTTCTGTATCTGGAAGCAAAGGAAGAACACAATTTTCCCGGTCAGACGATATATGTAAGACGTGCCAAAAAATACATACACGAACATCTGAATACCCCTCTGCGCATCTCGGACATAGCAGCGCGTCTGTCCATTTCCACCGGTTATCTGAGTCATATTTTTTCGGAACTGGAAGGACAGACATTGGTGGAGTATATCAACACTGTCCGGATCCAGCGTGTGGAGGAACTGGTGCTGAAATACGGTTTGGAAGTCAGAGAAGCGGGTATGATGGTTGGACTGGCTGATCCCGACTACACCAGCCGACTGTTCCGGAAAATCCGCGGATGCAGTCTGACCGAGCTTCGCAGGGTACGGGAAAAACGTGATTCCAAGAAATAAAATATATGTTCCAGCAGAATATAAACTGCCCGGAACGGGAGGACAATCATGGATATAATTATTTTCGGCGGCCAGAGCAATATGCAGGGGCAGACCTCCTGTGTTCCCGAGGATATCCGACCCATTACGGGTGGGCTGGAATTCCGCCTGAGTGAGAACGGCTACATACCGCTGCATCATCCTGTAGGCGAGGATATGGAAGATCACCTCAAAGCAGCCTGTTACGGATACGGCAGTCTTGTGCCGGATTTTGTGGATGTATACCGGAAATACAGAAACGTAACGGTCGGTGCGGTTCATGCGGCTAAGGGAGCCACTACCATTGAGCAATGGGATCCGACCGGCGAGAGGTATGCGGTGGCCAAAAAGAAAATTGCGGCCAGTCTGAAAAATCCGCCGGAACCTGTTGAACACAAATATTACGTATGGCTGCAGGGCGAATCCGATGCCATTTTCGACACAACGGAGGATACCTATCTGCGGCGTCTGATCGCCTATAAAAATGCTTTGAAATCGGATTTCGGCATTGAAAAATTCGGGATCATCCGGGTTGGCTATTTCTGTTACAAAGATCCGAAAAAGGATGAGATCATCATGCGCGCACAGGAAAGAGCCTGTCTGATGGATGAAGATTTTCTCATGCTGACCCGTATCACCGCACAGCTATCCTATGACGAAAGATATCTGAATCCCTGTGCGTCGGGGCATTACGACAACCGGGGCCTGGCCGTGATTGCCGCAGAATCTGCACGTACGCTGGCGATGTATGCCATGGGACTGCGTGAAGAACAGAAAACATTTTTGTGATCCGGCAATCGAATAAAACAAAAAATCGACCACTGTATCCCGTGTGATCGATTTTTTCTTTTTGTATTACCGTCTGCGCAAAAATTCCGCCAGCCGTATCAGGGAACGCTCGGTTTCATTGTTCTTCCATGCGGCAAAAACATCATTGAATACATATTCCATAGAAGCTTCAAAGCCAATACTGCTGTCTTCTCTCCAACATTCCAGCGCTGCCGCCACATTTTCCGTTTCCGCTTCGGCAATGCGCCGCATATATACTGCCAGTTCGTCCGCAGTACAGTCCGTGATGCCCAGTCTTTCCCCTATCGTATCCCATGCACCGTCGGGGATGTCCTGTTTATCGGTCATCAGCAGTTTCTTTGCCATCTGCCACTCCATTACGTGTTCCGCAGTCAGGAAGGAGCAGTATAAGAACCGCGCAACCGCAATCTGTGAGGCAATCTCGCTGCCGGAGGTAACGCCCAGCTTTTCTGCGGCATCTTCCAGCAATACCAGACCTTCGGCGAAGCAGGAAACTACCTTCTTCACATGACTGTGCCGCATCAGAATCGGTTGATAGTGCGGGAAAACGGGATCCATGTATACGGGGTACCAGATGCTTGCGCCGTCATGCCATGCCCACGGAACCGAGGGAACTTCCAAATCGTTGTCGGTCTGATCGAACAGAAGGGGATAGGTAGGACCGCATCGGTATGGCCCGTACTGTTCGAAGCCGGAAGCCACCACATTGCTCATCCCTTCACTGAAGGCTTCCCATGCCCGCACAGCCGATGCGCCGTATTCCCCGTAATCCCGCCGGGCGATCTGCAGGAGCATTTCATCGTTTGACATGCCGTTTGTCGTAAAGGCATTTTTGGAAAACAGGCTCAGGAAGGACGGAAGCCAGCCGTAATGATGGTTTTCCATCAGGCCGCAAAGCCCGTAGGTTCCATGTGCCTGACACAGAGCTTCGTACCGTTTTTGCCACTGCTGCGGTGCGGGGAGATATGGACAAACCCCGTTATCCCATGTGCGTCCGCCTGTGTTTGCCATACTGTATAACCGGATCCCCAGTTCCTTTGCTTTTTCCGCTTCATCCCTGAACACATCGGCAGGACCGGGGAAAGCAATGGAATAATCATCGATTGCGTGGGTTTGTCCGTTTTCGTCCGTGAAGGTCTGCCACATTTCAAAGGTCACAAGCATAGTGATTCCTTTCGGCAGATTCTCAATCAGGGAGAGCCGTGCTTCCTTGTCCGCGCCGCCCCAGTTATAACTCCAGAAAACGATATCCGCATCCGGGTTGTAGGGGCGGATGGTATTCTGTACCATGGTGAGAAGCCGGGGGTAATCACTGCATGGATACCAGCCGGGAGAAGGCCGGGGATCATCCGGGGACTGAAGCTGGCATCGGATGCCGGAGGTATGGGGATCCTTGGAGGGAAACTCAAAGGTCTCGCCCACCAGAATCAGTCCTCTGATACCGGGACAGGAAGCAAACAGCTTACCGAAGGATGCTTGATAATACGCTTCCGCTTCCGGTTCATCGGGATGTACATCACAGAGCAGGTGGCTGTATACATACACATCCAGTCCATAGCCTGCCGCCCGCCATACCAGATGGCTGTAATCGCAGTATCCCCTGCAGGCACCCGGCCAGAGAGGATCCGGATCTTTGAATCCGTGGAGATGGCTGTCCGGATGGCCGGCATACACAATGATCGCATCCATACCCGCATGTGCCGCCGCTTCCAGAAAATTATCGGAGAAGGTATCCAGTTCGGTGCCCGAGTGGGTCATTCTGGGGAAAAACAGGGGAGCATGTTCTTTATCTTCGGGAATCAGTCCGCATTCTCCGCGGAGACGCATACTGTCTTCCAGATAATAAACACCCTTCGCAGTTCCTCTTTCGGTCTTTCCCGTAATCAGTACATAGGACTTCGTGATGACCGCCCGGAATGTCCCCGCCGTTTCGGAAGACAGGGGAGATTCCGGCATATCCTTTTCTTCCGTCAGCAGAATATACTTTTCCGGCTTATCCAAATAGGGCTTTATATCCTGTACCCACCGGATTCTGAGAAATACGCCGAACGCATCTCCGAAGAAACGGCACAGATCTTCCGTATAATATCGTACCAGACGTGAATCCGACCGGGGAACGATAATCTCCCAGCTTTCGTCAATGATGCACTCCGCATTCCCGCAGGCATTCGGCGTCGGTTTCAGAGGAGGTACCCTGCAGAACTCCCGGTTGCGGAAACTGTAATCGTGATTGGTTGTCATAATGATGTTCTCCTGACTGATCAGAGTAGGACTGCCGTATACAATGAAAAAGGGGGCTTTTTTGCCGCCTGCAAGTTCATTCTCTGTATATTACAGTATATCATAAATTACGACAAATATCTATAAGTTTTTTGATGAAAAACAGAGATGTAATGGTATGAACCGCCGGGAAGAGAAAATGCTTCACTGCAGCCCCAATGATATCGGATATGCATAGCTTTTTTCAGGCAGTCAAAGGGATTTTCTCCATAACAGGTGTCCTGCTCCGCAAAAGCGAACCCGGTTCCCGCATCCGCCAGAGCAGAAACTATTTTTCATAATCCATCACGGTACCGTTTCCTACCCAGCACATCTTTTGGCTTTCGGCATCCAGCATATCCTTCAGATGTACACAGTCCAGCCGGCCTTTCCTCAGAAAGAAATTCCATAATGCTTCTTCCGTCATCACACGGGACCTCATATTCCCAGTTGTGATTATGATACATCAGTTTCTTCCCGCCGGCCTTCATCTTCTGCGCAATTTCCATTCCTGCTGCCGGAAATTCACGGATGGCGTCGAAACCGCCGGGGATCCCGCTGATCCCGATATAGTCGCAGGAGAATACATCATGTTCCCGGATTACGTTTTCCGTACCGCCAACCACTCCGCTTCAAAATCACAGGTACCGGAAACATAAACGGAAGTATAGCCGATGTCCGCAATTCTCTGCAGTGTTTCCGAAAGATCCCGCAAAGTCCGGCAATAATCATAAACGGTAAACAATTGAGCACCGATACGCATACAAATTCCTCCCCTAATGATACTTTTCTTTGATTTTTGCAATTTTTACACAAATATAGGATACAGCGTAATATTGTTATAATACACCCGCAATTTCTTTTGTGTTTAGTATCTTGTATACAAAAACAAAATGTGTTATAATACATTATAAAAGATACATCCGACATTGTCAACTACACACATGAATGCTGTTATGCGTCGGACTTATCCAAAACAACGATTGCGAGCAAACAGTATCCTATGAAAGTAATATATTTTTCCAGAACCAAAATACGGAATGTGAGACCACTCTCCGATCAGACACTTTACTATACAGATATCACGGTTGTATTGAACGGTGTCATGAGATACAGCATCAATCATGAAGATGTGGAACTCCATGCAGGGGATGTGATTGTCTTCCAAAAAGGAGATGTCCGCAGCCGTCAAGAGGGCGGTGCCGCAGAGTATTACAGTTTCAATATCATTACAGACGAAGACGATGTTCTGCCCATATTCAGCGGGGTCCTGCGGAATCAGGTAAACGAGGAAATAAAGACTCTGCTTTCGTTATATGAAACCTACACGACCAGCTATTCCGGGTATGCAGAGGAAAAAAGCAAATACTGTGTGCGGATTCTGTACCATACGCTGTATGAAATGTCCATGACCTCCCGTGACAACAGCTATATCATTCAGTTGAAACGGTATATCGATGAACACATCCATGAATCCCTTACCGTTTCGCAGGTGAACAAAAGTGTTTTCCTGTCTCCGAATTATTGTAATTCCCTTTTCAAAACCCACACCGGCCAGAATCTGAATGAATACATCCGAAAAACGAAGATGTCCAAGGCGCAGCATCTGATCATTCATACCAATATTCCCCTGAAAGAAATTGCTTCCGCACTGGGATATAAGCAATACAGCTATTTTTCCAGAGTATTCACCAAGGAGTTCCACACCTCTCCGGCCGAGTACAGAAAATGCATTACGGTGGTACAGAAAAAGTAGTTCAGCAGAATCCACCCACGCTTCCCTTTCCCGGAGAATCTGTTATCCAAATACCGCAACAATCGCCCGGAATGTTTCTCCGGAAGCCATTTTTACTTTTTGCGAGGTACACATGAACAATATCCTTCAAAAAATTCACGACAAGGCACCTTCCTACGGTTCTCTTCCCTTCTGGAGCTGGAACGATAAGCTGGAGGAAGGCGAACTGCGGCGTCAGATCCGTCGGATGAAGGAGCTCGGGATGAACGGGTTCTTTATGCATGCCCGCGGCGGACTGGAAACCGAATATCTCTCCGACGACTGGTTTCACTGCATCAATGCGTGCGTGGATGAAGCGAAAAAGCTGGACATGGAAGCATGGGCCTATGATGAAAACGGCTGGCCTTCCGGATTTGCCGGCGGGAAGCTGCTGCATGATAAAAAGAATTTTGCGCTGGGGATGCTGGCCGAAACGGTCTCCGCTTTTCCTGACGACGAAGACACCATTGCCGTTTATATCAAAAACAAAGACGGTTCCTATACCTGGGTAACCGCACCTGTGGACGGATGCATCGAATACCTGCGGATTTACCGGCAATATGACAGTTCCTATGTGGATATGCTGGACGGGGAGATCACGAAACAGTTCCTGCTTCTGACCCATGAAGAATACAAGATGGCCTGCGGGGAAGATTTCGGCGGCGCTATGCCCGGGTTCTTTACCGATGAACCCCAGTATTTCCGCTGGGGACACACCTACTCCAACACCCTGCCCAAGGCCTTCCGGGAAACCTACGGATACGAAATCTTCACGGGACTCCCCGCCATCTTTGAAAAGGACATCCCGGGCGGGGACAAGTTCCGCTATGACTACTACAAGCTGATCCACGAACTGTTCATCAACAACTGGGTGAAACAGGTGTATGAATGGTGTCAGGAAAACGGGGTAAAACTCACCGGCCATGCGCTGGAAGAATCCTATCTGGGCGGGCAGATGATGTGCTGCGGCGGTGTCATGCCTTTCTATGAATATGAAGATATCCCCGGTATCGATTATCTGGGCCGCTGGGTCTGGGACGATATCGCCCCCAAGCAGCTGGGTTCTGTCTGCGCACAGCTGGGACGGAAGAAGGCATTGTCCGAAATGTTCGCCTGCTGCGGCTGGGACGTTTCTCCCACGGAACTGAAGCGGATCGCCGATGTGCAGTATGCGGGCGGGGTCAACCTGATGTGCCAGCACCTGTATCCCTATTCCGAAAGAGGTCAGCGTAAGAGGGACTACCCTCTCCACTATTCCGAACACAACCCGTGGCAGGATCAGATGATCCCCTTTGATCTGCACTATAACCGTCTGGGTGCGGCGCTGGCGGAAGGAGAAGAATATGCACCGGTTCTGGTGATCCATCCCATTCACGGTGCGTATATGAAGTACAAAAAGGATACCGACTGGCTGGCAGAAATCGAAGAACATTTCTTCGGTCTTTCCAGACTGCTCGGGCATCATCAGGTCCCGTACCACTTCGGTGACGAAAATCTGATGAAGAAATACGCTGAGGTATGCGGCAATACGATCCGGGTAGGGCTCTGTACCTATGATGCGGTAGTTGTCCCCTTCACTTACACTCTGGATCACGAAACAGCTGAGATGCTGCAGGAATACATGGCGAATGGCGGCAAGGTATGGCTGTACAAGGATGCGCCGGCATGTATTGATGGGGCAAAAGCCGATATGGACTGGCTGAAATCCAACATCACCTGGGAAGATCTGCTGGCTAAGCGTGATGCGCGGATTTCAGCAAACGGTGAAAACATCCCTGCTCTGCGGAAGATGACCAGACAGCTGGAAGACGGCTCTTCTCTGATCTTCATCACCAATATTTCCGCGGATACATTCGACTGTGTGAAGGTTGGTATTCCCGATGCGAAGACTGTTTGTGAAATTGATCTGGACAATCCGGATATGCCGGTGTGCAAATCCGTGAACGGAGAGATTTGCCGGGAGTGCGGCGGCCGGATCGTATATCTGCGGTTTGAAGATGCACAGTCCCATCTGCTGCTGGTAAACGGAGTGGACGTGGACACAGTCGAAGGCAAACCGGAAATTCCCGAAACGTATATTCCCGTACCGGACAGAGCTGATTTTGCGCAGAAGCCGGAAAATATGATGCTGCTGGATACCGCTATGCTGTCCAGGGACGGTGTACACTATGACGAAGTGCTGTCCATCTACGGCATCAAGGACAATCTGCTGAAAGAACAGTACAACGGCCGGATATGGCTCAAGTATACCTTTACCGCATCGGAAAACTACAGGACGGATGATCTCAGACTGGTGCTGGAGCCCATGGGACAGGATTCTGTTGCCATAAACGGTATGGAGGTCACTCCCGACAAGGAAGCATGGTGGTTCGACCGCAGCTTTGCTTCCGTAAATATTGCGCCCTATGTAAAAGCCGGTGTGAACGAAGTGATCGTAACGCTGAATCATTACCAGAGAGATTATGTGTACTACGTCCTTTACGGCGGTGTTTCCGAATCCCTCCGGAACTGTCTGGTATTCGACACCGAGATCGAAGCGGCTTATCTGGTGGGTGATTTTGCGCTGGAAACCGCCGGTATATTCACGGAGAATGTACAAAACGCCCTGATTTATGACGGGGATTTTGTATTGACGAATCAGAAAGACCGTGTGACCATCGGAAATGTGGTACGGGACGGTTATCCCTTCTTCGGCGGGCATATGACTGTGAAATTCACTTACGACTACAAGGTCGGTGACGCAACGGTTCTGGCACTGGAAGGCCGATTTGCCGCTGCTTCCGTGAAGGTGAACGGCGTTTCTGCGGGGAATATGCTGTTCCTGCGCCATGTGGATCTCATCCGGTATCTCAGAGAAGGCGAAAACGAAATCGAACTGGATTTTGCAAATGCCATGCGGAATCTGATGGGACCCCACCATAGGCATGATCCCGAACCCACAGATGTGGATCCGGGAACATTCTCCTTTGAAAAGGAATGGAACGGAAGAGAATGTGCCGGTTATCTGGATCGGTATGCCTTCGTACGGTTTGGCGTGGAGGGAAGATAAGACGGACTGAATACATACAAAAGGACAGGCTTTTTCACCTGTCCTTTACGTTTATATTGAATATTCCATTCAATGGGCAATATACTCCTGCGGAACCGCTACCGCAATACGATCCCCCGACTGGGTTACGGCGAATACAATGGCTCTCCACAGGTCGTCCCGGGAATCCGCTGTGTAATACGGTATGTCGCTGTATCTCGCAATATTTGTTATTCTGCACGTATCCATTGCAACATCTGCCGTATACAAATCGGCATCGGCAAGAGCCCACGTAACAAAATATTCGTTATCCCGGTAGATTACCGCTTTTTCCTCCCAGCCGTCGGTGAACAGATCGGACATCTTGAGCAGCTCTCCGGTATGGATATTGAAATAGTAGGCGAAATGATCGGAAGAATACTGTCCATCGATTACAGTAAGCTGATCAGACGTGCCCTCGTTATACACATCCACTGTATTGGTGCCTCTTGACAAAATATAGCGGTCACCCGTGATGAAAATCCGGAAATCCGGAACCCAGCTGGCTGTGACACGTTCGGCTGCCATTCCCTTTTCTTTCGCCAATGCCATAAGTTTCTCTTCTGTGAAATGGTTTTCGTAGATATTGTCAATAAATGCATTGACTTTATCGCACACTTCGGCAGAAACCTGTGCTTTTCCGGCATCCAGATACCAGATGGGAATGCCGTTCTTTTCTTCGCCGTAACCGATATCTCCATCTGCAGTAGTATACATTTTCAAATGTATGGATTCTTCTCCGGAAATACAGCCGACCATATCTCTGGGGATACTCGTAATCATATATTCCGAAAGATCAGCGATGGACAATTGAACGCCGTCCGCAAAGCAGGTGTTCGGTTTGAAAATGATGCTGTCAGCTGTGAAAGCAAACTCACCTTCATGCAGTCCCGAAAACTCGCAAAGCATCTCATGCCTGTTCCCCCAATCATCGTAGGATTTCACCGCTTCACCTGCGAGACAGTTGTTCAGTAAGGGAACGAAGTCAACCCCTTCAAAAAACAGATCGGACAGTTCCAGCTGTTCTCCGGTATAAATATCGAAAACAGCAGTACGCACATCGTAATAGTAATCAGGGGAATCGCCTATCTCAAAATTGTATCTCCATCCCACAAGAACGGACAGATATCCGTTGACCACAAGGCTTTTGCGGGTAACCAGTTCCGGCGCACGGTCATGTGTAACACGAAAATCCACATAGGAAAGCATTTTTTCCTCATCGATCTGCGAAAGCTCGTTTGTGGCTTCCGTGACAAAAGCCTCAATTTTCCCGTCAAGTCCTTCTGCGGTAAAGGAATCCGGTACACCGGCTTCGAAATAATAATCCGTCTTGACATCGGGCTTGGGGATTCCGGACGAAGCTTCGGCTGTATACAGAACCCCGGCAGTCTGTTCACCGATGGTCAGACCTTCCACCATGCGGTACGGAATATACCCGGCATCTGCAATTACCTGCTGTCCCGCATCGGACTGTATCCATTTCACAAGTGTACGCACATGGGAATCTTCCGGTTCGTCCGCGGAGAACACCGCATAATTGTAGCCAAGCAGCGGATAGGTACCGTCGGCAAGGGTTTGATGGGATGGCTCCACGCCGTTTACTTTTATATATTTGATCTGCGAGATATTCTCGTACATCCCGTCGGAATAGGCATATACGGAATATCCGATCGCGTCAATACCGTTGTCGTAATTGGCAATAACATTGAGAATCCCGCTCATGGAAGCCGGAACCTGATCGGTAACCGGTTTCATGAGAGGCGTATCTCCCATAAATGCAAGCATATAGTTCTGGCTGCCGGAATCCGTGTTGCGCTGGTAGGCCATGATTTCCGCATCACGGCCGCCAACTTCCTTCCAGTTGGTGATTTCTCCCGAATAGATACCTTTCAGCTGTTCGATCGTAAGCGTATCCACAGGGTTATCTTTGTTCACCACAAACACAAATCCCTCTCCGGCAATCGGTTCTGCTTCATGCCGGAATCCCTGATCCTGCATCATCTGCAGCTGTTCTGCGGAAAGGGGTGTGGTAAAAATCAGATCACAGCTGCCTTGCAGAAGATTCCAGAAAGCTTCGTATGTTTTTGTATGTTTGACAAGAGGTTCACCGCCGTACAGTGCGATTTGCACGGCTTTATCCAGGTTTGTGGTAGAAGTAGACCCATCGGTGACGGGATACACGAAATCTTCCGGGAATGTTATTTCCCCGCTCGGGGGATTGGATTCGGCGGTGGTTTCCGTGGATTCCTGCGGCAGGGTTTCTGTGGATTCTGTTTCAGTTACAGATTCGTTTCCTGTTGTGCAGGAAGTGCACAGGCCCAGGAGCAATGCAATACAGATGATCTTGCGAAATTTCATGTTTTTCCTCCGAAATATCGTGGTTTGGCGGTTGTTTTTTCTTATATTCTTCCCTTTTTGTGTAATATTTGTTTCCTTTGTATTTGACGAACATCGAGTCGGATTTGTTCCCTGCCTGCATAATTTTCCTGCATAATTTTCTTACTGCGGTACACTGATCGATCTGCGGAAATCCCCCGGGGTCATACCGGACACACGGCTGAAAAATGTATTGAAATAATACTCATTCTGAAATCCCAGAGCCGCGCTGATTTCACGTATACTCAATTCCCCGTCGGTCAGCAGTTCTTTGGCACGGGCGATTTTGGATAAATGAATGTATCGGAGTACTGTCATTCCCTCATTTGCGGTAAAGAGACGGTTCAGCTGCTTTATGCTCAGATTGCAGTAATCCGCCACATCACCCGTATCCAGAAAATCGGACACATTATCGTCAATATACTTTTTGGCACGTACCACGCGCTCGTCGGCATTGGTATCCGGGATGTTGGTATCAACGGTGTGCAGCTTGTGTTTTACGATCGAATACAGCATTTCACAGGCGCGCCCCGTGATCATCCGGGAGGTGTATTCCGTGGGTCGGGACGTCTCTTCGAACAGAAATTCCACGGATGCCATAAGCTGCGGCGTCATGTGTGAACAGACGAATCGTTCGTTGTTCAGTGCCTCGGCAAGCGGATTGCCTTCCGGTACGGTAAATGCTGCCGTTAGCTTGAGAAAATCCGTACTGATGCTGCTCAGCGAATGTTTCACCAGCGGCTTGATCATCAGAAACTGACCGGCGCACATGGTGATTTCTGTATTTTCGACCGTATATACCGTACTGCCCTCCAGTACGAAGTGCAGTTCGAAAAAGTCATGACGATGTGCACTATTCTACAAGGTCTTTTTGTATCGCCAAACACAAAGGACAGGCTTTATCACCTGTCCTTTGCAAATTTTATCTTCAGGATATTCCTGCAGTCACTCGCCCCGATTACACTCCGGTTCACTGACCGCCCTTCACCACATCAGGTCCTTGTACATTGCATGGGTCTTATCCAACAGACTGCGTGCAAGGAGAACCTTATCCGCAGAATTCAGTTTGCCGTTGAGATTGATATCTGCAGCAAACTCCTGTTCAACAGTCAGTTCCACATGCGATACATTTCCGGCAGGCAAAAGGGCTTTACTGAGCAGAACGGTGTCTTGGTCATCTACAGTACCGTCTGCATTCATATCCCCGACCACAACCAGCAGAAGCTCTTCCGTACCTTCGGGTACTGTGAAGCTGTGGCTGCCATCGGCATTGGCAACTGCGGGGATCGACACATACCCGTCCCCGTCAAGATAACCCAGTCTGCAGGCAGAATCTCCGATTATCGTTACGATCTGACCGTTTACTGTATAGCCGACAGAAGATATATCGTTTACGGTAAAGGTATCTTCAATCTCACTTACAGTATCGAATCGCAGCAGAGATACCACCTCGTAGTTATTGCCCGCGAAATAATCTTCTGTTTCGGGGACTGTTTCAACATACACGCGGTTCACTGAAGAATCCGGTACGACAAGAAGAACATAACTGCTTTCGTCTACAGTGAGATATATTTCTTCACTGTAGAGTATCTCTCCGTTTTCATCGTCACATCTGATGTAGACGGTACCCTTACCGGCCAGATTTCCGCTGTTTTCCACGATTGCATTCACATACGGCATATCATTGATTACCTTCGCTTCGGCAATGACGGAAAAATCCACAAATTTTACCGTAATCTCTTTTTCTTCGGACATACCGTATTCATCTGTTACAGAAACAACTATACTTTCCGCATCATCCGGAATCGTATACTCAACAACTGTGGTTTGCATTTCACCGGGAAGAATCTCTACCGTAACGGTTTCTGCGTGCTTGCCGTCTACTGCAATACTGTACGCCCCCGCAGTACCCATACCCGTGTTGTGCACATCGATATGCAATACAACAGAATCTTCATCCAGCAGATCTTCCATGTCATACCGGATATCTGTAATCTTCAGCACGGGAGTCCGCTCCATATATGCCGAGCAAAGATCACAGTTCAGATACAATTCCTCGTCCGCAAATGTTACTTCCGTTCTGCGGTACACAGTCAGAATTTTCTCATCCAGCACAATAGTATCCGAACTGTCCACATATCCTTCAGATGTAGTTATTCTTACCGGAGAGGTCCATCCGTCTCCGGTATTTTCCATGATATACAGATCACTGCCGCCGTTTTCCCCTTCCGTATTTCCGATACGGGCTACCAGACTGGTTTTGTCAGCTTCGGTAATCACATCGATATCGATTGTATTTTCCGCAGTCAATACATCTGTTGCAACGGACATATCTCCGCCGTAAGACATTATGCTGTATACAGCTTCTCCGCCAAGCAGATACAGTGTGTTGTCTCCAAATATGATATCCGTGCAGGTACCCGGCTCATATGTAAATGATGTTCCGTCAAGAGTATACAGAATCATCGCATCATCTTCACCGGTACTGAAATCACTGTCTGTATCCTGCACTGTGGCGATTATTACATTGCCACCGTCCAAAATGCCCACTTCAAGTTGTTTTACTGCACATACATCCTGGGAAATTGCAACAGGTACGGACCATGTGCCTTCTGTAAGTCGGCTCATATAAATCGTATTGTTGTCGGAAACACCAAAAATCCGATTGTCACTGTTATTCACCCAGATAACCACGGGATCACCATTCACAGAAATCACTGCAGGATGCAGATCATAGGAATCATTATCGGACAGCCGAACCGGTTCGTCGAATGTTCCGCTGACATTGTCGTATTTCACGACAGCGGTTTCCACGCAGGCAAGCGTTTCTGTCAGGTCATCTTCTGCCGTTAAGGCGCGTTTGACTTCGGTATATGCCAGCCAGATGTCGCTGCCATCGGAATACAACGCAAATTCTCCATCCGGAAGTGCATCGGAAGATACCGCTGCAGGTTCGCTCCATCCGGAACCGTTCCACACGCTGTAAACCAGTTCCTGATAGTTATGCATATCTTCCCCGCCATTATCATCGATGTATACCATCATGGTAATATCACCGCAGGTTACGATCTGGGGGGCAATCGCATCATATGTACTCGACTGCAGTACACCGTCAGCAATATTGTTTGTCCACGCAGAACGGGCTGCGAGATATGTCCGTTCCGCAACAACGTAGGCTTCTTCGTCTGACAATTCTGCTGCATTACTCAACATTACAGATCGCAAGCCATATGTGGCCGGTCGTGAATAAATCACATATTCTCCGGAGACCAATGCTTGGGTCTTTTTCCACTTCCAGACCTTGGCATATAGCCCTATCTCTCCATTCACCTTGAAGTTTTCAACATAGAATTCCGGAATGATGCCAAGCTCAAGAGAAGTGCCGAGTTTGCCGTATACACCGGCGCTGAGGTATTTCCAGCCCACACCGGCAGAAAGGGAAACAGAACCTTTGATACCCGCTTCAAGTGACGGCCAGGTGATCTTCTGGTTTGCAAAATCAAAGCCCAGTCCTTTTATGGTCACTTCACCCTCGAGAGATACCTCTATTTCGGCGGTCAGAGGAATACCGATGATATAGACCGTGGGTGCGGATACCGAATTTTCGAATTTTACTGTAAAAACAGCTTCGGAGTGAACCTTCGTAATGCTGTTATCATCAAAATTCAGTACGATGTATCCGGCAAGATCCACGGAAACGGTGCTCTTGGGTTCTTTCATCCGGATATCTTTCAGTTTTTTCTTGGTTGCCTCGCTCAGCTGAATCAGTGAGGTTTCCTCTTCTACCGGAACATTAAAGCCAATTTTCAACGAATCATCCGTCAGAATCGTTTTATATGTTACGTCATCCAGCTTGATCTTCAGATTCAGCTTATCCAAGATACCATTTGCACCGGATAAATTCAGTGTCAATCCATCTTCATTACCGTCAAGGAAGCTGAAGATATCACTGAATTTTCCGCCAAACCAGAAGGATACCACACGGATATTCAGTTTTTTCTCCGTTACAATACCGTCGGAGGTATACATTTTTGCGATGATGGGCTGACCGTTGTTCTTGAACATCGAATTGTGTATCCAAAACTTACCGTCATAGCTGGTACCCAGTACCTTGCCGCCCTGTACAAGCTCATATTTTGTTTTGTCATACAGCGACTGTCCGATGACAGAAATGGTGCTGAACTTATTCAGTTTGTTATTGATCTGGGCTACGTTATTGTTGATAAATACATTGTTGCATTTATACGGAATGATCGCTTTGTTGTCGATCGGATAAATAATTACCACATCGAAAGCATGCACCTTGTATTCCTCTATCGTCAGGGGGACGTACGCCTCCTTTGTAAAGGAAACCGTTACCGTCTCGGCATCCGGTTTATTGAGCACAGCGATACCTTTGGCATCCGTAACACCCGTATCTCCGCCGGTGATCGCTACGGTCACACCATCCAGCGGCAGATTGGTTCTGTGGTCCAATGCTTTGATAATGATCTTATACACAACACGGCCGTTTTCGATTCCGTACGGCAGGACTTTGTAGCCGTTCCATGTACTGTTGGTTTCATCAAATGCACTGCTGTCGATCCAGCCGGAACAGCTTGGCATATAGTACAGAGTAACCACACTGTCGAATGTGGATGTTTCCCGTCCTTCGGCAGTTACGGTCGGGGCATCGCCGGCAAAGTAAATGGCTGTCAGGTCATTGGCAGCAAATGCCGAGGTTCCGATGGATTCCACAGATGCGGGAATCATGATCGAATCCTGCAGCGAACAGCCGTAAAATGCGGAATTACCGATCGTGGTCAGTCCGGCGGGAAGCGTGATGCTTTCCAGACTCTGACAACCGCGGAATGCGGCAGTACCGACGGACTGCAATGCGGAGGGCAGTTTCACATCCGCCAGGCTTGTACAGTTTTCAAATACGCTGTCGGGCAGGGCGGTTATATCTGCGGGAAGCTTGATCTCTGTGAGTGCTGTACAGTATGAGAACGCCCGGCTTCCGATTGTGGTCAGTCCGGCGGGAAGCTCGATATCCATAAGGCCGGAGCATCCCACAAAAGCGTCGTTGCCAACAGATGTAATGGCGGACGGCAGGTTAAGGGACACCAGCGACGTACAGTTTTCAAAGGTTCTGGCGGGCAGAGCTTCCATATCTGCGGGAAGCTTGCTGTCTGTGAGAGCGCTGCATCCCGAGAAGGTACCAATGCCGAGGGATTCGATGCTGTCCGGCAGAGAAACGGATTCCAGACCGGTACAGCCATTGAAAACATCATTGCCGATTGTTTTCACGCCGTCGGGGACAATAACTTCCGTCACAGTGGTACAGTCGGCGAAAGCATTATTGTCGATGATGCGGAGGGGATAGCCGTAGAAATTATCGGGCACTTCCACCGCGCCGCCATCGCCGATGTAGCCGGTGATCACGGAATAGGTTTCGTCGATGATTTCGAAGGTATACGGATAGGGGATGTATTCCCAGATTACGATTTCGCCGAAGAGGTAGTGCCAGTAGGTATAGCCATCGGTGAAATCGGGGATGGATCTGCTGTAGTAATAGACGGTTTTCGTGAGGGGGTAGTTTTCAGTAGCAATAGATATATTTGCCCATTGAGCGGGTGTACCGGTGTAGTAGGTAGCTTCGATGTTATTGCATTCGGAAAACGCATAATGACCTATTGATAATATACTACTCGGTATCACAACTCTTGTAAAACCACTACAACGCAAAAATGCAGAATAACCTATCGTGGTTACGCTATCCGGGATCTCAAGACTTCCTGTGAAGCCACTGCATCCAGAAAATACTCCATCACCTATCGTAGTTACACTGTTGCCAATCGTAAGACTTCCTGTGAAACCACTGCATCCATAAAATGCATAATTACCTATCGTGGTTACGCTATCCGGTATCTCAAGGCTTCCTGTGAAGCCACTGCATCCATAAAATGCAGAACCACCTATCGTGGTTACGCTATCCGGGATATCAAGACTTCCTGTGAAACCACTGCATCCATAAAATGCAGAATAACCTATCTTGGTTACGCTATCCGGGATCTCAAGACTTCCTGTGAAGCCACTGCATCCTTCAAATGCTTCCCGATTTATCGTAGTTACACTGTTGCCAATCGTAAGACTTCCTGTGAAACCACTGCATCCATAAAATGCATTATTACCTATCGTAGTTACACTGTTGCCAATCGTAAGACTTCCTGTGAAGCCACTGCATCCATAAAATGCATCCAAAGCTATCGTAGTTACGCTATCCGGGATATCAAGACTTCCTGTGAGGCCACTGCATCCATAAAATACTCTTTCACCTATCGTAGTTACACTGTTGCCAATCGTAAGACTTCCTGTGAAGCCACTGCATCCTTCAAATGCTTCCCGATTTATCGTAGTTACACTGTTGCCAATCGTAAGACTTCCTGTGAAGCCACTGCATCCATGAAATGCCAAACCACCTATCGTGGTTACGCTATCCGGTATCTCAAGGCTTCCTGTGAAGCCACTGCATCCCCGGAATGCAAAACCACATATCGTGGTTACGCTATCCGGGATATCAAGACTTCCTGTGAAGCCACTGCATCCATCAAATGCATAATCACCTATCGTAGTTACACTGTTGCCAATCGTAAGACTTCCTGTGAAGCCACTGCATCCAGAAAATACTCTAT
>SVTO01000041.1 GCA_015063745.1 Oscillospiraceae bacterium | reverse complement strand
CCTCCTTCATTAAAATTATGATATCACAGGTACTCGAAAGAAATCTTCCGTAAGTGCGACCGGGCCAGTGTAACATTTATTACAGCCAGAGGTACACACAAACGAGTTAAATAGGGTAGTGCGGCAGAGAATGAGAATTACTTCTTCTTATCTCTCTTTGCGCCGTACTTGGAACGGGACTGCTTACGGTTTGCAACGCCCTGAGTATCCAGGGTACCACGGATGATGTGGTAACGCACACCGGGAAGGTCACGTACACGACCGCCGCGGATCAGAACAACAGAGTGTTCCTGCAGGTTGTGGCCGATACCGGGAATGTAGCAAGTAGCTTCCATGCCGTTGGTCAGTCTAACCTTGGCGATCTTACGGATAGCGGAGTTAGGCTTCTTAGGCGTGGTGGTGGATACCTTGGTGCATACACCGCGCTTCTGAGGTGCGCTCTGATCCGTGTAGGCCTTCTTCAACGAGTTGAAGCCCTGCTGCAGTGCGGGAGACTTGGACTTGTAGGTCTTGTCGGTTCTGCCCTGCTTAACGAGCTGGTTAAAGGTTGGCATTGTTTTTCCTCCTTTTCTTCTGTAATAAATGTTATGGCGACGGGAAGAGATGAACCCCTCGCACAATCTTTTTGCGTATGGGCACACTTATAGTGCAAACCACATACGAACACATTATAACAAAAAACATCAAATTTGTCAAGAGGCGGAGATCAATGCTTTTATATTCTCCCACTTGCACAATTATTATTCAAAAAATGCTGAAAACTTGGCAGGATTTTCAACAAAACGGCATACTGACAAGAATAATGAAAATACAGAAAAGCCCTACCGGAGAAATTCCCGGCAGAGCTTTTTGTACGGGGGGATTATTCGTCGATTTCTTCGTCTTCTTCGGCGTAATCATCGGCATCCGTAACGACGGAAATACCGGCAGATTCGTCGATTTCGTCTATAGAGTCGACTTCGTCGGAGACAAACATACCGTCATCCAGATCATCGTCTTCATCACGGTTTGCGTCGGGATCGGTGAGTTCGTCGAGATCGTAGAATGCGGAGTCGGGCTGAACGGTGTGTTCCACTTCCACTTCGCGGTAGCAGGGCATACCGGTACCGGCGGGAATAAGCTTACCGATCAGAACGTTTTCCTTCAGAGCCAGCAGGTTGTCAACCTTACCCTTGATGGCTGCTTCGGTCAGAACCTTGGTGGTTTCCTGGAAAGAAGCGGCGGACATGAAGGATTCGGTCAGCAGGGAAGCCTTGGTGATACCCAGCAGAACGGGTTCGCCCACAGCCTTCATGAGATCCAGTTCACCGGCAGCGATGCGGCGATCGATTTCTTCGTTGACGTACAGGAATTCACCCACACCGACCATGGAGCCGGACAGCAGGTTGGTGGAACCTTCTTCAAGGACCTTGATCTTACGGGTCATCTGACGTGCGATAACTTCGATGTGCTTGTCGTTGATGTTGATGGACTGAGAACGGTAAACCTTCTGGACTTCCAGAATGATATAGTTGTAAACAGCGTCAATGCCGTTGATGCGCAGGATATCGGCAGGGTTCTTGTCACCTTCCGTCAGCTCCTTACCGGGGTTGACGTGCTGACCGTCTTCGATAACGATTCTGGTACCGAAGGGAACCTGATAGATGACTTCTTCACCGCCGTCATCGGGTGTGATAGCGATGTTGTAGGTCTTCTTTTCTGCGTGAATATTGGCGATACCGGCACATTCGGCAACGATGGCGGTCTTCTTGGGCTTACGTGCTTCGAAGAGTTCTTCAACTCTGGGAAGACCCTGCGTGATGTTGGCAGCGGCTACACCACCGGTATGGAATGTACGCATGGTCAGCTGAGTACCGGGTTCACCGATGGACTGAGCAGCGATAATACCGACGGATTCACCGATATTGACAGGCTTGTCGTTTGCCAGGTCGGAACCGTAGCAGTGTGCGCAGACGCCGTAACGGGAGCGGCACTGGAGAACGGTGCGGATCTGTACTTCGGTGATACCGGCCTTCACGATAGCGGCTGCATCGGCTTCGGAGATCATGGTGTTGTCCGCTACCAGCAGTTCGCCGGTTTCGGGATGAACAACATCACCGATCACATAACGGCCAACCAGACGGTCCTTCAGACCTTCAACCACATCGGTGCCTTCCTTGATATCGGAAACCCAGATACCGGCAGCGGCGCCGCAGTCTTCTTCACGGATGATAACATCCTGTGCTACGTCAACCAGACGTCTGGTCAGGTAACCGGAGTCGGCGGTCTTCAGAGCGGTATCGGACAGGGACTTACGTGCACCGCGGGCAGCCATGAAGTATTCCAGAATATTCAGACCTTCGCGGAAGTTGGACTTGATGGGGAGCTCCATCGTCTTACCGTTGGTAGCGAACATCAGACCACGGATACCGGCCAGCTGACGCATCTGTGTCATAGAACCACGGGCACCGGAGTCGGACATCATCTTGATGGAGTTGTAGCGGTCGAAGTTGGCCTGCAGGGCAGCAACGACGTCCTTGGTAGTCTGTTCCCAGACTTCGATTACATTATTGTAGCGTTCTTCGTCGGTCAGCTCACCGCGGTGGAAGTGACGGGCAATGGTGTCAACCTTCTTTTCGGCAGCGGCAACCAGCGCATATTTTTCCTTGGGGATGATCATATCCGCCACGGAGATGGAGATAGAACCTCTGGTGGAGTACTTGTAGCCCATAGCCTTGATATCGTCCAGCATGGTAGCTGTGGTGGCAAAGCCGTGGGTCCGGATGCAGCGGTCAATGATGTTGCCCAGTTCCTTGGAACCGCAGACGAACATGATTTCCAGATCGAATGCCTTTTCGGGGTCGGTTCTGTCCACATAACCCAGGTCCTGAGGAATGGGCTTGTTGAAGATCAGGCGGCCGAGGGTAGCATCGATGAGCTTGGACTGCATAACACCGTCGATTTCCTTGGTAACACGAACCTTGATGGGCGCGTGCAGACCGAGCTGTCCGTTTTCGTAAGCCATAACAGCTTCGTCAAAGTCACGGAATACTCTGCCTTCACCGGGTTCGCCGGGCTTGTCGATGGTCAGATAGAAGGAACCGAGCACCATGTCCTGAGAAGGAACGGCGATGGCACGACCGTCAACGGGCTTCAGCAGGTTGTTGGCGGAAAGCATCAGGAAACGTGCTTCTGCCTGTGCTTCGGCGGACAGGGGAACGTGTACGGGCATCTGGTCACCGTCAAAGTCGGCGTTGAATGCCTTACAAACCAGCGGATGCAGCTTGATGGCCTTACCTTCAACCAGTACGGGTTCGAATGCCTGAATGGACAGACGGTGCAGGGTAGGCGCACGGTTCAGCAGAACGGGGTGAGCCTTGATTACGTTTTCCAGTGCATCCCAAACATCGGGATTTACCTTTTCGACCTTCTTCTTGGCTTCCTTGATGTTGGATGCCTTGCCGGTTTCCACCAGACGCTTCATAACGAAGGGCTTGAACAGTTCCAGTGCCATTTCCTTGGGCAGACCGCACTGGTAGATCTTCAGATCGGGACCGACAACGATAACGGAACGGCCGGAATAGTCAACACGCTTACCAAGCAGGTTCTGACGGAAACGACCCTGCTTACCGCGGAGCATTTCGGACAGAGACTTGAGAGGACGGTTGGAGGGACCGGTTACGGGCTTGCCGCGGCGGCCGTTGTCGATGAGTGCGTCAACCGCTTCCTGGAGCATACGCTTTTCGTTGCGGATGATGATATCCGGAGCGTGGAGCTCGATCAGTCTCTTCAGACGGTTGTTGCGGTTGATAACGCGGCGGTACAGATCATTCAGGTCGGAGGATGCGAAACGACCGCCGTCCAGCTGTACCATGGGACGGATTTCCGGAGGAATGACGGGAACAACGTCCATAACCATCCATTCGGGCTTGTTGCCGGACTTGCGGAATGCTTCCACAACTTCCAGACGCTTTACAATACGGATCTTCTTCTGACCGCTTGCGTTTTCCAGTTCGGCCTTGAGCTGTTCGGACAGCGCATTGATGTCCAGTTCAGCCAGCAGTTCCTTGACTGCCTGTGCACCCATACCTACGCGGAAATCGTTTTCGTAGCGGTTGTAAGCTTCTCTGTATTCGGACTCCTTCAGCAGCTGGTACTTGGCCAGAGGAGTGGAGCCGGGATCGATTACGATATAGGAGGCGAAGTACAGAACCTTTTCGAGCAGTCTCGGGGAGATGTCGAGGAGCAGGCCCATACGGGAGGGAATGGCGCGGAAATACCAGATATGGGAAACGGGAGCGGCAAGCTCGATGTGACCCATACGTTCGCGTCTTACCTTCTTCTGAGTAACCTGTACGCCGCACTTTTCACAGATCTTACCCTTGTGACGGATACGCTTGTACTTTCCGCAGAGGCATTCCCAGTCCTTGGTGGGCCCGAAAATGCGCTCGCAGAAAAGTCCGTCGCGTTCTGCTTTAAGGGTACGGTAGTTGATTGTCTCAGGCTTTTTTACCTCGCCGAAAGACCAGCTGCGGATCATCTCGGGAGAAGCCAGACCAATTTTTATAGAATCAAATACATTGCGTTCCATCAGCAGTATACCTTCTCTTTATATATTGAATCCGGGACAATGACCGGAATGGTATAAAATTCGGTTGCAGACGCCGGCGGGATCAATACTCATCGTCCAGTCCGAAGTCAAATCCGGCCTTGTCGGCGGCGAACAGAGCATCGTCATCGGGTTCCAGCTCGTCATCGGGGTTTTCATCGGTAAAGGAGTCGTACAGATCGTCGGTTTCCACAGCGGTACCGATGTCTTCTTCGGTCACTTCGTTGTCGTCAGAGACAATAACGGGTGTATCCAGATCGTCATCGCCCAGCTTGGAAAGCTCGATTTCTTCGCCGTCTTCGCCCAGCACACGCATATCCAGCCCCAGGGACTGCAGTTCCTTAACCAGTACCTTGAAGGATTCGGGAACACCGGGAGTCGGGATGTTCTGACCTTTGACAATGGCTTCGTAGGTCTTGACACGGCCGATGGTATCGTCGGACTTCACGGTCAGGATTTCCTGCAGGGTGTAAGCTGCGCCGTATGCTTCCAGTGCCCATACTTCCATTTCACCGAAACGCTGGCCGCCGAACTGAGCCTTACCGCCCAGAGGCTGCTGAGTAACGAGGGAGTAGGGACCGGTGGAACGTGCGTGGATCTTATCGTCAACCAGGTGGTGGAGCTTCAGGTAGTACATAACGCCCACGGTAACCGGGTTGTCGAAGGGAGTACCGGTACGGCCATCGTAAAGAACGGTCTTACCGTCAATGATCTTGAGTTTGCCGATGGCACGGAGGGATTCCTTGTATTCCGCATTTTCGGCTTCTTCTGCGGTGAGAGGACGGAGGGTACGGTTGCCGGATTCATCAGCGATTTCCTCGAAGAGGTTCTTACCGTTGGTGTTTTCACCGGGCATTACATCTCTGTCCATACCGGCCATGCGCATACATTCGGAAATGTCGCTGCCGGTTGCGCCGTCGAATACGGGGGTCATGATCTTCCAGCCCAGCTTCTTGGCGGCGATACCCAGATGCACTTCCAGCACCTGACCGATGTTCATACGGGAAGGAACGCCCAGAGGGTTGAGCACGATGTCCAGAGGTGTACCGTCGGGCAGGAAGGGCATATCTTCGGGGGGCAGGATACGGGATACGACACCCTTGTTACCGTGACGGCCCGCCATCTTGTCACCGACGGAGATCTTACGCTTCTGTGCGATATATACGCGGACAACCTTGTTTACTCCCGGAGGCAGTTCATCGCCGGCTTCTCTGGAGAATACCTTTACGTCAACGATGATACCCTGTTCACCGTGAGGAACACGGAGGGAGGTGTCACGGACTTCTCTTGCCTTTTCGCCGAAGATGGCGCGCAGCAGTCTTTCTTCCGCAGTCAGTTCGGTTTCACCCTTGGGTGTTACCTTACCGACCAGAATGTCGCCGGCACGGACTTCGGTACCCTTCTTGATGATACCGTCGGCGTTGAGATCCTTCAGTGCGTCTTCGCCCACATTGGGGATTTCGCGGGTGATCTCTTCGGGACCGAGCTTGGTATCTCTTGCTTCGTGGGAATATTCTTCGATGTGGATGGAGGTGTAAACGTCATCTCTTACCAGACGTTCGTTCAGGAGAACCGCGTCTTCGTAGTTGTAACCTTCCCAGGTCATGAAGCCGATGAGGGCGTTCTTACCCAGAGCGATTTCACCGTCAGAGGTAGCGGGACCGTCGGCAATGATCTGGCCGGCTTCCACTCTGTCGCCCTGATTGATGATGGGACGCTGGTTTACGCAGGTACCCTGGTTGCTTCTCTTGAACTTAATAAGATGGTAGGTATCCTTGTGACCGTCGTCGCAGTGAACAACGATCTCGTCGGCGGTAACGGATTCAGCCCAGCCGCTGTTTTCGCAGACAACCACAACACCGGAGTCCACAGCAGCCTTGTATTCCATACCGGTACCTACGATGGGGGAATCGGTAACCATCAGCGGCACAGCCTGCTTCTGCATGTTGGAACCCATCAGCGCACGGGCGTTGTCGTCGTTTTCCAGGAAGGGAATCATTGCGGTAGCAACGGATACAACCATCTTGGGAGAAACGTCCATGTAGTCAACCTTGGCGGGATCGATTTCAACGATGTCAGCACGGGCACGGCCGGTAACCTTCTTGTTGATGAAGCACATATTGTCGTCCAGAGGTTCGTTGGCCTGAGCAACAACAAAATTGTCTTCACGGTCTGCGGTCATGTATTCCACTTCATTGGTGACTCTGTGACGAACGGTGCCGTCTTCCAGTGTCTCGTGTACAACCTTGCGGTAAGGTGCTTCGATGAAGCCGTACTTGGAGATCTTGGCGTAAGTGGACAGATAGGAGATCAGACCGATGTTGGGACCTTCGGGAGTCTCGATAGGACACATACGGCCGTAGTGGGTGTAGTGTACGTCACGGACTTCGAAGGAAGCTCTGTCACGGGAAAGACCGCCGGGACCGAGGGCGGACAGACGGCGCTTGTGGGTCAGTTCTGCCAGAGGGTTGTTCTGGTCCATGAACTGGGACAGAGGAGAGGATCCGAAAAATTCACGGATCGCGGTAACAACGGGACGGATATTGATCAGGGTCTGAGGAGAAAGCGCCTCGTTGTCCTGAATGTTCATACGTTCCTTAACGATCTTGTCCATACGGGCAAAACCGATGCGGAGCTGGTTCTGCAGCAGTTCACCTACGCTGCGGAGACGACGGTTGCCCAGGTGGTCAATATCGTCGGTCACGCCCACATCGTGGGAGAGAGCCAGCAGGTAGTTGATGGAGGAGAGAATGTCCTCGCGGGTGATGTGCTTGGGACAGAGGTCGGCAAGACGGCGCTTTGCGATAACCTTGATTTCATCAATGTCACCGCCGGCTTCCGCCATGATTTCCTGCAGTACGTCGATGCGGCACTTTTCCACAACGCCGCAGTCTTCCAGGGAGAAACCGAGGATGTATTCCGGTTCGATGGTGCCGTTGGAGAATACCTTGATTTCCGCGCCGGACTCATTTCTTACCAGATATACTTCGGTAACACCTGCGTGTTCGATGGCCAGAGCATCTTCCTGGGTCAGAACCACGCCGTCTTCATACAGCAGCTCACCCGTGAGAGGGCTTACTACGGGACGGGACAGGGTGTGGCCGGCCAGACGGTTGCCCAGAGCCAGCTTCTTGTCAAACTTGTGACGACCAACTGCGTAGAGGTCATAACGCTTGGGATCGAAGAACAGACCGTTCATCAGGATCTCTGCGGATTCTACGATGGCAGGTTCACCGGGACGGAGCTTCTTGTAGATTTCCTTCAGTGCTTCGTCACGGATGGAGGTCTTGTTGTCCAGTGCTTCTCTTTCGCAGATATCCTTTTCCAGAGTTGCATACAGCTTGGGTTCTTCGCCGAACACAGCTGCGATTTCCTCGGGAGTTTCGATACCCAGTGCACGGATCAGCACGGTTACGGGAATCTTGCGGTTCTTGTCGATACGTACATAGTACACATCGTTGGCGTCGGTTTCATATTCGAGCCATGCGCCGCGGTAGGGGATTACGGTAGCGGTAAAGGTACGCTTACCGGTCTTGTCCACAGCGGATTCATAGTAGATACCGGGAGAACGAACGATCTGGGAAACGATAACACGTTCCGCACCGTTGATCACGAAGGTACCCTTGTCCGTCATCAGGGGGAAGTCGCCCATGAAGATGGAAGACTGCTTCACTTCACCGGTGAGCTTGTTGGACAGACGAACGTCCACTTTCAGGGGAGCGGCGTAGTTTACGTCTCTCTCCTTGCATTCCTCAACAGGATATTTCGGCTTTGCATCCAGGGAATAGCCGACGAAATCAATAAACAGGTTGCCGGAGTAGTCCGTGATGGGGGAGATATCCTCCAGTACTTCCATGAGCCCCTGGTTGAGGAACCAGTTGAAGGATTCCTTCTGCACTTCGATGAGGTTGGGCATTTCCAGAACTTCATCGATCTTGGAGAAGCTCATGCGGATGTTCTTTCCGACTTTTTGCGGTTTAACCATTTGCGCTGTCACTCCATTCTTAAGAGTTTTGTGCCTGCTTCTTCGGGATCACCGGTTTTTTGCGGGATTTAAGCGTTTTATACAGAAAAATGTCCCCGATTTACCGAAAGAGCAAATTTAGTTCAGTATAATATTTTATCACGTTTTTTTGGCGAAGTCAACAACATTAAGGAAAATCAAGTACCGAAATCCACATTTTACAATTTCATCCATTAAAGTTTACAATAATTTAAAATGTAAATAAATTGTAAAAATACAGTGAAGAAAAAGCATAATCACGAAAACAAAGCGGCGGAAACACCCGTTTTTCGTCAGAATCCCACACGGGGGACGGAAAAATCCGGAAATGTAAAAAAAATGGTACATTTTTCGTCTACCCGTTGATTTTTTTCTAAAATAGTATATAATATATAGGTAAAGTAAAATTCAATCATGCGGGGAAACCCGTAAAAAAGACAGGAGAGAGAATATGGCACTTGTAACCACAAAGGAAATGTTCAAAAAGGCCTATGAAGGCGGCTATGCAATCGGCGCATTCAATATCAACAACATGGAAATCGTTCAGGCGATCACCGAAGCGGCAGGCGAACTCCGTTCTCCCGTAGTTCTTCAGGTATCCGCAGGCGCGAGAAAGTATGCAAAGCAGGAATATCTGCTGGCTCTGGCAAACGCAGCCATCAAGGACGCAGACATCGACCTGGCTCTGCACCTGGACCACGGCGCTGACTTCGAAATCTGCAAGGCCTGCATCGACGGCGGTTTCACTTCCGTAATGATCGACGGTTCCCACCACTCTTTCGAAGACAACATCGAAGTAACCAAGAAGGTTGTTGAATACGCTCACGCACACGGCGTAGTAGTAGAAGGCGAACTGGGCGTTCTGGCCGGCGTTGAAGATGACGTTGTTGCCGAACACTCCTCCTACACCCGTCCTGAAGAAGTAGAAGAATTCGTAGGCCGCACCGGTGTTGACTCCCTGGCAATCTCCATCGGTACCAGCCACGGCGCATACAAGTTCACCGCTGCTCAGTGCACCAGAGACGAAAACGGTATCCTGGTTCCCCCGCCGCTGCGTTTCGACATTCTGGAAGAAGTAGGCAAGAGACTGCCCGGCTTCCCGATCGTTCTCCACGGCGCATCCTCCGTTCCTCAGGAATATGTACAGGAAATCAACGCTATCGGCGGTTCTCTGCCGGACGCTGTTGGTATTCCGGAATCCCAGCTGCGTAAGGCCGCTTCCATGGCAGTATGCAAGATCAACATCGACTCCGACATCCGTCTGGCCATGACTGCCGGTATCCGCCGCGTAATGCATGATCAGCCCGAAGTATTCGACCCCAGAACCTACCTGACCGTTGCACGTGCAGAAGTTAAGAAGACCGTTGCACACAAGATCAAGGACGTTCTCGGCTCCGACAATACTCTGTAATTCATGAACCGAACAAAGCGCGGGTGTACTGTCTGAAGGCTGCACCCGCGCCTTTTTTACCAAAATTTTCGATAACAGGTGAAACTATGAAATGGTGTGGAAAATACCGTGTCAGAGCCAATGATGTGGACTGCAATCAGGTGGTATCCGCCACAAAGATTCTGCAGTTCATGCAGGACGGCGCATTCAGCCAGATGGAGGAAAACGGTCCTACATATGATGAACTATTCCGGCAGGGACTGGCATTCATTCTGAGCAAAATGCAGGTGCACATCCATGCGCCGCTGTACTCCCATGACAATATCACGGTGGAATCCTGGGCCTGTCCTTCCAAGGGCCTGATCTTCCAGAGATGCTACCGTATCCTCCGTGACGATCAGGTGGTCGCCGAAGCGGTATCCGCATGGGCTTTGGCCGGTGTGGAGGACCGCAAGCTCCACAGAGTTACGGAAGTGGAACTGCATTACGGTACGGATGAGCCTCTGGAGCTGGAAGGAGCGGCGCGTCTGAGACTGCCGGCCGATCTGGCACTGACGCAGGTTGGCAAGCATACGGTATGCTATGCGGATATCGACCAGAATATGCATATGAACAATACCGTATACGCGGATATGCTCTGCAGCTTTATCCCCATGGAAAACAAACGGGTAAGCGCACTGCATATCAATTACCAGAACGAAGCGCCCCTCGGTGAAACCGTCCGGATCTTCCACGGCTGCCGTGATAACATCCATTATTTCCGTACCCTGTGCGGAAACGATGCGGTGAACATCGAAGCGGAAATCGTGACCGATCCTATTCAATAAAATGCATAAAACCCGACCCTCTGCATCAACCGGAGAGCCGGGCTTTTTGTTTTGGCGGGGAAATCTTCATGAAATGCGGGAAAGGCGCATAAGATGGTACGCAGAGAAAACCGATGAAAGAGGGGGCATAACGTGAAGCAGACCCAGCAATACGGCAGAACCATGCGCAAAATATCCGGTACCCCGTCACCCCGATCCGCCCGCCGGCCATGGGATACGGCTGATGCGGTGTTTGTTCTCGGTACATTGTTTGTACTCCTGTTTCTGTACCGCATGACGGGTGGGCTGAGCACCGATGCCGACAGGATTATGGCAGGGGAGAACGTGGCTGTGGCGGTGATGAGTACGGGTGTGGCAGAGAGTGGGGAAGAGAAGGAAATGCTCAGGGAAGTGACCGGGGAACCCTTCGGATATATGAGCGGGGAATGGAATCTTTGGGAATACATCGGGGATGTGATGGCATCTCTGCTGACAGGCGGCTGATATGCGTTTCCGGATCGGACCGATGTTTGCGGGCCTCTGTTTCCTTCTTCTGCTGCTGGACAGAACGGCCTATCCCCTGTCCCTTGCGGCGGCGGTATGCATCCACGAAGGAGGGCATCTGCTGGCGGCATGGCTGTGCGGTGCAAAGTGCCGGTCGTTCCGGCTGGGGATCACGGGACTGTCTCTGGATTTCGACTGCGGCGGACTGAGCTATGGCCGGGAATGTCTGATCCAGCTGGCGGGGAGCTGTTTTGGGATGCTGTCGGTGTGGATCGCCGCATGCTTCGGGGAACGGACGGCCTATTACTGCGTATGTGCGCTGTGTCTGAATATTGTGAATCTGCTGCCGATCACGGGACTGGACGGCGGCGGGATTCTGTCCTCCCTGCTGCATATGTGTCTGGAAGACGGAGCGGCGGTACGGATATGCCGTGGGGTATCCCTGCTGACAGCAGTGTTTCTGTGGGTATGTGCCCTGTGGATAAGTCTGCGGACGGAAGGGAATCTTACGGTACTGCTCTGCGGAGGATTCTTTCTGGTGAAAAGTCTTTTGGCGTATGGAATGCCGAAAGGGAATAAACAGTAAGACATGAAGATATCGTATGGTTTGAATGGAATGAACAGAATGGATCAGATATCTTTTTTGTGTCAGAAATTTTCGGATATTTTATTCCTGAATACCCAAGGTACCATCAGAATTCACAGAATACAGAATGTAATTTTGTGTATCGTGTACATGACATTGGAGAAAATTTTGTGCTATAATATTATTATAATGCAGTACGATGGTATAGTTGTATAAAAGAATACTTGTTGGTGGTTTTACCGGAAAGGAAAAATTATGGAAAAAAAGATTATGCGTATTGGAATTATGGGTCTGATACGAGGCAGGATTTTTGTGGATCAGTTCAAAAATATGGAAAATGTAAAAGTAACCGCTGTCTGTGAAAACAGCCAAAGATCCTTAGAAAATATCCGTCAAACTTTGCAAGAAGATAAAACCATTCAGGTGTTCAATAATTTTGATGATTTTATAAACAGCGGGCTTATGGATGCGGTTATGCTTTGCAACTATTTTACTGAACATGCCGCCTATGCCATTCGTGCCATGGAAAAGGGAATTCATGTGTTGAGTGAATGTACGCCGGCGCTGACTATGGCAGAATGTGTGGCTTTATGCCGTACGGTGGAAAAGACCGGTTGTAAATATATGCTTTCCGAAAACTATCCGTTTTTTGCATGTAATATGGAAATGAAGCGAAGATACGATACCGGTAATTTGGGAAGAGCGTTGTTTTGTGAAGGGGAGTATAACCATCCGATCGCTCCCGATCATTGGAATAGAATGTCGCCGGGTAAGTATCATTGGCGTAATTGGCTGCCCAGATCCTATTATATTACCCATTCTTTGGCCCCCGTTCTGTATATTACCGGAAACAACATAAAGGCAGTAAACTGTAAATCTGTATTTGCCCCGGAAACTTTGAAAGGAACAGCTTGTCGGGTTGGGGATCTCATGTCTATTATGCTGTGTGAAATGGAAGATGGATCTTTGGCAAGAGTGACGGGTTGTTCGGCTTGGGGCGGCGAAGGAAATTGGTACCGGATTTGCGGAGAATACGGCAGTATGGAATCTGTTCGTGGGGATATTCAGAAAGTACGGATACAGTATAACGATTGGCAGATCCCCGAGGGCGAAGAGAAAGTAAACGTTGTAGAAGCCAGATGGCATGAAGACGAAGAGATGAATAACAGACCGGGAGAGGCCGGACATGGAGGCGGTGATTATTGGGTTGCCTATTACTTTATGAAATATGTGACAGAGGATATTGAACCTTTCTTCAATGTATATCGCTCCGTGTCCATGTCTGCTGCAGCGATCTTAGCCCTCAGGAGTTCTCAGGAAAACGGGAAGGAATACCGAATTCCCGATTTTACGAAGGAAGAAGAACGTAAACTTTGGGAAAATGACACCGGGAATCCGTTCCCGGATGAGAATGGTGTAGCTACAATGCCATGTTGCAGTCATCCGGATTATATGCCTACGGAGGAAGATATAGCCAATGCGGAAAAAGATTGGAGAAAAGCCGGTCACATAATTTAAGGCATTATTTCAAAAGTCTGCGAATTTTTCGCAGACTTTTTTAACAGATATTATTTAACAGAATCATTATAATGCATCTTTGATTGAAAATAGGAAAACTTTGTTTTGGGGAATTTTCTGCATTGAACAAAAGTTTTGGCGGTAAGTATAGCTGCTTTCCCCGGATTATACACGTCTTGGTTACATACAACGGAAAATGATTTTCGGAAAGCGGGAGTCAGATTTTCGTCATGGGATAAAATCAAAGTATCTTGTGGATATGTGCCCTGTGGATCTGCCTGCGGACGGAGGGTAATGTTACGGTGCTGATCTGCGGGGTGTTTTTCCTTGTGAAAAGTCTTCTGGCATACGGAAAGCCGGGGGAAGGGAAATAAGGAAAACCGGACTTATCCGATGGGATAGGCCCGGTTTTGTATTCAGTTCATGTCACCGTGTACGGTAATGTTACCTTCAGCATTTGCATCACCGTTCAGATCACCGGAGATTCGGATGTCCCCATCAGCATCAATATCTCCGTCAACATCACCGCCCACGGATATACAACTGTTTGTATCAATATCTCCGCTGACATCACCGCCTACGGAAACAGCCCCGTTTGTATCAATATCTCCGCTGACATCACCACCTACAGCAACAGTTCCGTTTGTACTGATATCCCCGTTTACATCACCGCCCACGGAAACAGAACCGATTGCACTGACATCGCCTTCGACATCACCTTCAATCCGCAGAGCAAAATCACATGATACATCCTCACAATTTGTACTGATATCCCCGTTTACATCACCGCCCACGGAAACAGAACCGATTGCACTGACATCGCCTTCGACATCACCTTCAATCCGCAGAGCAAAATCACATGATACATCCTCACAATCCCCCTTCAAAATTACCGTCACGCGCTCCTGCAGATCCCACGGAATCTTGATTCTTTCTCCATTTCTCTCCAAAACAATACTGTAATCCCCACCGTCAACGGGAATTTCCACGGTATTGTCCACCATTTCCAGTACTTTTTCCTCCACAACATCTTCTGACGTATCTTTGACAATATCGGGAAGTGATACGCCTGCGTTGGAAATCTCCACCCGGACTCCGGCAATATCATAAACAATGGCATCATTCCCATTTTCGTGGGAGCTGTCGTCCGGTTGGTCAGCAGTATCTTCTTTTTTCTCAGCCTGTGCGGTTTCCGTGATGCCCAGCAAATAGGAAATCGACTCACCGAACACGTCCGCAATCCTCGGCAGTGTCAGAATGTCCGGCAGCGTCTCGCTTCTTTCCCATTGGGAAACCGCCTGATGACTGACACCGAGCTTGTCCGCCAGTTCCGCCTGTGTCAGTCCGAGATTCTTTCTCAGCTTTGCAATTCTCTGTCCGATTATGGTTTTATCCGTCATATCGTAAAATCCTTTCAGAATAAAGGTATCTGTGCGCATCAGATTCTATATCCAGTATAACAGTTTCCCCGATTTTTGTCAATCAAGTATTTTCGGAATGGAAAAAATAGAAAATGCAAGTATCACTTGCAAAAAACTCCGGGTGGATATTCATCAATTCCATTGTCTTTTTTTAGTTTTTGAAAAGAAATGGGTTCGGGGGAAGAAAAACTTCCGAAAAAGCTTCTCTTCCCCCGATTCAATATTTATTTCAGTTCCAGAATGGGCGCTGCCTTTTCCGTAATGCATTCACGGTTGATGGTCACGGAAACGATGTCCTTGCGGGAAGGAATGTCGTACATGATATCCGTCATGACTTCTTCCAGAATGGAACGGAGTCCGCGGGCACCGGTGTTGCGTTCGATGGCCTTTTCCGCTACCGCCTGCAGACCGTCCTCGGTGAAGTGCAGTTCCACATTGTCCATGGCAAACAGCTTCCGATACTGCTTGGTCACGGCGTTCTTGGGTTCTTTGAGAATACGCACAAGGGCATCCCGGTCCAGATTTTCCAGCCCTACGATGACCGGCAGACGGCCGACCAGCTCGGGAATCAGACCGAACTTCACGATATCGTGGGCGGAAACGTCCTTGAATACCGCTGTGCTCTGCTTGTCCTTCTTTGTCTTGATGTCCCCGGAGAAACCGAGGGAGGACTGACCCTTGCGCTGGTCGATGATCTGATCCAGCGTGTCGAAAGCGCCGCCGCAGATGAACAGAATGTTTTCTGTGTTGATCTGAATGAATTCTTGGTTCGGATGCTTTCTGCCGCCCTGTGGAGGTACATTGGCAACCGTGCCTTCCAGAATCTTCAGAAGGGCCTGCTGTACGCCTTCGCCGGATACATCACGGGTGATGGAACGGTTTTCGCTGCGGCGGGAGATCTTGTCGATTTCGTCGATGTAGATGATCCCTCTTTCCGCCAGTTCAATATCGAAATCCGCCGCCTGGATCAGCCGCAGCAGGATGTTTTCCACGTCTTCACCCACATAACCGGCTTCGGTCAGGGTGGTGGCGTCGGCAATGGCAAAGGGTACTTCCAGCGTCTTTGCCAGGGTCTGGGCGAGGAAGGTCTTACCTACACCGGTGGGACCGATGAGCAGAACATTGCTCTTCTGAATGTCCACATCTTCCTCGGCAGGTGCGGCATCGGCATCTTTTCTGTGACGGCCGGCCGCTTCCAGCTTTCTGCGCATATCGTTGTGCAGAAGTCGTTTGTAATGGTTGTATACCGCAACGGAAAGAGCGATCTTCGCGCTGTCCTGACCGATGATGTACTCATCCAGCGCTGCCTTCATTTCGTGGGGCGTGGGCAGAGCTTCGGCGGAGAGGGAACGGGAAGGATTTTCGTTTTCCGCGCTCATGTGGTCGAAAATAATATCGTTGCAGGCGTCAATGCATTTGTCGCAGATGTAGAGTCCCGTGGGAGAAGGGATCAGGAATTCTACCTCGTTTTCCCCTCTGCCGCAGAAGGAACAGCTGCGGTCAATCTTGATTCTGCCGCCCGGACGGGTATTCTGAGCCATGGTCAATCAAGCCTTTCTGTGAAATTACGGACGGTGTTCGATAACCTTGTCGATCAGACCGTATTCGCAGGCCTGTGCCGCAGTCATGAAGTTGTCGCGTTCGGTATCCAGTGCGATGATATCAATGGGCTTGCCGGTGTTCTTGGCGAGAATGGAGTTCAGGTTTTCTCTGGTGCGCAGGATGTGGTCGGCGTGGATTTTGATGTCGGAAGCCTGACCCTGCATACCACCCAGAGGCTGATGGATCATGATCTCGCTGTTGGGCAGTGCCATACGCTTGCCCTTGGCGCCGGAGGAGAGCAGGAAAGCACCCATGCTGGCAGCCATACCGATGCAGGTGGTGGCAACGTCACACTTGACGAAATTCATGGTATCATAGATTGCCATACCGGCAGAAACGGAGCCGCCGGGGCTGTTGATATACAGATTGATATCCTTGTCGGGATCCTGGGATTCCAGATAAAGCAGCTGTGCCACAACCAGGGAAGCGGTGGTATCATTCACTTCATCGGACAGAATAATAATACGATCATTCAGCAGGCGGGAGTAGATGTCGAAAGAGCGTTCCCCTCTGCTGGTTTGTTCAACGACCATAGGTACGAGTGCCATATATGATCCTCCTTGAAAAATAGTGAGAAATAGAAAATCGTTTGTAAAAATACCGCTACCGCTGCCCGATGGAAAGACAGCGGTATGACGGCGGTGAATTACCGGAAATTATTCGGAAACTTCGGGAGCGGCTTCGGTAACAACGGCCTTTTCCTTAACCAGGTCAACAGCCTTCTTTACCTTCAGATCTTCGGCGATAGCATCAGCGGCTACAGCTTCCTTAACCTTTTCCACTTCCATATTGTATGCTTCGGCCAGGCGCTTGTATTCTTCTTCTACTTCTTCTTCGGAAGGAACGATGTTTTCAAGCGCAGCGATCTTTTCCAGAGCCAGTCTGGTCTTTACCTGACGTTCAGCATCGGGACGCATATTCTTGCGCAGAGTATCCAGATCCATACCGGTGTACTTGAAGTAAGTAGCCAGATCCAGACCCTGCATACGCAGACGGTTGTCGTAGTCGCGTACGAAGTTTTCGGTTTCGTTTTCGTACATGCATTCGGGAATGTCGCAAACCAGCTTTTCGCCCAGAGCCTTGATGATCTGTTCTTCTACGGAAGCATCAGCGGCCTTAGCGTGTCTTTCGTTGATTTTAGCCTTGATATCAGCCTTGTATTCATCCAGAGTATCGAATTCGGAAACATCCTTCGCGAAATCGTCGTCCAGAACGGGCAGTTCGTTGAACTTCAGGCCGTTGAGCTTGCACTTGAATACAGCTTCCTTGCCCTTGAGTTCTTCTGCGTGGTAATCTTCGGGGAAGGTAACGGTTACGTCGAAAGCATCGCCGATGTTGTGGCCGACGATCTGGTCTTCGAAACCGGGGATGAACTGGTTGGAGCCCAGCTTCAGTTCGTGACCTTCAGCCTTACCGCCGGCAAATGCGGTACCGTCAACAAAACCTTCGAAATCGATGTTTGCGATGTCATCCATAGCGGCAGCGCGGTCGGTGATTTCGATCATACGGGAGTTGCGGGCCTGGGTGCGGCTCAGTTCTTCGTTGATTTCTTCTTCGGTAGCTTCCTTAACTTCGCGGGTTACGGGGAGACCCAGGTAATCGGCGATTTCGGCTTCGGGCTTGGTGAAGAATACAGCGGTCAGAACAACGCCATTTTCGTCGATGGATTCCACATCGAATTCGGGCTGGCTTACGATGGTCTTTTCGAAGTCCTTTACAGCATCGGTGTACGCTGCGGGGATTACTTCGTTGATGGCATCTTCATAGAAAACTTCCTTGCCGTACATTTTTTCAACGATGGCGCGGGGAGCCTTGCCCTTACGGAAGCCGGGGATGATGATGTTCTTCACGGACTTCTTGTAAACCTTATTGATAGCGGCTTCGAATGTAGCATGATCTACATCGAAAGTAATTTTGTACTGGTTAGCAGCAACAGACTCAGTGGATTTAACACTCATGGATATAAACCTCCGAAATTTTAATCTAATTTACATAGCTTTCTACATTGTACCTTTTTTTTATACATAAGTCAATGCGGAAAACAGAAAAACATTTGAAAAAAATGTAAAACTTTATGTGTAAAACGGCGATTTTTTGCTTTTTTTCCTCAAATTGGGGTGTAAAGCGGGATAAAATCCAGATAATCGGCAGAGATCAGGATGAACTGCACACCTCTGTAGTCCACCTGCGCGGGCAGCAGATAATTCCCGTGAATGTGTCCGTAGAAGCAGCGCTTTATCCCATGGGAAACCAGCACATCCACGAACTCCTCGCAGATGAAATCACCGAAAACGGGCGGGAAATGGAGATAGACAAGAATTTCTTTGTCCTCCGTACCGCGCAGCTTTTCGGCCTCGGCAATGCAGTGCTCCAGCCGCAGCTTTTCTCTGGCAACGATCTTGGCATATTCCGCATCGTTGACGGTGTTCTGCATTTTTTCTTCAATGAACCAGCCTCTGGTACCGCAGACGATCCCGTTCTCCACCGCAAAGGCGTTGTTGTAGAGAAAGTCCACGGAATGTACGCCGATTTCCTCGCAGAACCGGTGCATCTTGGTCACGGTGGTCCACCAGAAATCGTGATTGCCCTTGCCGAGCAGCTTTCTCCCCGGCAGGGATTCCAGAAAAAGCAAGTCCGTCTTCAGCTCGGAAAAATGCATGGCCCAGGAAATATCCCCCGGCAGAATGACCGTATCCTTTTCCGTCACCACAGCACGCCATCTTTTCTCGATCTTTTCCGTATATCCGGTCCATCTTCTTCCGAAAACCTCCATGGATTTGGGCACGGAGCCGGAGAGATGGAGATCACTGATGGAAAAAACGGACATCAGTGTTCGAAGGGAACAGCCGGCATATCCGCAGGCTTGACAACCTCGGTGAAACGTACGGGCAGGGTCAGGGTACGCAGCAGGGGGGCGGGGATTTCCGTACCGGTCTTTGCGGAGAGGGTGTTCAGAATCTCTTCGATTTCCAGACCTTCGGTGGAAATATCCAGAGAAGCACAAACATCTGCCGCAAACTTGTAGGGGCTGGCGGTGGAAGCAAGAACAACGGGACGGCTGTCGCCGGATGCTTCGCGGTACTTATGCACGCATCCCAGACCTACAGCGGTGTGGGGATCCACCAGATAACCGTGATCGGCAAAGGTGGACTTGATGACTTCCGCGGTTTTTTCTTCGGTCAGATAATAGCCGGAGAAAACACTGCGCAGCTTTTCCATGATCTCAGCGGGAACGGTGTACTTGCCGTTCTTGTTCAGTTCCGCCATCAGCTCGCCGGTCACATCCGCGCCGCACAGCTTGTACAGCAGACGTTCCAGGTTGGAGGAGATGAGAATGTCCATGGAAGGAGACATGGTCTTGTGGAATTCTCTGGTCTTGTCGTAAACACCGGTGTTGATGAAGTCGGTCAGAACATTGTTAGCGTTGGAAGCGCAGATCATGCGGCCGATGGGCAGACCCATTTCCCGTGCGATGTACGCGGCGAAAATATTGCCGAAGTTGCCGGTGGGCACGCATACAACGATTTCGTCACCGCTCCGGATAGTACCGTTTTTCAGCAGATCGCAGTAAGCGGAAATGTAGTAAACCACCTGAGGAACCAGACGGCCCCAGTTGATGGAGTTGGCGCTGGAGAAGAAGAATCCCGCATCGTTTGCCTTCTTTGCCAGATCCGCATCGGAGAAGATGGCCTTCACGCCGGACTGGGCATCGTCGAAATTGCCTTCCACGGCGGCTACGTATACGTTGTTTCCTTCCTGGGTGGTCATCTGCATCTTCTGCATGCGGCTGACACCTTCGTCGGGGTAGAATACAACCATCTTTACGCCGTCCACGTCACGGTAGCCTTCCAGTGCAGCCTTGCCGGTGTCACCGCTGGTGGCTACGAGAATGTAGGCGGTCTTTTCTTCGCCGGTCATTTTCAGCGCTCTGGACAGTAGGCGGGGCATGATCTGCAGAGCCATATCCTTGAAAGCGCAGGTGGGACCGTGCCACAGTTCCAGAGAATGAATACCGTCTGCAATGGGATGCAGGGGTGCTGCACCGCCGGGGAAACGGTCTGCGGCATAGGCCTTGGCACAGTCTTCGGCCAGGGCATCCTTGTCGTAATCGGTCAGGAACATGGAGAGAACGAAGGCCGCTCTTTCGGCATATTCCATGTTCATCAGTTTTTCCATATCCCCATGGGTCAGCGCGGGAATTTCGGAAGGGATGAACAGACCGCCGTCCGCTGCAAGGCCTCTTTTGATGGCTTCGGCAGCACTCAGGGCGGTGGGATTGAGAGAATTGTCTCTTGTGCTGATGTACTTCATGTTTGGCATCTTCTTTCCTATATAATGTTATTTATATATACTTTATTTTTTGCTTGTCAGTCGAGAGCCTCTGTCAGAAAACGGCAGGCGTTGGTGTGGAACAACTTTTCGATCCGGTCGTCCGAATACCCCATCCGGTGCAGTCCGGGAATCAGACACATAAGGGAGCTTACATCCGGCAGATCCGCAGGCAAATCCGCGCCGTCCAGATCCCCTCCGAAGGCCACATGGTCCTCGCCGCAGAGGTTCACACAGTAATCCATATGCCGCAGAACATCTTCCGCTGTGGCATCTCCCGTATCGTTCAGGAATTCCACATACAGATTGATGCCGACAATACCGCCGGAATCCGCCAGACGGCGCATCTGATCGTCGGTGAGATTGCGTCGGTGCGGGGTCAGGGCGAAGGCATTGGAATGGGAAGCACACACCTTTCCGGGATACTTTTCGGCAAGGGTGAAAATTTCGTCGGCGGTCTTCGGGGATGCGTGGGAAATATCCAGAATCATCCCCCGGGAGAGGGCTTCGCTCACCGTTTCACGACCGAAATCCGTCAGTCCCTCATCCGTATTGTGGGCACCGCCGATACAGGAAGTGCCGCCCCATACGGGAGTGATCAGCCGAACTCCGGCATCGTAAAGAAGCCCCAGTCTCTCCGGCTTGCCGGCCAGAATACGGGCATCCTCCACGGTCAGTACAAAGGCATTGCGGCGGGTCGGATCCGTCAGGAAATCCCGGAGCATACCGCCGTCGGTACACAGGGTGCTGCCGGTTCTGTCACATTCATCCAGAAAATACCGGCGTACTCTGAAAAACTGCTCCCAGCCTTCCTCGTCGCTGCATCTTGTGCTTGTGAAAACGGCGGCACATTGGATGTATTTGTCATAGACGGAAGCTTTCTTCAGGGAAACGGCACAGCGTTCATTGTCCGCCAGCTTCCATCCCAGATGGTACAGAACGGTGGCTGTGTCGCAGTGCAGATCACATAAAATCATAGAAATCCTCGGGTGTCAATCAGTAATTCTTCCGGCGGTAGTTCGGTGTCTTCCGTACCGCATCGGGGAAATGGCGGATCTCCAGAACCTCAGCCGTGTCGCGGTCGGGGGAGAGATATACTTCGATCACATCCAGCCGTGGGATGTACTTTTCCAAAACCTCCGGATGATCGTGAAGATACCGGGAGGCCATCTTCAGCATATGTTCCTTCTTCACCGGTGTGACGGCATTGGCGGGACGGCCGAACTTATCCGGCACATCCGGCAGAGCACGTCTTGTCTTCACTTCCGCAAAGACGAAGTAGGTGCCGTCGCAGGCCAGTATATCCGCTTCGCATCCGTCGGCGTAAACATTGCGGCCGATCAGGGAAAATCCCCTGTCCGTGAGAAACCGCACAGCAGCTTCTTCGCCGGTTTTGCCCAGCGTACGTGTGTTTTCCTTCATCGGCTGCTTTCTTTCTCTTTGTCAAGTGCTTCCGCCAGCCACTTTTCCAGCTTTTCCCGGTCTTTCTCCAGAAAGCTCAGAAAGGAACGGCGATGACAGGGGGCGGGACCGTAACGGTATACAGCCAGCTTGTGGGCTTTGGTGGGGTATCCCTTGTGACCGGCAAAACCGTAGGCGGGATATTCGCTGTCCATCCCCTCGCACATCCGGTCACGGGTCACCTTGGCCAGCACGGAAGCCGCGGCAATGCTCTGGGAGGTTGCATCCCCATGTACAACAGCGGTACAGGGCAGGGTAAAACCTCTCGTCTGGTTGCCGTCGATCAGCAGATGATGGGGCAGAACGCCCATGGCTTCAATGGCACGGCGCATGGCCAGCAGGGAAGCGTTCAAGATATTGTATTCGTCGATTTCCGCGGGAGATGCTTCTCCGATGCCCCAGTACAGAGCCTTGGAAATGATCACATCATAAAGGGCATCCCGCTTCTTTTCGGTCAGTTTCTTGGAGTCGTCCAGTCCCGGAATCACAATATCCGGGGGCAGAATGCAGGCGCCGGCAACCACAGGACCGGCCAGAGGACCGCGTCCCGCTTCATCCACGCCGCAGATCAGATCCTCCGCATTTTTGCGGAAGCCTGCGTCAAATCCGTAATCCAGCATAGCTTACTCCGTTTCCGTTTGGGCTGCTTCGGGGGCTTCCAGGGTGATTCTGCCGATTTTTGCGGCACGGAATTCATCCAGTACGATGGCAGCAGCCCGTTCCGTATCCAGTTCTCCGCCGGACAGAAGGAATCCGCGCTTTTTGGCTACCGCTTCCAGCAGCTCGTGGGGCAGAAGTCCCGTGAGATTGTCCTTCACCAGCTTGTAGCGGGTACAGAAGGCATCGGGAGCAGTTTCCATCAGTCGCTGACACAGAATACCGGCAAGGGTTTCCGTGTCCAGAATATCGTCCTTGATGGCACCGGTCACAGCCAGATTTTCGCCGATGCGCCGGTCGTCAAACTTGGGCCAGAGTACACCGGGCATATCCAGTAAATCAATGCCGGACTTGGTGGGTACCCACTGCTTGGTCATGGTAACACCGGGGCGGTCCTCCACTCTGGCCTTCTTGCCGCCGCTGAGACGGTTTACCAGGGAAGATTTGCCCACATTGGGGATACCGACCATCATGGCTCTGAGCTTGCGTCCGCTCATGCCCTTTTCTTCGTAGCGGCGGAGCTTGTCGGAGAGGATCTGCCGCACGGTGGGGCCGATATTGTTCAGTCCCTCACCGGTTACACAGTCGATGGCCAGTGCATGACTGCCGGCACTGCGGTATGCCTCGATCCAGCGTTTGGTCAGGGCGGGATCGGCGAGGGAAGATTTGTTCAGTAAAGTCAGAAGCGGTTTCCCGGAGGTCAGGGAGATGATCTCGGGATTGCGGGAGCTTCCCGGAATACGGGCGTCCAGCAGTTCGATGACGATGTCCACAGCGGAGAGATTTTCCGTAATCAGCCGCCGGGTTTTCGCCATATGCCCCGGAAACCACTGTATAGTCTGAGATGGCATAATATTTGACCTTTCGTTATCAGTCCGGAATACCGAATTCGGAGAGGGGGAACAGACGCAGGCAGGCCTTGCCCACAACACAGCGCTTGTCCACGGTACCGATCTCCTTCTGACGGCTGTCACCGGAGTTGTTGCGGTTGTCCCCCAGCACGAACACTTCGTTTTCCGGTACAGTGAGACGGAAAATGCCGTCCCTGTCAATACCGTATTCCGCACGGAGGGTACAGTATCCCACATCGAGATACCGGTACGGTTCTTCCACAACCTCGCCGTCCACCTTCAGCGTCCATGTGGAGAAGTCGATCTCCACGGTCTGTCCGCCCACGGCAATCACGCGCTTTACAATGGGATCGTTGTACGGCGCGGCGGTGATGTCATGTACCACCACAATATCCCCGGGGGTGGGTTCGTAGAAAAGATCGGAGATCAGCAGATACTGACCCTCGGCAAGGGTTTTGTCCATGGACTCTCCTTCCACAATGTTCAGTCTGCCGAGAAAAGCGAAACCGAGCATGACCACAATGGTGACCGATGCAACCACTTCCAGCAGATCGTAGATTTCCCAGAACAGGGCCTTGCCCTTGGCGGAGAGGACCGGCTTTTTCTGCTTCTTCGGTGCGGGAGCCTTTTCTTCCGGTATATCCATTCTATCGTTCATATGAGAACCTCCTTGTTACCGTACGATCATGGAAGAAAGCAGCGTGCATCCGTCAGGCGTGTAGTTGTCCGCCGCAATGCAGGCTTCTTCCGTGAATGCGGTGCCTTTGACTTCCTTTGCGGAATCATACAGGAAATAGGGAACCGGTTCTGGAGAGTGGGTGCGGATCTCGATGGGAGTGGGATGGTCGGGGAGACACAGAATCTTGAAATCTTCCCCGGTGGATTCCAGATAAGCAAGTACCGGAGCGAGCACTTCCGCATCGATCTTCTCGATGGAGCTTACCTTCTGTTCCGCTTCGCCCTGATGTCCGCATTCGTCCGGCGCTTCCACGTGTACATACACGAAATCATGGCCGCTTTTGAAGGCTTCAATGGCCGCAAGCCCCTTGCCGGTGTAATTGGTGTAATAGTTACCCGTAGCCCCTTCCACGGAGACCACATCACAGCCCGCGCATACGCCGATACCCTTGATCAGATCCACCGCACAGACAACCGCGCCGTTCACGCCCCATTTTTCACCGAAATCGGGCAGGGCGGGCTTTCTGCCGGGACTCCACAGCCAGGGAGAGTTGGCGGGACGAAGACCCTTGGCCTTGCGCGCTTTGTTGACCGGATGATCCTTCAGCACTTCATAGCCCTTTTTCATGAATTCCAGAAATTCCGCGCCGCCGTTTTCCGCTTTGGGCAGGAATTCGCCGATCCGCTGACCGAGATGGTCGTGGGGACGGTCGAAATTGTAGGTGGGGTCGGCATTCTTCCAGAGCATGCAGTGACGGTAGCTGACGCCGGTGTGCAGTCTTCTGCCTTCCATGGGCAGGGCTTCGTTCAGCGCGGCGATCAGCTCGGCAGCTTCTTCGGTAGTAATGTCGCCGGAGCTGTGGTCGATGATGATCTTGTCCTCGTAATTTTCTTCTTCTTCGCTGAGCGTGACCACGTTGCAGCGGATGGCGGTGTCGTCGGGATCCATGTGCAGACCCAGACTCATGGCTTCCAGAGGAGAACGGCCCTTGGAATAGGTGCGGGGGTCGTAGGACAGGATGGCCAGATTGGCGGTGTCGCTTTCGGGCACCATGCCGGCGGGTACGTTGAGTACGGTACCGCAGACGGATTTGGCGGCGAGCATATCCATGGTAGGCTTGTGTGCGGCTTCCATGGGCGTCTTGTTCCCCAGAAGGGGGATTTTACGGTCAGCCATGCCGTCCGGGATGAGAACGAAGTATTTCATGATATATCCTCCGAAACGGGGCCTGCAGCGGGAATTGAAGCTGCTTCCCCAGTATAAAATCATCTTATTATTATATTATAACACAATCCGGTCCATTTCACAAGGAATACGGCAAAAAAATCCTGTATAAATATCCCCAAAAAATCACATTTTCGTCCGAAAAAATTATTGACAATTTTTGAAAAGAAAAAACGAAAAGGACTTGCAATTCCGGGAAACCTGTGGTACAATATATAGGTCTATGATAATGCTTGCGTGCGTACCCTCTCAGGCGCAGACAGGCTTTGTTTCGGATATCATTCCGTAAAAAATGAAAGGGAGAAAGAAATATGCCTAATATTAAGTCCGCAAAGAAGCGTGTAAAGGTTATCGCTGTCAAGACTCTGCAGAACAAGATTTTCAAGACCCAGCTCCGTACTCTCGTAAAGAAGTTCAACGCAGCTGTTGAATCCGGCAACAAGGAAGAAGCTCTCATCGCTTACAAGGCAGCCGTTAAGAAGGTTGACCAGGCTGTTGCCAAGAACATTCTGCACAAGAACAATGCTGCTCACAAGAAGAGCGAATTCACTCTGAAGCTGAACAACATGGCGTAAACCCCGCCAAACAAAAAAGTATACCAAAAACAGTACACCTTTGGGATATGCTCCCCCGAAGGTGTATTTTTTTAATGCCTTTAGGCAGTTGAGCACGAAGTGCGAAACAGACAACCACCCGCTATGCGGGTGGGCAACAAAAGGTTATACCAAAAAAACTCCTAAGGTGGTACAATAGGAAAGACAAGTCTATTGC
>SVTO01000040.1 GCA_015063745.1 Oscillospiraceae bacterium | reverse complement strand
TAGAATACCCGAAAAACCCCGTAAAATCAAGGGATTTCGCAACGGAGGCTTCCCGATAGCGACCACGATTTCGAGTCAGCCCCGTTATGACCACTTCGATATCTCTGCGTATTAGGTTATCCGGAATTTTGCGGGAAAACTGCGAACTGCCCATCATGTCACCTGCACGCCAATTCCGTGAAAAATGCAGGAAACGGGAGATTACGGGAGAAAAACGAAGATTTCACAGCCATGTCTGTGACCGACCGAACTATGTTTCGAGTCAGCCCCGTTATGACCACTTCGATATCTCTACATATATTATTGTGCCTTTAATTATACCATATCCACCCGGCAATTGCAACCCTTTTCCCGAATTTTCCCCGTCATACAAAAATGCCCCGTTCATTTACAAACAGAGCATTTTCTTTTTTTACTTCAGATAATCCGGCAGAAATTCGCTGTCAATCACATCCGTTACAAGCTTCCGTGCTTCTTCCTCGGTCAGGGTGTTGCCCTTCATCTGTACACCGTGGCTGGTACCAACCAGATCCGTGTAATCCTCCAGCAGATACAGGTGGGTGTCAAACCAATGCATATTGTAGTAGAATACCGTCGGGATCAGCAGGGGATCGGAGGCGCAGAGGCCGCCCTGTCCGTCGCTGGTGATATTGAATGTCAGCATGCCGCCAACCATGTTGATCGGATAACTCATACCGGAAATAAAGTTCCCCAGAGAATAGATACACAGTACCTTTCCCTTCTCGCCGTCCAGCCATTCGATCGGCTGCAGAGAGTGGGAATGGTGGCCGAGGATCACGTTCGCACCGTTATCCGCAATCAGCTTTGCCAGACGGATCTGCTCATTGTTCGGGCTTGAAGCATATTCATCACCCCAATGGATCGAAACAATGATGAAATCCGCAATCTCCTTGGCGGCTGCAAGGTCACTTATGATCAGATTATCGTCAATGTACGGAATCACGATGGGCGAATCCGCACGCTTGGATATACCGTTGGTACCGTAGGTATAGGACAGGAATGCGATTTTGACGCCGTGCTTCTCCACAGTCCGGATATTCGCGGCATCTTGTGCATCGTAATAGGCGCCGGAAAGCATCACGGGCTGGGTATGCCAGAAATCCATGGTATCCGACAGCGCCTGGGTACCCTTGTCCAGCATATGGTTATTGGCGATACCCACAATATCAAAGCCCACTTCCACCAGGTCGTAACCCAGCTGCTGGGGACAGTTGAAGGCGGGCCAGCCGGAATAACCGTACTGTTCGCCGGCCATTACCGTTTCCTGATTGATAAAGGCAAAATCGGCTGCCTGTACATAGGGTGCCACATCCGCATACACCGGCAGAAAATCATACTTTTTCTCCGCTGTACCGCGCTTTTCGGCATCCATGTAGATGTTCGGGTGGATTAGGTTGTCGCCTGCTGCCAGAAAAGATATATCCACGCCGAGGTAGGGATCGTCGGTCTGCGGCTTTTCGGCTTCCGGCATATCGGGTGCCTGATACCCCGTTTCGTCTGGAATATTCAGGCCGGGGATGCCGGTGAACGCTTCTGTTTCCGCCGCATCTTCGGGTATATGGGAAACCCCTGTATCTCTCAGGATCAGACAGGATGTCAGACTCAGGCAGATAAAAAGACTGCCGATTCCCGCAATTACTCGACGCATATTTTTCCTCACATGTTTCTTATTCCGGCAGATCTGCCGTTTTATTCTTCCGCAGGCTTATCGGAGGTCTTCAGATCCGCGATTTCCTGCATAAAGGTATCAATATCCTTAAATTCTCTGTGTACCGAAGCAAAACGCACGTAAGCTACGGCGTCCAGATCCTTCAGTTTTTCCATAGCGATTTCTCCGATACGCTGAGAGGTGATCTCACGGCGCATGGAGTTGTACAGAGCAGATTCAATTTCGTTTGCTACGGCTTCCGCATTGACATTGCGCTTGTGGCAGGCACGCATGAGGCCGGACAGCAGTTTATTCTTATCAAACAGTTCCTTGGAACCGTCCTTCTTGATGACTACGGGCTGGTACGCATCTATAACTTCGTATGTGGTAAAACGCATACGACACTTTTCACACTCACGGCGGCGGCGGATACTGTTATTGTCTTCTACCGGTCGGGAATCGATTACTTTGATATCTTCGGATCCGCAGGATGGGCATTTCATGGTTTGTATACTCCTTCCAGATGAATGAACATACATGATTTTACAAATATAATTACATATATAAGTATATCATTGCTTTAGGCGAATGTCAAGAGTTTCACAACCATTTTTTACACTTGCATAAAAATAATTTTTCCATATGATTCCGGCAGATTCTTTCCCGCTGTTTCCGCAGGATTTTATGTCTGCTCCGCCATGTATTCGTCACAGTACATACGGATACGCTTCATGTCCTTATACATATCCTCGCGCTTGGAAATGTCCCGCAGAAGAGCGGACGGATGGTACACTGCCGTCATGACATAATTACCCTTACGTACAAGGATTCCGTGCTCCTTTGTGATCTTGAAATCCGGACGGATCAGGCGCATGGCGGAGATTCTGCCCAGACATACGATCATCTGGGGTTTGATCAGTTTCACCTGTTCCCTGAGATAGACCATACAGGCGTCCTGCTCTTCCGGCAGAGGATCGCGGTTTTTCGGCGGACGGCATTTCAGGATATTGGCAATATACACCTGTTCCCTTGCAATTCCCACCGCTGTGAAATACTGATCCAGCAACTTCCCTGCCGCACCGACAAAGGGGATACCGGAAAGATCCTCCTGTTCGCCCGGCGCTTCGCCCACAAACATCAGTTTTGCCTGTCGGTTCCCGGTACCGAACACTGTGTTGGTTTTGGTACGGCACAGGCTGCAGCGATCACACTGTCCGCAGGCCGATTCCAGTTCTTCCCAAGTCATACCCTCACTCCTTTTTTACTGCACTTATCACAATACATGCCGTTTTCTCCGTTTTTTGCCCTAAAAATAACGGTGTGCTGTGCTGTCACTATCAGTATAACACAAACCGGGACAAAAGAAAAGATATATTCTGTAAAATTCCGCATCGGCTGTTTTTTTCCGTTCCGCAGATTCCTCGCAAAGCGGGCTGTAAATTTTTTTATTCTTTTGACAAAACGGGTTGCAATCCGGTGTTTTTAATGGTACAATAATGAAAATGAATATGCATTCAAATTTTCCACCGGAAAGGAAATATACTATGAAATGTCTGAATCTGCCTGCAACACCCGCGTCGTTTCCCAAAGCGCTGGAACGTGCCGAAGCTTTTCTGTCCAAGAGCGGTGACCGTGAAGTTACCTTCGTTCTCGGCGGCGGCCAGTACAATCTGGACAAGGCCGTTGTTATGGATGCTGCCGCATGGGCCGGCAAGAAGCGTATCCGTATGATCGGCGGCGAGAGAATCAAGACCGTTTTCTCTTCCCTCGCACCCATCCCCACGGAAAAATTCGAACCTGTTGCGGGTACTCCCTACATCGTATGTCAGCTGGACAAGGATGCTGACGGCAATTACCCCAACCTGCGCTGTCTCTATGTCAACAGCAAGCTGGCAGATATGGCACGTACCGCAGAGCACCGTTCCGCTCCCCATACCGTAGGCGGCGAAAAGAAGTATGCCATCGGTCAGGGTCTTTTCTCCCGTACCTTCAAGTTCTATGTTCCCAAGGCGGCCATTGATGAAGCCGGATACGAAAACTGTGTAGGTGCGGAAATCCACATCCGCGTGGAATGGGAATTCAAGCTGTACCACATCGCCAGAGTGGATCTGGACGACAACTTCACCGATGACAACGGCAATGTACACGTTGCGCTGTACATTCCCGAAACCGAAGCGGTAAGCGGCAACGACCTGACCATGAACAACCGTGCGTTCTTCATCGCCAACTCCCCCGCTGTGCTGAACAAGCCCGGTCAGTATGCCTATTCCCGCATCACCGGTAAGCTGTACTACTACCCTGCCGGAAACGCGGAAGACTGCCGTTTCGGTTACGGTACGCTGACCAATCTGTTCTCCCTGAAGAACTTCGATTTTGTTACCTTTGAAAATATCGTATTCACCGGAATCGAAGACTCCATCGTTACTGAAACCGGGTACTATTCCGCCGGTCAGGCCGGTATGTGGCATGCAAAGTATCCCGAAAATATTTTCCCCCACGCCGGTGCTGTCAACATCGTCAATATCGACGGTATGCGTATCGACAAGTGCACCTTCACCGATCTGCCCTGTGACGGTCTGTCCATGGTAGGTCTTCTGCAGGATATCGACATTGTGAACAGCCGGTTCACCAACATCGGTGCTTCCGCTCTGCGTATCGGTCGTCCCATGCGCGGCGGCAATCCCGACTGGACCAAGGACCGTCTGGAACGGCTCACCATTGAAAACAACTATGTGGACAACATTGGTTTCACCTACGAAAACAGCTGTTCCGTCATCGTTACCAAGGGCCGTGACATCCGCATCAAGCACAACACCATCCTGCACTCCTCCTACACCGCCATTTCCGTGGGCTGGGACTGGGGCATGGTAGACTGGGTTTACGGCGAAAAGGTAAATCTGGAAAACGTGGAAATCGCGTACAACTATATCAAGTCCTTCATGACCAATATGCGTGACGGCGGCGGTATCTACACCCTGGGCGGCAATGTCAACAATACCCACTCCGCTTTCATGAACAGCTGCCATGATAACTTTGTGTTCGAAGATGAACTGACCTGCCCCGAAAACGGGTTCTTCAGCTCCATCTACCACGACGGTGCTTCCTCCAACTGGTACACCGCCAACAATGTCATCATCCATAACACCAACCGTACCGCAAGCAGAAGAATCTATCTGCAGGTTGTTTACGACGGTCAGGACACCTGGCACATCCTCTGCGATAATAACTATATCGTCAGCAACAGAACCCTTGAGCAGCTGTTCGGCGGCTATAACGGCGAGACTAAGGAAATGTGGTCCCTGCTGGACGACAGCCGCTTCCTGCGCGAAAATAATACCCACATCGTTCCGAATATGCGTGCACTGCGCAAAATCCCCGAAGCCGTCCGCATCATGAACTTCTCCGGCTGCTGCCCTTCCGTTGGCAAGAAGCCGACCAGATAATCTTTTATAGGAGTATGTTCTCGGGGGAAGGAAAACTTTTTGCAAAAAGTTTTCCTTCCCCCGAACCCCCATCTTTTCAAAAAACTTGAAAAAGGGGCTGGTATATCGATTGAGAATTGGTAATGGGATCGTATATTGGTCTTTTTCGGAAGTTTGGTGAGAGGACGGGAATTGCTTTGCAAAAAACTTAGATGGGGCTGTCATAAGTAGAAAGTTTTGATCGACCTTTTTCAAAAGGTCGTGGGGATTGAAGGGGCAACGCCCCTCATCGACCTCCGCAGAGGTCGAAATACCCATGACATCTGGAAAAGTTCCTCTTTTTGGTACTTTTTCTCCTCGCTAAAGGAGAAAAAGTACGAATAAACGGTTTGAACTAAAGAAGGGCTGTTGCATTCAGGACATTTCATCCTTAGTGCAACAGCCCCTTCTTTTTTGTTTGTGTAAAGATAAATCTTCAAAAAACAAACACAGAGATACGTGCATATCTCTGTGTTTGTTTCGTATTACTGTTATTTTGTATGCAGCAGATTCTTCGCCCAGATACCCGATTTCAGCAGGGGATAGGCAATCACCAGCTTCGCTACGTCCGCCAGCTGAACCAGCAGGAATACCGTAACCACCGGCAGATCCGTCAGGTGGCAGAGGTAATAGGACAGCGGGAATGTGATTGTCCACATATAACAGCTGTCAAACAGGAAGGTGATGATCGTTTTGCCGCCCGAACGCAGGGTGAAATAGGCGATATGTACATAGGAAAACATGGGCAGAATCAATCCCTGGATCCGCATCATGGATGCCGCTGTATCCCGCACGATCTGTTCCGTATTGTACAGCATGGGAATCAGACCGGCCACGCCGATTACGATCAGGCCGATGAGAATATGCAGCACTACGGTAACAAAAATCAGCTTGCGTGCCGTATCCTTGGCACCTTCGATCTCGCCGGCGCCCAGCTTCTGCCCGACCATGATGGCCACCACGGAACCCATGGCGAACACGATCACGCAGAACAGATTCCACGCCGTACCGGCAATGTTCACAGCCGCCACCACTTCCAGTCCGCGGATGGAGTAGTTGCCGTTGATCATGGTTGTCCCCAGGGACCACAGCATCTCGTTGATCATCAGCGGTGTACCGGTAACAGCGATCTGCTTCACCAGTCCTGCAGGTACATGGAGACTTCTGTATGCCCCCTCGATAAAGAGGAAGCGTTTTTTCTTCACATGGGTATACACAACCACGATGATCATCTCCACGAAGCGGGAAATCACCGTAGCCAATGCCGCACCGGCCACACCCATTTCCGGGAAGAACCACACACCGTAAATTAAGAGCCAGTTCAGCAGCAGATTGGTTAAAATCGCCGCAACGGATGCCGTCATGGGCACAAAGGTTTCGCCCATTTCTCTGAGCAGTCCGGCGTACAGCTGAACCACCATAAAGGGCACCAGTCCGAACAGCATGATACGCAGGTAGGACATGGCATATCCCAGCGTTTCCGTCACTACGGCAGGGTCGTTCACGTCATTTTCCAGAAACAGCAGGGCAAGCGTGTCGCCGAGGGTGATGAACACCGTCAGGGCGATACCGCACACCACCGTACCGAAAATCAACCGGAAACGGAAGGTATCCCGCATACCTTTGAAATCCCCGGTACCGTAGAACTGAGCGCCGAATATGGACGCCCCGGAAAATCCGCCGAACATAGTCAGGTTGAAGACAAACAGCAGCTGATTGATGATGGATACGCTGCTCATCTGCTCCGTACCCAGTCCGCCGACCATCAGGTTGTCCAGCAGGCTGACAAAGTTCGTAATACCCTGCTGGATGATCAGCGGAACTGCCAGCGCCAGCAGAGTACGGAAGAATGCTTTGTCACCGATATATTTTTTGATAAAAGTCATACTTTACAGCAGGTACGCGGGAATTACTTGGTCTTACCGGTACCGAAATGGAAGAAATTCTTGGTGTTGTTGTAGCAGATGTCCACAGTGATCTGTGCCAGAGTTTCCCAGTCGTCGGGATACAGGCCTTCTTCTACCCAGCTGCCGATAACATCGCAGAGGATGCGGCGGAAGTATTCGTGTCTGGGATAGGAAGTAAAGCTTCTGGAGTCGGTCAGCATACCAAGGAACTTGCCAAATACGGACAGGTTGGCCAGCTGCTTCATCTGTGCACGCATACCGTCGAGGGTATCGTTGAACCACCATGCGGAACCCTGCATTACCTTGGGCATACCGTCACCGGAGGTCTGGAAGCAGCCCAGCATGGTACCGATGGCCGCATTCTGGGTAGGATCGATGGAGTACAGGATGGTTCTGGGCAGAGCGTTGCCGGATTCCATCATATCCAGCAGTTCGATAATAGCGGCGATATCGTTATTGCCGATGGTATCAAAGCCGCTGTCGGGACCGAGCTTCTTATACATATTGGCGTTTGCGTTGCGGTATACGCCCATGTGGATCTGCATTACCCAGCCGTTCTTGGTGTATTCTTCGGCCAGGAACTGCAGCATACCGGACTTGAATACGCACAGCATTTCGGGGGTTACATCCGCGCCGTCGGAAGCGAGAGCCACTTCCATAGCCTTTTCCACTGCATAGGGATTGGGCTTAACAAACATGGGGAATTCGTCCAGGCCGTGGTCGGCGGTACGGCAGCCGAGGGAAGCAAATACGGCAATTCTCTTGCTCAGAGCTTCCTTCAGGCTGGCAACATCCTTGATTTCCACACCGGCAGCTTCGCCCAGCTTATCATAGTAAGCGCGCAGACCGGGCTTGTTGATGTTGAAGCACTTATCGGGACGCCATGCGGGATATACGGCAGTTTCGAAGGTTTCGTCGGCGGCCAGGATCTTGTGATATTCCAGAGAATCGGCGGGATCGTCGGTAGTGCAGAGAATATCCACGCCGGAACGCTTGATCAGGTTGCGTACGGAGAAAGCGGGATCGGCCAGCTTTTCGCAGGTGAGATTCCAGATTTCGTCCACGGTATCGGGACCGAGGATCAGTTCGCAGTCGAAATAACGGCGCAGTTCCAGGTGAGTCCAGTGGTACAGGGGATTGCCGATGAGCATGGGCATTACTTCCGCGTATGCCTTGAACTTTTCGTAATCGGATGCGTCACCGGTGATGTACTTTTCGTCAATACCCGCACTGCGGATCGCACGCCACTTATAGTGGTCACCGCCCAGCCACAGCTCGGTGATGTTGGAGTACTGCTTGTCTTCCGCAATATCCTTGGGATTTACGTGGCAGTGATAGTCGATGATCGGCAGTTTTTCTGCGTAGTTGTGGTACAGAATTCTCGCTGTTTCAGTGGACAGAAGAAAGTTTTTATCCATAAAAGTTCTCATGGTAGTTTTCCCTTTCATTATATAACATTTATCCATTTTCGGAGGAAACGGATACACAAGTATATGATACAATATCTTCCGGATTTTGTCAATAGATATGCCGGCGAATGTTTTTTCGAGCCATCATTCAAAGATAAAATATTCCTTCACGGAGGAAACACGGAACAAGTGGGGATTTCCGTCGAAACTGCCGTCATATTCCCATTTATCCAGCCATACGGCTTCCATGTCCGCTCCCAGCGCACCGGCAATATCGGAATCCGGATCATCTCCGACAAATACACATTCCTCATTCTTCACCCCAAGCAGGGCGGCTGTGTGGTCGTAGATCCGCCGGTCTGGCTTAGCGGCACCGAATTCACCGGAATACACGATGGCATCAAACAAACCGGCCAGCTGCAGTACCTCGACCTTGCGTCTCTGGGACACCAGCCGTTCCGGGGCGGCGTTTGTTACAATGGCATTTTTGATACCCATTTCCCGCAGTTTTTTCACGGTTTCGATCTGTTCCGGAAACACTTCGGCGTATTTCCACATATTGTCGTAATAATACGCCAGGCAGTCGGAACGGATGTAGGGTTTATCCGGCGGATATTTGGCAAGAAGCGCACGGAAGGCATCCTCGTGGATCATGCTGTTGCGCGGCACATGGGCCATCATATAGTCCACGGCTTCCGCAATGAACGCCTCACTCCGGTTTATATACAGATGTTCCCTGAACATTCCCGGAAATGTCCGTCGTGCGGCATCCAGTCTGCTGTACAGCGTATCATCCAGATCCCACAGGACAGCTTTGGTTTTTCGGATGTCAAACATTATGCCGCTCCGGTATTATTCGAACCACAGAGGCTTGGCCCATGCCTTTTCTCCGCGGGTATTGGTGATGTTTATAAACAGATAATCGGAATGATCGCAGAGGGACTCCACGTTGATGTCCAGTACTTCAATATCGTCCTGCTCGTGGATCGCGGCTGCACGGTATTTGAACTTGCGTCCGTGTACATATACGGCGCATACAGGGCTGCATTCGATGTGCAGCACCTTATCCTCCAGCCAGAGATTCCGGATCATCGGTCCGGTGGAAGCGTAGTAGGCGCCCGTATCCAGACTTTCGATCAGGGCATCGTAGGTCAGTTCTTTTGCCTTCAGCACGGTAAAGCCGCAGAAATATTCATAGCTGGGTGTCCCGTCCGCTTTCCTTCTGTGGTTGTCGTCAGTAGCGAGAGGGCCGTATTTCATGCCTCTGCGCAGCTCCATCTCATACAGTGCGGAAGCATCTCCATACCCGTCCTGCTTCATTTCGTATCCATTGACCACTTCCATATTGGCCGTTCCCTGAATTGCTGCCATCAGTTCGGCGGAAAGAGCGGACCAGCGGGGGTGGTTGAGGGTTGTGATGAAGTTCTTTTCATTCATCTCCCGGATGGCTGCATTGATAACCCCGATGTCCATATTCTTTTCGTCGGGAATTTCCCAGGTAAATGCGGGATCACGGGAAATACCGCAGACATGCACGGTGGTTGCGGTGCCGAAGCTGAAAGCACGTTCGATACCGGTCAGCGCCACAAAGTTTTCATCCGTCAGTTCGGGATGGGGCACGCAGGCTCTGTGATCGGTATAGGCAATGGCGTGGTACCCTTTTTCCGTATAGAACTTCTTCAGTTCTTCGGGGGTAAATTTGCCGTCGCTGATTGTGGAATGAGAATGCAGATTGGTCTTGTACAGATTTCCTTCTTCCGGAAGAAGATAAACTCTCTTGTTTTCCGTTCCGTTCATTATTATACTCACTTTCTTTTGTAATGTCTGATCAAGCACATAAACACCAATAGTATCATATCATATATCGTGATATTTGTCAAGATTTCCGTCCTGCCACCGGAATACGAAAAACCCCGACGGACACACAATCCATCGGGGAGAAATGATTGCCTATTTCTTGCTCTTGTCGTTCTTTACATAATCCACCATCTTGTACAGGGCTACAAGCGCGATTACGTTGGGAATAACCATCAGCTGATTGAACATATCGGTCAGTTCCCATACGAGGTCGTTGCTCAGCAGAGTACCTGCGAAGATGAAAGCGATAGCGATAATGGAGTAGATCAGGTTGGACTTCTTACCGAACAGGTAAACCATGTTGATACGGCCGAACAGGTTCCAGCCGATAATAGTGGAGAAAGCGAAAAACAACAGGCAGACCGCAATGAAACCGTTGCCGAGCAGATTATTGCCAAATGCGGAAGAAAATGCCATCTGTGTCATGTTGGTCTTGCTGAGACCTTCTGCAACGCCGTTTGCACCCAGAGGGCCGCCACCTGCATACAGAGTAGAAATAACTACCAGAGCGGTCATGGTCAGAACAACAAAGGTATCGATAAACACACCGGCCATGGCAACAACACCCTGGTCGTGTGGTTTTGCAACATTGGCAAGAGCATGTGCGTGAGGCGTAGAACCCATACCGGCTTCGTTGGAAAACAGGCCGCGTTTTACACCCTGGCTGATCGCTGCCTTCAGAAGGGCGCCAACGCTGCCGCCGAACAAAGCTTGGGGTATGAACGCGTACTTGAAGATCATAACGAAGGTTTCGGGGATGTATTCGATACGAATGGCCAGAACTGCCAGAGAACCGATAATATACAGACAAGCCATTACAGGGACAAGCTTTTCCGTGAAGGAAGCGATACGGCTTACACCGCCGATGAAAATAAATGCAGCAATAGCAGCAATCACCAGGCCTGTAATCCATCTGTCCACACCGAATGCGGTCTGCATGGATTCACCGATGGAATTGGACTGTACCATAGTACCCATGAAACCCAAAGCCAGAACGCAGGCAATTGCAAAGAAACCGGCCAAGAACTTACCGAACTTGTTGGGGAATGCGTGCAAGATGTAGTATACAGGGCCACCGGAAACAGTACCGTCTTCAGCAACCTTGCGGGTCTTCTGCGCTAATACAGCTTCAGAATAGATTGTAGCCATACCGAAGAACGCGATAATCCACATCCAGAAAATCGCACCCGGACCACCTATGAGGATCGCACCGCAGGCACCTACGATATTACCGGTACCTACCTGTGCGGCAATAGCAGTGGTCAGTGCCTGGAAGGAGCTCATACCGTTCTTCTGCTTACCGCCCTTCAGAGAGAAGTTGCCGAACAGCTTACGGAAAGCCTCTCCAAAGCAGCGAACCTGTACAAATCTGGTCTTAATAGAGTAAAATAGACCTACACCAACGAGCAAAACAATCAGAATGTAGTCGGAAAGATACGTGTTAATTGTTTTGATAATCGGCAGCAAAACATTCTGTAATGCTTCCATGATTGTTTTTACCTCCTGAAAAAATAATAAAAATTTGTTGTTAAAAAAAGAGTCGCCAGCCTTTTTGGCCGACGTCCGGAGATAAAATACAATCAGAATCTTACGTTAAGAAACATTTCTTACGAAAATTTGCCCTGTCCTTTTGCCTGAGAGACCCAGCCACATATTTGTGACCCTCCACCTTCGGCAGCCGCATGGAATCGGCGTTCTCCAGAGACACATCTGCCGCAATATGCACTTTGGGGTACATATTTGTTTTCAACAGTTTCATGTCTGTATTCAATTTTTTAACGGAGTACATAATAACACATTTGTCCGTAAAATGCAAGAGTTTTTTACAAAAAAGTAAATATCTCATATTTTATTTCTTCATAGGACCGAAAAAACAGCAGAAAACCGTTTTCACAGTTCTCTGCCGTCCTTTTGCGGGGTCAGTCCTCGTATGCCGTATCCGCGAAGGTCAGCTTCATATAATCCGCCGGATTCACGCTTTCTCCATCCACGGTCATAGCCAGGTGCAGATGGGTTTCGTCCGCACATTCCAAAAGTGCCGTATTCCCGGCGCAGGCGATCATCTGGCCCGCTGTTACCGGTACCCCTTCCGCAATTCCCGCGGGGATATTTTCGGAAAGATTCTGATAAATCGTCACCGCATCCCCATCATGGAGCACACTGACGGATACGCCCATGAAAGGATCGTTCCAGATTCTGTGCACCACGCCGTCCGCCGCCGCAAACACAGGTGTTCCCTCCGTACAGGTGATATCCACGCCGTCATGGGTGCGGTAGTCGTTCATGGTGTAGGAAAACACGGGCACTTCCATGCTGTAGCCGTTGTGGATCATCCCTTCCACGGGGGCGTGGAATACGGGCAGAACCGCGGAGGAAGAAACGGCGGCACTTTCCTCGGAAGGTGCGGAGGCAGTGGTTTCACTTTCCTTTTCGACGGTCTTCTCGGCAACTCCGGTTTCTGCGCCGGTTTTCTCGGTTTCTGCCGGTTTGGTTTCCTTATCCTTATTGCCGAAGAGGCCGGTATCTTCCTTCAGGGTTTCCTGCTTATGGGTTTCGCTTTCCGTTGTGTCCGCTTCATCCCTGCGTTCTGCGTTGCCTGTGAGCATTAAGAGCAGTGCTGTGGCTGCCAGCAGGAGGATAAGGGTGGCGTACAATACTTTTGTCTGTTTTTTTGCGCTGCGTGTTGACATATGGATCTCTTTCCTTTCGTGTTCCGTAATGACAGCCTTAGTTTTGCCACAGCGGACACAATTATGCAGAAAGAAATAAGTTTTTCATAAAAAAGAAACAGCCGCTGCGCAGGAAATATTCCCCTGACGCATCGGCCGCAAAATCTATAAGTTTTAGAATTCGAGAAAATCGCCTGCGAAAAATTCTTCGTAAGCCGCAGGGTTACCGGCTACCACCGGACAGGGCTTATCAAACCGCAGGGGAGAGCCGTCCATCTGGGAAACCCGTCCGCCGGCTTCCGTGACGATCAGGGAACCTGCTGCATAGTCCCAGGGTGAGAGGCGGTATTCGAAGAAGATATCCCCCCTACCCCACGCGATGGATGTCAGATCCATGGCGGCGGAACCGGAGCGGCGGATATCTCTGGTTACGGCAAACAGCTTTTCCAGTGTGCGGAAGGTGGGCTTCTCCAGAGTCTCCCTGTAATAAGGTGCCGTACCGAAATAGGCCAGTGCATCGGAAAGGCCCCTGCCGCTGACATGGATGGGCACAACCGTTCCGCGATCCTCTGCAACGGCACCTTTTCCGATTTCCGCCCGGAACAGCTCATCCATGTACGGATTGTACACCGCACCGTAGATGATCCGTCCTCTGTCACATACGCCCACGGAAATGGCGCTGTACCGGCAGCCGTGGATGAAATTGGTCGTACCGTCGATGGGGTCAACGATCAGAGTCAGACCGTCTGCAATGCGGGTACTGTGGCTCTCCGCGCTTTCCTCTCCCAGCATATCCGCTTCCGGAAGGGCTTTTGCAAAGGCTTCCCTGAGCATATTCTCTGTTCTTACATCGTATTCGGTGACAAAATTCTGATCCCCCGTCTTGGCGTGGATGCTTCTGTCAATGTTTTCCGCGGACAGCATGACCTTCGCCGCCTCGCGCATGATTCCGGGGATACAGGAAAAATCGGACATATCTCTACCTCATTCTGCTGAAAAAACAAATTTACCGCTGAAATGTCAAAAACCCCCGTTTTGGCGGGAGTTTGTATGACAGTATTCATGGACACGATTAAGCACGTGTTACCTTACCAGAACGTAAGCAACGGGAGCAAACGCTAACGGTTACATGAGAGCCGTCAACTACTGCTTTGACCTTACGGATGTTAGGTTTCCAGGTTCTGTTGGTCTTACGGTTGGAGTGGGAAACGTTCTGACCGAAAGTTACACCCTTACCGCAAATACAGCACTTTGCCATCTGCTATGACACCTCCGTTTTTGGTAGTATGAAATACAAAAATCAACAGTACTAATTATAGCACAATATTTCAAGAAATGCAAGAGTGTTTCTGCCAATTCTTCAGAAAAATCTATAAAATTTCCGTATAATATGCCGAAACGGGAGCCTGTCGGCCTTTTTTCACCCAACGGCACTTTTCAGACTTATTCGTGCAGTTCCAGTTCTTCCGGGAAAAAGCCTCTGGTATCCGCCCATCTGCCCTTGCTGTCCAGAACGGACACACGGACATATTTTGCATAGGGATTCAGATCAAAGTCCGCAGAGGTCAGGTTTTCCCCTTCTGCCGCATGGAGACAGGCCGGCTTCTTGCTGCCCATGTACACAAAAATATGGGAAACCTCCGAGCACTCGATATGGATCCGGTTGCCGTCCATGGAAACCTCATGGATCATGGGGCCCATGGAAGAATACATTTCTCCCTTTTCCATGGCATCGATCACGCTGTCATAGGTAAATTCTTCCGGGCAGATCATGGTAAACGCACCGAAGGAATCGCTGTTCGGATGATCGAGGGGATATGCATTATGGTTATCGTCACCGCTGTGGCAGGCGATATGCATTTTTGCGGTAAGCATCTTATCGTACAGCATCCCGTTGTGTTCCAGATAATTCACCACATAGGAATTGTAGTTGCACATCTCAAAGCTGAACAGTCCCTCGTAGGAAAGAATATCCGCTTCGTCCTCCATGGACCAGTAGGGATGATTGTACGCCACGATATAGCCGTACTCCTTGGCGGTACGGATGTATTCATTGATGTATTCCCGGCTGTATTCCCGCGGACGCTCAGAACCTACCCGCTGCACGCTGTCCATGGCATTGTCACGCTTCAGATAACGGCAGTACCATTCGTTGCAGCAGACCAATTTTTCGTTCATGGGATCCCGTGCGAAAAGGTTCAGGTGTACTTCCTTGGCATAAATATCGTATCTGCCCTTCGGGTCGGGACGGATATAGCATTCGTAACCGGTCAGGGGCAGGAAATCCGGGTCTGCCAGATCCTGATGCTGCACGGGACGCTCGTGGTCCGTGATGGCCAGAATACTGTAACCGTGGGATTTATACATTTCCTTCAGTTCTTCCGGTGTTTTTCTGCCGTCGGACAGGATACTGTGGCAGTGCAGGTTGGCTTTATACTGCTTTTTATGGGGAGAAATCAAATACTTCATAGGTCGTTTCCTTGTTTCGTTACTTCAGTTCTGCTTCTCTGTCGCGGATGAACTGCTCCAGACGTTCCAGAGCTTTGGATATATGTTCCACGGAATACGCATAGGAAATACGCACAAATCCCTCTCCGCAGTCTCCGAAGGCAGTACCGGGCACAAGTGCCAGTTTATAGTCATACAGCAGTTTTTCGCAGAAGGCTTCGCTGGTCATGCCGAATTTGGAGATATTCGGGAACACATAGAAGGAACCTTCCGGATCGAAGCAGTCGATGCCCAGCGCACGCAGACCGTTCACCAGATAACGGCGGCGGCGGTTGTATTCGCTGCGCATTTTTTCCACATCCGCATCCCCGTTCCGCAGGGCATCCACAGCGGCAAACTGGGATGTGGTGGGAGCGCACATGATGGCGTACTGGTGGATTTTCAGCATCTGTTTTGCCAGCGGCAGAGGTGCGGCCAGATAACCGAGACGCCAGCCGGTCATGGCATAGGTCTTGGAGAAACCGCTGGTCAGAATCGTTCTTTCCCACATTCCGTCAATGGCTGCGGGAGAAACGTGATCGGCACCGTAGGTCAGTTCGCTGTAAATTTCATCGGACAGCACCATGATATCCGTACCCTTCAGTACCTCCGCAATGGCCGTCAGGTCTTCCCTGTCCATCACGGCACCGGTGGGATTGTTGGGGAACGGCAGCACCAGAAGCTTGGTTTTCGGCGTAATGGCGGCGCGCAGTTCATCCGCGGTCAGTTTGAATCGGTTTTCTTCCCTGGTTTCCACATAGACGGGAACGCCGTGGGCCATTTCCGCAATGGGACCATAGCACACGAATGCCGGCTGGGGAATGATGACTTCATCGCCGGGGTCGATCAGTGCGCGCATGGTCAGATCAATGGCCTCACTGCCGCCGACGGTCACGACAATTTCGTTTGCACCGTTATAGGTCAGATTGTACCTTCTCTGCAGATACTTCGCAATCTCGTCACGAAGCTCTGCCAGTCCGCTGTTGGAGGTATAATAGGTTCTGCCGCTTTCCAGACTTTCAATAGCCGCCACACGGATGTGCCACGGTGTTACAAAGTCCGGTTCGCCTACGGTCAGAGCCACTACATCCTTCATGCCCGTCAGCAAATCGAAGAATTTCCGGATGCCGGAGGGCTTGATGGACTGAATATTTGCCGAGAGTATCTTACTGTAATCCATCAGACAACATTCCCTCTTTCATCCGTGGGTATTGCGCCGAATACCACGCCCTTATCCTTGTAACGGCGCAGTACAAAATGCGTCGCTGTAGAAGTTACGTCTTCAATGGTCGCCAGTTTTTCGGCAACGAACAGAGCCACCTCGCGCATGGTACGGCCTTCGATCATAACCGCCAGATCAAAGCTGCCCGACATCAGGTACAGGCTTTCCACTTCGGGATAGTTGTAGATCTTCTGTGCCACGTGGTCGTAGCCTCTGTCTCTCTGGGGAGTGATCTTCAGTTCGATCAGCGCGGACACATGGGTATCGTCCACTTTATCCCAGTCAATGAGGGTCTTGAAGCCCAGAATCACGCCGGAGTTCTGGTAATTTTCAATCATTTTTTTGATATCCCCGGTTTCCTTGTCCAGCATCAGCGCCAGTGCTTCGGCGGAGAGTCGGGAATCGTTTTCAAGCAGTTTCAGCAGTTCGCTCATATCTGTATTTCCGGGCATCCGCATTCTGTAAAACGGATGCTGCCGGCCTTTCTGATTTGAATATTCGGTTATTTATTCCGTACCTTTGCCATAATATTGTCAAGGGACAGTCCGTATTTTTCCGCGATGTCCCTGGCGTAGCTCTTACCGTCGGGCTTGATGCGCAGGATCTTGAAGCTGCGGCTGCCCTGTTCGATGGCGGCTACCAGATTGTCGATCTTCACACCGCCATTGGGTACACAGGCTTCGTTGATCTTATCCACGGATGCGGCCAGATCGTGCAGGTGGGTACAGAAAATCCCGCGGCATCCCACCATGGAGAAGCCCTGCAGTACTTCGGATGCGATATATGCCCCTTCATAGGAACCGGTGGAGGACAGGGATTCGTCCAGCAGCACCAGACTGTCTTCGGTGATCACTTCGAAAATCATGCCCAGACGGGAACATTCCTCGCCCAGTCGTCCCTTGTCGATGGTATCCTCACTGCCGGTGGGGAAATGGGTATAGATGGTGTCCACCGGGCTGAGTACACATTCATCCGCACATACGGGCAGACCCAGCTGTGCCATAATGAAGGCAATACCCACGGCGCAGGTGATTACGGATTTACCGCCGCGGTTGGGGCCGGTAAGCACGTAGATCATTCCCTCTTCATCGAAGGAGAAGTCGTTGGGAATTACGGGGGTATCCAGTTTGGATGCTACAATGGGATTGCACAGGCCTTTGGCGACGAACTTCTTTTCCGCCATAGGTGCGATCACCGGGGAACAGAGAGGACATCCCTTTTCCTTCAGGCGCAGCAGCAGTTCGGTGGCTTTGGTCACAAATTCGATCTCCGGCATCAGGCGGATCAAAAAGTCCGTGTTCTCCAGTACATACATCTGGATCACCTTTTTCCAGGACCGGATGGAGGAACGGAACACCTCGTTGATCGCCTGGGTGAAGGCATTGGACAGAGCCATCTGCTGGTTGTCCGGCTGTCCCTTCTTGAAAGGTACCAGCGGGGCGATGCAGGTCATTTCGTCGGATTTGAAATCCAGACGGAGCATCTTGTCCAGCAGATCACCGGATTTGAAGGGCTCGTTGTTCATGGACAGCACACCCGCTTTTTCCGCCCGCAGCTGGGAGTCCAGATTCACGCCGATGGTGATGGACCTGATTTCACGCACGCGGGAGGTCAGCTCCGTCAGCCGTTCGTTCAGATCTCTGTAGTATTCGCTGGCGGTCAGGATATTGATCCGTTCCGCAAAACGACGGAAGGCCGTACTTCTGAAGCCCGGTGCCAGAGGCAGCAGCTTTTCCTTCAGCAGATCCAGCAGAGAGGTATACAGCTCCACTTCCGTGATGCTGTACAGATAGGCTTCCGTAGAACCGGCGGATTCCGTACCCATGCGGCGCAGTTCCGTGATATCGTTCAGAAGCGGGATCATCTTCAGCAGAATCTGGGACAACTCAGGGTTGGCGATCATATCCGCAAAGGTATCCTGACGGTACAGGATCACCTCCGGATCCGCTGTATAGAAGCTGCCGAAATCACAGCTTTTCAGATCCATCAGATAATACAGCTCCAGCTGTTCCGCCGTGGTCTGGGACAGGGATGCTATGTCTTCGCCGGAGGAATGTCTCCGGAGACTGTCGGTATCGGGATAAAGTAAGCTGATGTCAGAAGTATCCAGAATTTCTTTGTTGTCTGCCATATGACGTCAGTTCCTTTCTTGATTTTTTACAATTTAATTTTAAGCAACACTATGCGCAGTATACTGATTTCATATTTATAATATTATAACGTATTTTCCCGGGAATAAAAAGAGATATTTTATGAATTTATGAATTCCCGACCCTTTCTTTTTTCGGTAAAAATTACCGTGTATTCTTCTCCATCCTCTGTCGGAAATATGCGAATAGCACTTGATTTCCAAATGTAAAGTATGGTACAATATATTTATCACGAACGCTGTCGAATCCGAGACGGTCCGTACAGCTCTTTTTTCGCCAATTTCGAAAGGAAACGCCTGCATGCGTAAACAATATCGTATATATCTCGCCCTCCTCTGTCTTCTCCTGCTGCTTGTATCCTGCCGTTCCAATGCGGCCAGCGATACGCTCTCCCCAATGGATCATGCCGCAGGGAATGCCGTCACCCGGCCGATCATTGACCCGGCTTCCGAGGTGCGCGGCGTATGGATCGCTTCCGTTTATAATATCGATTACCCTTCCCGCACAGATCTGTCGGCGGAGGAGCTGAAGGCCGAGCTGGATGCCATTCTGGCCACCTGTGAAAAGAACCGGCTGAACACCGTATTCTTCCAGGTTCGTCCCGCCTGCGATGCTTTGTACACCAGCGAGATTTTCCCGGTATCCTCCTATCTCTCCACAAATGGCACTCTTGCCTTTGACCCGCTGGAATATCTGGTCAGAGCGGCACACGAAAAGAATATATTCATCCATGCCTGGGTCAATCCCCTGCGTGTTTCCATGAAAAACGATCTGAACGCCCTGCCGGAGAACAGTCCCGCAAGGCAGAATCCCGACTGGGTCGTTCCCTACGCGGACGGACGGCTGTATCTGAATGCGGGTCTGCCGGAGGTACGTCAGCTGGTGGTGGACGGCGTCAGAGAGATCGTATCGAAATACGATGTGGACGGGATTGTGTTTGACGATTATTTCTACCCCTATCCGGCCAACAACGCGGACGGTACTCCCGGTGTTTTCGACGATGCCGGGGCTTATGCCATGTACGGCGGGGATTACGGCAACATAGCGGACTGGCGTCGGCACAACATCAACACCCTCGTGCGTTCGGTATATGAAACGGTAAAGGAAACGGATAAGGAGTGTCTTTTCGGCGTGTCCCCCTTCGGTATCTGGCAGAATGACAACGGCAAAAACGGCGGTTCCGCAACCAGAGGATTCGAAGGCTATCATTCCCTGTACTGCGATGCGCTTGCCTGGGCACAGGGCGGGTATGTGGATTATCTCTCCCCCCAGCTTTACTGGCAGTTCTCCACCGAAGCTTCCGCTTTTGATATTCTCCTGCGCTGGTGGAATACCGCTTTGGACAACACCGGTGTGGATCTGTATGTTTCCCATGCGTCATACCGGTACGAGGAAGGCGAATGGGCCGACCCCACGGATGAACTGGCTGAGCAGGTTTCCTTTGCGCGGAGTGAGCTGACCTACAAAGGAAGCGTGTTCTACGGCTATGATGAGATCAACCGGAACATCCGCGGCGCCTCCGACGATCTGCTGCAGGTGTACACCAATGAGATCATCTATCCCGCCATCCAGTCAAACGGTCTGACCCCTGCGGTGAATTCTCCCGCAAACGGTGCCACCATGACCGATAAAACCACCTATGTGCTCGGCGTATCCGATCCGGCTTATCCCCTGTATCTGGACGGTGAGAAGGTGGGTCGTACAAAGAGCGGCTATTTCTCCCTGATGCTGGAGCTGGAGGAAGGACAGAACGATTTTGTCTTCACCCAGAACGGCACGGAATATGTTTATACCTTATATTACAGGTCCTCCTCCGTCACCGCACAGGCCGACAAGCCTACGGTTCTGGAAACGGTCGGGATCATCGGCGTATATCCTTCCACCACGCTGACCACCTCCGCCGACAGCCAGTGGATCTCCTGCATTGCGCCGATCAACTCCGAGGTAACTGTGACGCTGGACGGAAAAACCGCTGTTTTGAAAATGAACGAAACCCCTTCCGTCACGTATACGGAAAACGGATACATAGGTGTGGTCTACGGCGGGATGCTGGAACTGCCGGAAGTGGGTGAAGAGGAAGTACGTACGGTCGGGAAAGCCGTGATTTCCGTCAGGCATCCGAACGGAACTGCCTCCGCGGAAACGGCTGACATCCGGGTAATGGGCGAAAAAGCCAGGCTGGCTGTCCGGGTGATCTCCGATTATGCGGAGCTGAAATTTACCGAAACCAGCTCCTATTACAACGACTACACCGTCCAGTCTGAAGGCATGACCGATTATGTGGTCAGCCAGAAAAACGGTTTTTACAAGCTGCGGATGGGCGGCTATATTGCAGAGCATTTCGTAGAGGAAACCGAAGACTATCCCACGGAACTGACCCAAATCCGCAAAGCTGAAGTGATCAACGTCGGCAACCATACGGAATTCCGGATCACCACCGAAGACAAGCCCGCCTATTACGGCAATATGGACGGGGGCAGATTTATCGTTACCTTTTACAACATAGATGCTGACACCGCACCGGATGTCAAAATCGGCCCGAATCCTCTCTTTACAGACTGTGAGGTTATCCGTCTGCCGGAATCCAACCGGGTGCGGTATTCTTTTTCCATGGCGGACGAGCGGAATTTCTACGGATTTGATCTGCATTATGAAGACGGTGTTACGGTAGTCACCTGCCGCAATCCCCGGATTCTGTTTCTCGGCGGACAGAAGCCTCTTGACGGGGTGGATATTGTTCTTGATGCCGGGCATGGCGGGACGGACGGCGGTGCCAAAGGTGCCCATGCTGCCGGTTTTCTGAATGAAAAGGATCTGAATCTGCAGATCGTTCTGGAAACGGCGGCACGTCTGGAAGAGCTTGGCGCATCCGTTTCCCTGATCCGTTCCGACGACACCACCGTTTCTCTGTATGAGCGTATGGATTATCTGGAAGCGGCGGAACCGGAACTATGCATTTCCGTTCATCAGAATTCCATGAACTATTTCGTCGATATCACCCGTGTGCGCGGTGTGCTTCCCCTGTACTGTGCCGATTCCGGCAAGCTGCTGGCGGAGAAAGTGGGCAAAAGTGTTGCAGATGCCACAGGACGGATGTTCAGAGATCCCCAGTATCAGATGCTCGCCCTCTGCCGCAACCCGAAATTCCCGCAAACGCTGATCGAAGTAGGGTTCATCACCTGCGTGGAGGAATACGAGCAGATGGCCACCGGTGTGGGAATCACCCAGATTGCCGAGGGCATTGTCAAAGGTGTACTGGACTATTTTGCGGCACAGGCTGAGTTTGCCAAAGGGTATTGAATCGTAAACAAATAAAAACGGATTTTCCGATGGGTTTGCGCCTATGGAAAATCCGTTTTTGTTCTTTTGTTATTCTTCGCTTTCGTCTTCGGCTTCTGCTGCCGCTTCGGCTTTGCGGGCTGCACGGGCACTCAGAATTTCGTCGAGCGGGAACACATACTTTGTACCGCAGAAACGGCAGTTGGTTTCGATATCCTCACCGGCTTCCACCAGCTCGTTCATATCCTCTTCCCGCAGACCGACCAGCGCTCTCTTGTACTTTTCTCTTTCACAGGTACAGCGGTATTCGGCATCGAATTCATCGAACATGGTGTATTCGATTCCGGCAAATACGGCGGCAATGATGTCATCCCCGGTTTTACCCTCCGCAATCAGCTGGGATACAGAATTCATCATACCGATATTGGTTTCCAGCTTATCAATGATGGATTCTTCCGCACCGGGCATCAGCTGCAGCAGATATCCGCCGGCGGCAAAGCACATATTGTCCTGATCCACCCGTACACCCAGTGCACATACGGTAGGGGTCTGTTCGCTGGAAGCGTAGTATTCCGTTACATCCTCGGCAATCTCGCCGGATACCAGAGGGCACACGCCGATATAGGGTTCGTTCAGGCCAAGATCCTTGATAACATACATGGTACCTCTGCCCACAGCGCCGCCCACATCCAGCTTGCCGATATCGTTGGGAGGCAGTTCCGCATCGGGATTTTCTGCATAACCACGGACATTGCCCATGTAGTCGCTGACACATACGATCAGGCCTGCCGGTCCGTTTCCCTTGAACTGAAGGGTCAGGGTATTGTCACGATCCTTCAGCAGAGAACCCATGAGGGAGGCGGCACTCAGCGCACGGCCCAGTACAGCGGTCATGGTTTTGGAGGTATGATGAATCTCACAGGCGCGGCGCACGATAGCGGTGCTGTCGATGAAAAAGATTCTGGCACTGCCGTCATCGGTGATTGCGCGCTTGATAATGGATTTCTTTGTGTTCATTGATTGTCTTCCTTGTTTATTGTGTTTTACGTTTGCCGGTACAAACCGGAATTACAGGGTTTTGAAGTATTTGGCAAACATGGCATCGGACTTCTGCTTCATGACTGCCAGTTCTGCCGCATTTGCTTCTCCGGCGCAGTATTTGCTCATCAGCGCACCGTCCTCGGCGGCCAGCATATCATGGATGGGATACCAGTTCTGCATCAGGAAGCAGCCGTATCTCTGCAGACGGAACCCGCCTACCAGACGGAATTCCTTGGAAATGGTATCTACTGCAAGGGAATACATATCCCGGATGGACTGGAGAATGTCCTCTCTTTCGTTTGCATGAGCAAATACGATAGTGGAGCAAACGTCATAGTTACGGTTGCTCGGTTCAGAGTTATGGCTGTCGGTGGAGCCTACGATGGGATGCACACGGCCTTCTTTGTATTCTTCGTAATACAGAGCCGTCTGAAGACCGTTCATATCATAGTAGTTTTCCCCGCCCAGTACTTCAAAGGCATCAAAGGGATGCTTTTTCATCATATACAGGGTCAGATCGGTAGCTACGTTATACTGATAGGCGATCCAGAAGGGATGGGCAAAAATACCAAGTCCCCCTGCTTCACGGATTCTGTCAAATGCCCAGCAGCATACGGCAAAGGACTTCTTGTTGACACGGGGCGGACAGTCGGCACAGCGGTCGGATTCCATGATCTCCAGAATCTGTCTTTCGTATTCTTCATCGGTGATCATGGCCGGTGCTTCTCCGTTGAAGGAACGCTTCGAAAGATCGTCGCCGCATTCCTTGAACTGGGCATTGCTGTACAGCAAACCGTTTACGGAGTACATGCCACCGGCATTGACAATATGCACATCCGTCATAGGCATATGTACTTCTTCGCCGGGAAGGATATTCAGCGTCAAATCCGCCTCTTTATAGGCTTCCATAGCTTCCAGAGAAGGATAGTATCTGTGGTGATCCGTCAGTACCAGGAAATCGTAGCCCAGCTTACGGTAGTTGGCGCACACAATCTCCGGGGACTGGGCACCGTCGGAACGGGTACTATGGAGATGCAGATCACCGCGCAGAGGAATACGGCACGCCAGATCTGCTTCCAGTGCGTATACGGACATTTTAAACAGCTGTCCGTCCTGGAAGACACGGACGAAATATTCTCCTTCTTCCTCCAGACGACAGGTAAAATGCAGCGCCTTGTCTTCTCCGGCTGTTACCGGGATTTCATAGAGCATCCATTCTTCCGAACCATGGTCCAGAGAACAGAACTGAACGATATATTCTCCCGTAAATGCATTGGCAGGTTTCAGAGCACAAAGGGTCATTTCCACATCGGTATTCACGGGGAATACTTTCGGATACATATCATACTGTTCCAAGATTGCATCCATACTGTTTACCTCACTTTTCTTTTAAGGTGTATTGAAATTCTTCTTAAACATGGCTTTCGTCTTAACCTTCATATTATTTTTTTACCCAATGGAAAACTATTGTTTTTATTCAAGAAACATTATAATATAAACCCGCTTTGATTGCAAGCGTATTTCTAAAATTGTACCGAATTTTTGCGCTGCGGTCCTGAATTACATCAGGGTCACATCGTTGATAATCAACCGGAAGTGCAAACCCAGTTCTTCCGCGGCTCTGCGGCACTGGATCATTCTGGTTAAAAAAATCTCGAAATACTCCGAAACAGAGCTGTATTCCGTATCAATGCGGATTTCCAGACGGATCTCCCCCTTTTCCTTATCCACGGTCAGGTCGGACATTTCCACGGAATAATTCACACGGTCGTGGATGTCAAAGGTGCTGATCTCTCTGTTGCGTACACGGGTGCGGCGTACGTCGGATTTGTCTGCCAGAAACAGAGCGGCGGCAATGGCGTTGATGGGCTTGCCGGTGCCTTCGTCATGGTTGCCGATGGCCGCTACGATATCCGCCACGTCTTCCGCTTCCATGCCCAGCTTATCCAGAATACGGAATGCCATAACGGCGCCGGACTGGGAATGCTCCACACGGTTGACCAGATTGCCGATGTCGTGCATATAGCCCGCGATCTTCACAAGCTCCACCTGTCTTTCGTCGTAGCCGAGTACGGTCAGGATTCTGCCTGCGTCTTCCGCCACCTTGGTCACGTGGGCGAAGCTGTGTTCCGTGTAGCCGAGAGCAACCAGTGCTTCGTCGGCTTTGCGGATATAGGTACGGATGTTTTCGTTGTTTTTGATTTCCTGATAGGTGATCATTTGTATGCCTCCTGCATCTATCGTAATTCAATCTTGACTTTTCTATGTGTATATGCTATACTTTTTTCAGAAAATAATCCCAATTCTTTTGGAAAAGAGGTTTATTATGCTGCTGACAAAATTTGTTTCCGGTCTGGAAAAATGTTTTCTGGACGAAAAGATCGAAGACAAGTATCCGCTGGATAAAGATACCATCCTGCTGAACGAACGCTATTCCCTGCAGCTTGCCATTCAGGAAAACGAAGCCGTTTTCTGGAACAAACTGTTCCCGGAAATCGAGTCCCCTCTTGCGGATTATATTACCTTATACAAAGTGGAATCCGTACCGGTACGTTTCCCCATGTATCCCTATGACGATCCGGTCACGATGGACAATTATCTGCGTCTGACCCCCGGTCTGTATCCCGACCTGCTGCGTCCTTACAGCGATTACGGTATGTTCAACGTGAATGCCTATGAGCTGAACTCCCTCTGGCTCGACATTCAGCCAGCCGGCAAAGTACCTGCGGGCATCTACCCCATCAAGGTGATTCTGAAGAATATCCAGGGCGATGTCATAAAGGAAAACACCTTTACGCTGGAAATTCTGAACGCTTCCCTGCCGCCGCAGACCATGCTGTACACCGAATGGTTCCATTCCGACTGTCTGGCCGTATACTATGAAACCCCCGTTTTCTCCGAAAAGTACTGGGAAATCGTGGAAAACTTCATGAGAAATGCCGCAGAAGCCGGTATCAACCTGATTCTTACCCCCACCTTCACGCCTCCGCTGGATACACAGGTAGGCGGTGAACGTCCCACGGTACAGCTTGTGGATGTTACCGTTACGGACGGCGAATATTCCTTCGATTTCACCAAGGTTGGCCGCTGGGTGGAAACTGCGCACAGATGCAGTATCGAAAACTTTGAAATCGCCCATTTCTTTACCCAGTGGGGTGCCAAGCACTGTCCCAAGGTAATGGCCACCGTGGACGGAGAATACAAGCGTATCTTCGGCTGGGAAACCGATGCGCTGGCCGGAGAATATACGCGCTTCCTGCGTCAGTTTGTTGCGGAATTCTTAGCGTACATGAAGGATCTGGGCTGTGACAAGAACTGTTATTTCCATATTTCCGACGAACCGGGCGGAGATGTGATCGAAAACTATATCGCCGCCAAGAATATCGTCAGGGATCTGCTGGAAGGCTACACCATCATGGATGCCCTTTCCCATTATGAATTCTACGCATCCGGTGCGCTGGACACGCCCATTCCCGCCAATAATGCCATTAAGCCCTTCCTTGAAAACAATGTACCGAATCTGTGGACCTATTACTGCTGTGCCCAGAACCGTCAGGTTTCCAACCGCTTCCTGTCCATGCCTTCCGCGCGGACCCGTATCATCGGTTATCAGTTCTACAAGTTCAACATTGTGGGCTTTTTGCAGTGGGGCTATAACTTCTATTTCAACCAGTACTCCGTATTCCCGGTCAATCCCTTCCTGATCACGGATGCCGACTATTTCGTTCCGGCGGGTGATGCGTTCTCCGTTTACCCCGGACCGAACGGCAAGCCGATGGATTCTCTCCGGGCACGTGTATTCTACGATGCCCTGCAGGACCGCCGGATGCTGGATCTGGCCGAATCTCTGGCAGGCAG
>SVTO01000039.1 GCA_015063745.1 Oscillospiraceae bacterium | reverse complement strand
CTGCCTGTGCACCTACCAGAGTAGCTGCTGCCATGGTGGGATCACGGTACATGGCGGTCTTCTGGGCCGTCTTCAGCATTTCCTGATCTTCTTCGGTCAGTGTGGGCGGGTTGATCGCAACCTTAACATCACCAATACCTCTTTCACCCCATTCGGCGGACAGTTCTTCGTTCAGGAATACTTCCAGTTCGGTTGTGTGGGCGGGGATCTGGTTCGGACGCAGTTCCAGCTCGGACAGTCTTGCCAGAGCAGGACCGAGAGCGCTGATGAATTCCGTCTTCATGGTATCGCGCAGTTCTTCCTTGGAGTAGGACTGCGCTACGTTGCCGGTTACGTTGGTATACAGCTTGATGGGGTCGGTTACACGGAAGGTGTAGGTACCGTTGCACCGCAGGGATACGTCCACGTCAAAGTTGATACGGGAGTCCACCACGCGGAAGGAAATCGGATTTGCGGTTCCGAATTTGTTATCGAGGATTTCCTTTGTGTTGAAGTAGTATACTCTCTGATCCTTGCCGGTATCGCCGCCATAGGTAAAGCGCTTACCGATGGCCTTGAAGGTTGCGAGAATGGATTCACCGAGGGAGCCGGCAAAAATGGAGGGTTCGCTGGAGTTATCCCAGGTAAATTCACCGGGTTCTGCACAGAGCTCCACAACCTTGCCCTGTTCCACGATGATCATACACTGGCCGTCCGCTACTGCGATACCGGAGCCGTTGGAGATGATATTGTCGTTTCCCTTGGTATTGGAGGAACGGGAAGAGGTTCTTTTCTGTCCTTTTACAACCAGAATATCGTTGGCGATGGAATCACAATAGAAAAACTCCTTCCACTGATCCGCCAGTACGCCGCCGGCTGCCCCTGCTATTGCTTTGATAAGTCCCATGATAGTTCTCCTTTATGTATTTGTTGTTGTGTTTGATTTCCTTAAAACGGGGAATTGCTGCATAGTGTACTATATTCTGCATCCCCCGACCTGTTTTCAGCGGATGATCAGTCTGTCGCCGGCATTGCGGTCCAGATTCTGATGTTCAGAGAGATACTCTTCCAGAATTTCCTGGCTGTTCGTGGCAACCATACGGGGCTTGCCGTTCTGAACAATCTCATCCATCGGTACAGAAAACATGGTCTCAAAGTTTTTATAGTGATAGGACTGAATACCAACCGTATAGATATGATCGTCTTCAATCGGCATCTGACCGTAGTCAAACTTAGTGAAGCTGTGCGTCTTCCGGTCGTACTCAATCTCAAATCCGCCGGCAATCTGATAGAATTCCGTATGACCGCCCTCCAGCGCCTCGTCACGCAGCATATACAGAATCATCCGACGGAACTGGGCACCGCTGATATTGCACATATATATCGGATCATTGTACGGGAAACATTCCGCAAGATCGGACAGAAGTACAATGGGGCCAAGCTCAGTGGTCCGTATACTGCCGGAGCCGAGCAGCATGATGTCCAGACGCAGGCTGTCACGCAGAATATCGGCAAACAGGTCGCCCAGTTCCGTTTCCTGATACCGGGACGGATGGGTCAGCTGACGCTTGAAGCGGGTGACCATGCGCTGGTATTTTTCATCGGTCTGGGTCTTATAATAGGAAATGATGCTTTCCAGCGCGGCGTCTCTCGGACAGTCTTCCGCATTGATCGGCAGATTCTGCCAGCGGTAATCGTGCAGGGAGTTGGTATCCGTATCCACGGTAATGTCAAACCGGCCGATCTGGTCCGTTCCCGTGCCCACCTGTACGATCAGCGTGTTGTTCACAATCGTAGGTTCTTCCAGGAAGGTGTGGGAATGGCCGCCGATGATGATGTCCACGCCCCAGGCGGGATCCAGCTGTTCAGCCAGCGCCTTGTCTTCTTCAAAGCCGATGTGTGTCAGCAGCACGGTCAGGTCGATATCCACCGCATGATAAGCATTGCAGATTCTACCGACCTCCTGACAGGCTTCCTGAACATCCAGAATGGAGCCGATCACGCCTTCGTTTCTGGTCTGGTTCACAATATCCTTTGTCAGAATTCCGATAAACAGAATTTTCATCCCGTCAATTTCGACGATATGATAGGGTTTGAACAGTCTTGCGTTATTGGTACGGATATGCAGATTGGAATTGATGATCGGGAATTTCGCGCACTTTTCCAGAAACAGCAGGTGTGCGATACCGTAGTCCGTTTCATGATTGCCGATCGCAACCACGTCCGGTGCCACCATGTTCATGATTTCAATGGTGGAAACGCCGCGGAATTCGGAGTCGATTACCGAACCGCGGAACATATCTCCTGCAATACAGTAGATCGTATTGGGTTCTTCCCGACGGGTCTGGTTGACATAGCCCGACAGACGGGACACGCCGCCGATCAGGTTGTCATCCACCTTTTCCGCCAGAAAATCCCCGTGGAGATCGTTGGAATGCAGTATCGTCAGTTTTTTCAGATTGCTCATTATTATGTACGCCTCTTTTCCGCATCCTTCCGGTGGGCAGCCCGTTCAGCTTCCCTCGCCAGAAAAATTTTCACTTCGGCATTACGCATGATCTGATCGTAATACCGAGCCGGGAACATTTCTGCGAATTCTTCCTGTGTACATCCCGGATAATACCCCTCCGGCATCGGCCGATCCAGCGACGCACCGCCGTTTGACCCTGCCGAAATACCGGTGGTAAAAATATCGATCAGAATACCCATCCTGCCGTCTTCAAAAAAGCGCAGAACAAGTTTTGTACCCTCGTCATGCTCCTCATCCCGGTGCCAGCCGAGCTCAATATTCTCCGGCAGAAACCGCAGGCCGTGCTCACGGGCAAAAGTATCTCCATATGATCCGTATGCCGCATGTACGAGCACAACGTTCGTGTGAAAAAGGTTTTTCAACCCATCGGTCATCTCGATGTATTTAATAGATTTCGGCAGATTCAGCTTTTTCACGTTTGGATACTGTTCAAGCACACCGCCGAAAATCTCTGTGATCCGGTCACACACTGTCACAGTAGAGACTGTGTTCTTCCAGGTTTCATCCGGGTTCCATGTTACGGTATCTTCGGAACAGATACGGCCCTCACCCTGAAGAACCAACTCTCCCATGCCGTTTTCGATGAAATACGTCCCTTTACGATTCTTCGAACAATAGACAGCCATTTCTTATTCCTGCACGGGCATGCCGTTATCACCCACGTGGTATACCTGTACACCTTGTGCTTCAGCGAAATTTTCAAGCATCATGTTGTCCGGGTCGGTAAGTGCCCAGGACTGATCGACGGGAACATAGCCGGGGGCAAGATGTGCATCATCAACTATCGTGAAACTGCCGTCCGTGCAGTCGATCACGCACAGTTCCATATCTTCCGCAGCCATTCCGCTGCCTTCGGCGAAGACATACAGATAGCTTCCGCCGTCAACGGTTTTCACGTAATAAACGTGGTATCCGCCGGTACGGTGAACGGTATCCGCCTGTCTTTCCACGTGATAGAACTCAATCATTGTATCGGTATAAAAGCCCAGAGATTCCCATACAAGTCCGGTTTCATCAGAGAAAGGTACGGCGGTCAGTTCTTCCAGATCACCGTCACCGTCCAGATCGGTATAGTAGGGATGGTTCAGCGGAAGTTCAACCATGTAGGAAGCGGGGACAGCCATGTACTTTTCGTCAAACAGCTCCGGATATTCCGCAAAGGATACGGTTGCCGCCAGACATCCCTCTCCGGTTTCCGCAAGAGTGTTGCTGCCGAAATAGAAGGTTACGCCGTTATAGTCGAGGGTCCATACAAAACCATCCTCGGGCGTATCGCGGAAGTAGTCTTCCACAGCGGTTTCGGTGAAAAAGTCGCCGGTCCATGTGTAGCCAGCCAGTTCGTTCTTCACGATCTCGGGAATACGGCTCATGTCGGTGATGATATCACCAAGGGTCAGCTGTTTACCGGATGCGGTATCGAATGTGGTTCCCTGCAGGAAACGGCCATTGATGCTGCCGTAGACCAGACAGGAATCCGTCAGGTAGCTCACTGCAGTGCTGTCTGCACGACGGATCTGTACATCCGCGGTGGAAAGCTTGGTCACAAAGCTGTCTTCTCCCAGCAGAGCCAGTTCATCCTTTGCCGTGGAAAGCAGATTGTCGTATTCATCTTCCATGGTACGCACCATCATGTTCCTTCCCTGCTCCAGCGCTTCCGCCAGTTCGGGGTATGCCTGTTTTGCTTCCTCGGACAGAACAACACCGTTATATTCGCTCAGCGCCAACAGAATTTCGTCATCCCATTCCCATGTCTGGCTGAAATACTTAACCATGGAAAGTACTTCCGCATCAGGCTGTTCCGGAGCACGTTCTTCGGTTTCGCTTTCCGCAGATTCCGTGTTTTCCTCGGTTTCGGTCGCATCGGTTTCGGTGCCGACAGTTTCATTCACAGCACCTTCGGCTGTTTCGGTTTCACCGGGAACCGCTTCCCCTTTACATGCTGCAAGTGTGCTCAGAACAGCAATCAGCATGATGATCGACAGTATCTTTTTCATAATCCTCTCCTCTGTAAAGCATGGGGCGAAAGAGCATAATACTCCGTCGCCCCGGGATTTTTGTTTTGTATATCCGATTATTTTTCCACTTTTGCCAGAGCTGCGTCGGCTTTGGCGATCCATTCGGTTCTGTCACCGTACTGTGCGGCATCCAGTGCATCAATGGCGTTTCCGGCAGTTGCTTCGTCCAGATTGCCGTCCTTGGCAGCCTTGACTGCATCGGCCATAGCCTTGATGGCGTTTGTCTGCTGCTTCCAGGTGTTCTTGATGTTGGAAAGAGTCTTCTGAATACCGAACTGGGTGTTGAAATACTTTTCCATATCGTTGTATTCACCGCTGCGGATTTCCATGCGTACTTCGTACAGACCGGGGGTGTTGTGGAAGAAGAGAACACAGTAATGCTTGGTTTCTTCCTTGCCTTCGGAGTTCTTGACCACTTCGGATTCATATTCGTAACCGTACAGATCGGCGAGACGGTATACGCAGGCCAGAGTGGATTTGCCGAAGATGAAAATCTTATAACGGTTCTCGGTCAGTGCAACCAGACCGGTGGAAGGAGAAACGTACAGCTGGCCGTTCTTGCCGAAGCGCTTCAGCTTTTCTGCCTTTACCTTGGTCTTGGTCAGGGGAACGAAAATCTGATTCCATACCTTGGTGCCGTATTCAACCTGTGCGATGTGGGCGTTCACAGAATCCAGAGTGGCTTCCACCTTATTGAACACCTTCAGACACTTCTTCGCACATACCTTGCGGCAGATATAGTTGCCGTCCGCCAGTTTCTGTTCGGAGATCAGACCAACTTCCGCGCCGCAGATTGCACAATTATGCTTTGCCATGATAAATCCTCCTGTATGTAAAGAAAATAGAATTCGTTTTTACGCCCATTTGTCATCGGACGCAGGCAGCTTGATATCCGAGAGACACTGAATATCGTTCAAGAACCACTGACCGGTAGAAGGCTTTTTGCGCAGCTTGATCGGTCTGGGGTTGTCGGCGCCGCTGCTGGTTACGTACATGGTGGCCCAGTTTTCTTCGTCGAAGGAATAGGGATTTTCGCTGACAGCCACGGTATAGGGAACGGTGGGTGCGTAATTGTTGGCCGGGGTAGCACCTTCAAAGAAAGAACGTACCTTGTAACCCTTGCCGGCCAGACGGTCCTTCAGGAAGCTCTGTTCCTTGCCGTTGAATTCTTCCGGTCCGCGTAAGAAGTTCAGCATGGCGATCGTTCCGTCGGGGTCTTCTTCATACCGGTTCAGCGCAAGGATCACAAGTGCCGTGGTCTTGAAAGCGGTATCCAGCCTGGCTTCGGGCAGGGCCTTCAGTTCATCCACATTGGCGGGCAGGGATGCGAACGTGAACTTTTCGGTATGGTTTCTGCCCTTGCCGATATTCTTCACAGCATTGTTTACAGCTTTGCGGGTTTCTTTTTTCAGCGCGGAAAGAGCTGCTCTTTTCAGGGATTCCAAAATACTCATCACAAACCTCCGTTATTCCGCTTTTGTGTAGCGGGTGGTCATAAAGACAAGGAATTCGCCGTCGGTACCCTTTGCCCAGCGGGAATCTTCCTCGCTCATATCGGGGCTGACCGCAAACCAGAGTTCTCCGTCCCGTTCTTCCCATGTCATCGGATCATCGGTCATCATACCGTCATACAGCTTGATGTGACCTGCCTGTACGGCCCGATCCACTTCTTCCCGGGACACGCCGTCGGGCAGGGGCAGCAGCATATACATCTTGCCGCCTTCGCAGACAGCGATTTCACCGCGGATCATTTTCTGTCTTTCCCGCAGTTCGTCTGCCACAGCCTCTTCATCCGTTTCGTCCACATAGGGCATCGGGGACTCCAGGTATGCCTGGGCATCCAGATACTCAAATTCGTCCTTTTCATTGAGTACGCCAATGGAATGAAATTTCCATCTTCCGATATAATCCATAACCGTATCCTCCTGTGATAATTCGTTATTTGTCCGCACCCGCCGCACGGATTCCATCCTTTCCGGAACGTAAAAAACCATACGGCAGATCCGTAAAATTTACGCCTGCAGCCCGGACAATCGCAGGACGAACCTTGACTGATTCCGGATGTTGTGATATAATTATTTATATGCTAAAGTAAGAACATACAAAAATCGGGGTGGACTCTGTGTTCGTTGGCGCGCTCCCAGAGTACTTTGCGCGGAATAAACATTCCAGCAAATAGGGTACCCCATTATCATTTTTCAGATAAAGGCAAGATCCATACCCTCCTTTGATAACCCTGCATACATATTTTACAATCATCCTGCCCGTTTGTCTCCACACTTCCGGCTGAAAAAGTGTGGGATGGGCAAATTTTTCCGTAAAAAGTGTGGGAAAAAGTGTGGGAAAGCCACACCAAACGGAAAAGTGATCAGTCGAAGGAGTATAGTTCATATGAAAAAATATTTGCCGGAGAGTATCTCTCTTTTATTCATCATAATCTCATTATTGACCGGGTGCGGTGACGGGGCGGGAAAAGCAGAAAATCTGTTTTCCGTTTACGGATTCATTGCGGTGATTTCTCTATTTCTGCTCATCGGATGCTGCTGTTTGGTGCGTCGTAAAAGAACCTGGTTCATCGTTCTGTTTTCCTCCGTGTTGGTGGTCAACACAGGATATGCCCTGTTGGCAGCTTCCTCCTGTCTGGAAACAGCGTTGATGGCCAATCGTGTGGCCTATCTCGGTTCCGTCTTTCTGCCGCTGTCCATGCTGATGATCATTCTGAACGTCACCAATACCCGTTATCCCAAAATACTGCCTGTCATCTTATTTGTACTGGCTGCCGTAATGTTCTGCGTTGCCGCCAGTCCGGGAATTTCAGATATCTATTACAAGGAAGTTTCCTTTTTGATAAAGAACGGCATGGCCACGCTCGTCAAGGTTTACGGTCCTCTGCACCCATTGTATCTGTTTTATTTGCTTGGTTATTTTTCAGCTATGGTCGCTGTTGTTATCCGTTCTTCCCTCCGCAAAGCCATGGATTCTGCGGCACATGCGCTGATTCTGGCCATTGCTGTGCTGGTAAACATTGGTGTTTGGTTCGCGGAACAGCTGTTTCAGGTGGATTTCGAATTCCTGTCCATGTCCTATATCATCAGCGAGCTCTTTCTGCTTGGGGTTCACCTCATGGCGGCTGAAAACGAGAGACTAAAAGCGCTGGTCAGTGAAAAAGAAGAATATCTGCATACGACAGTCCATACACCGGAGGTATCCAAAGCCAACGCCGTATCCGCTGAAGCTATGGAATCCTTTACCGGCGGACTTCCCACGTTGACGCCTACAGAGCACACGATCTATGAAGCCTATCTGCAGGGCAAAACAACAAAAGAGATTATGGCTGATCTGAACATAAAGGAAAACACGCTGAAATTCCACAACAAGAATCTGTACGGTAAGTTGGGTGTTTCCTCCCGCAAGCAGCTTCTTGAGGTTTACAAAGCCGTTTACGCAGATAAGGAACACTAAATGCACATTGTCTCCGGTGCATATCCCCTTTTCCATAGCATAACAAAACGACGTACCCGTATTTTCGCATACAGGTACGTCGTTTTTTGTATTATTCAGGCAGACCGGTTCAGAACCACACATTCACAGGTCCGCACAAACCACCGGATGTATAGTCATTGCCGATCCTTTCAGCCCAGTCGCCAAGTTTCAGTACTGTGGGTTCATCCGTATGCACGATGCTTTCATAGCCGTTTTCCATGCTTAATGGTTTTCGTACTATGCAAAAACGGCGTACCTGCCTTGAATGTGCAGATACGCCGCAGGCTTTTTTATTCGTCAGCCAGCAGAATTTCTTCCCACAGCTTTTCGTAATAGGTACGAATGGATTCTTCCATGTTGTGGAAATATTCGGTCTTGGGCTTGTCTTCCTCTGCGGGATAGAGAATTTCGTTCTGATACAGAGCATAATCCGGGTTTTCCACAACAGCGGTGTTGGGAGAAGCATAGCAGATATATTCCGCATTGGCCAGAGCTACTTCGGGTTCCAGCAGGAAGTTGATGTACATCATAGCCGCGTCATAGTTCTGGGCATTGGCCGGTACACAGGCTGCATCCACGAAAATGTTGGTCCCTTCTTCGGGATACACGAAGGCCAGATCGGGATTGTTGTCCGCCATGGTCAGGTAGTCACCGGCGTAGTAGGGAGCCAGAGCCGCGTTGCCGCCTTCCATCTTGTTGAACACTTCATCCATAACACGGGCCTGCAGCAGAGGATTCTGTTCCTTCAGCTTTTCTGCTGCCTTGTCCCAGTCGGCGGTATCGGTGCTGTTGATGTCGATACCGAGTAAGAACTGCGCAATGGCAAAGGTATCTCTGGGGTTATTGAAGGTCAGGATATCGTCCGCATAGCGGCTGTCCCACATGGCATTCCAGCTGGTGGGCGCTTCCTCCACCATGGTGGTGTTGTAGATCAGACCTACCATACCTACGTTATAGGGTACGGAATAGGCGTTGTCCGGGTCGAAATACAGGTTCTTGTATTCGTCTGCGATATAGTGGAAGTTGTCGATCTTGGAAAAGTCCAGGGGCTGAAGCATATCTTCTTCCAGCAGACGGGCGATCATGTAGTCGGAGGGGATCACGATATCGTAGGATACCGCACCGGACTTGAGCTTGGAATACATGGCTTCGTTGGATTCGAAGTTCATGTAGTTGACCTTGATGCCGGTCAGGGCTTCGAATGCGGCGTTTACATCCAGGCTGCCTTCGCTGCCGTCGGAAATGTATTCACCCCAGTTGAACACGTTGATGGTGGTGCCTTCCAGATCTCTGGTATAGGTACCGGTGGGATCGGTGATTTCAGATACTCTGCCTCCGCCGCAGCCGGTCAGGGAAAGGGCGGACAGAGAGATAACAAGAATCAGAAAAACAGAAACAAACTTTTTCATTTTTTCTCCTTACTGATATAACACAAAATTATTTGGAAGCATTCTTCTTTTCCTGACGGATCTGGCTGATGTTGATGATCAGCAGAAGAATCAGAACCGTGATAAAGATCAGGCTGGACAGGGCGTACATATCCGGCTTGACCGTCTTTTTCGTCATGGCGAATATCTTCAGGGGCAGGGTCTGGAAGTCGGAACCGGTGGTGTAGTAGCTGATTACGAAATCATCCAGAGACATGGTGAAGGACATGAGAAAGCCCGAGATCACACCGGGAATAACAGCCGGCATAACCACCTTCACAAAGGCCTGCATGGGCGTACTGCCCAGATCCTGTGCCGCTTCCGCCAGATGGGGGTCCGTCTGGTTCAGCTTCGGCAGGACGTTCAGAATCACGTAAGGCAGGTTGAAGGTAACGTGAGCGATCAGCAGTGTACCGAAGCTCAGGGAATTGTCCGCACCCAGCATCCGTCCGATGAACACGAACAGCAGCATCATGGATACACCGGTAACGATTTCCGGGTTCATCATGGGGATATTGGTCACTGTTTTCATAGTGGCTTTCCATGCTTTATTCCGCAGGTAGTACATATACATGGCCGCCGCAGTACCGAGAACGGTGGCGATCACGGCAGAGGAGATGGCCAGAACCAATGTATTCTGCAGTGCCGTCATGGTATCTCTGGAAGCGAACAGCTCCGCATACCATTTCAGGGAGAAGCCGGAGAACACGGATGTACTTCTGCCCTCATTGAAGGAGAAGAACACCATCACCAGAAGCGGTGCATACAGGATCAGGTAAATGATCCAGATAAATACGTTTCCTAATGCTTTTTTCATACCGCACCTCCGTCAGATCAACAGATCGTCGTCGCCGGCAAAGCGGTTTACAACGATCATACTGATCAGAATCACGATCATCAGCACCAGAGACAGGGAGGCGCCGAGGTTGTAGTTGTAGGAGGTCTGCATCTGTCTTTCGATGGCGTCGCCGATCAGCATTACCTTACCGCCGCCCAGCTTCTGGGAGATGTAGAAGGTACTTACGGAGGGAACGAACACCATGGTAAAGCCGGAGATCACACCGGGCATACTCAGGGGCAGGATCACGCGGCGCAGCTTGGACAGACCGTTTGAGCCAAGGTCCTCAGCGGATTCCAGAAGGCTCTTGTCGATCTTGGACATAACATTGTAAATCGGGATGATCATGTAGGGTATGTAGTTGTAGATCATACCGAAGATAACCGCACCGGGGGTACCGATCATCTTCAGCGGCTCCGCACCGAACAGACCCAGCAGGTTGTTGATGATACCGTTGCGTTCCAGAATGTTCATCCAGGAATAGGTACGGATCAGCAGGTTCATCCACATGGGCAGCATCACCAGCATCATCATGATACGCTGGGAAGCCGCACTTTTCTTGCTCATCAGATAAGCAAAGGGATAGGAGATCACCAGAGTGATGATCGTTGCGATAAAGGAATATTCAAAGGAGATAAGGAAGGTTTCCTTATAGTCCGCCAGCTGTCGGATGTTGGCGAAGGAGAAATTCCCGTCGGCATCGGTGAACGCATAATATACGACGATCGCCATGGGAATCACGATAAACAGTGCTGCCCACAGAATATAGGGCGCACCGGCAATCCGCTGTGCAAAAGAGCGTTTTTTCATGGTTATGCGCCATCCTTTCCGAAAAAATCTGCAATATTTCGAGAGAGATTATTCTTCCTCTTCTTCGATCACGTTCAGGGTGTCGATCTCGTCGCTGTAAGAGCTGTAGTCACCGTACTGACCGGAATATTCGGATTTCTTCATAACATGGATGGCATCGGGTTCGATCACAAGACCTACATCCTCGCCCTCTTTGTGTTCGTCGGTGGTCTGGATCATCCACTTGAAGCCGCCGATGTCCACGATGATTTCAAAATGTACACCCAGGAAGGTGACGGAAGTTACCGTACCGCGCAGCATACCTTCCCCGGCCTTTACGATATCCACATCCTCCGGACGCACTACGATATCGACTTCCTCACCGGGTGCAAATCCCTTGTCCAGACAGGGGAAACAGTGTCCTGCAAAGCAGGCGTTGTAATCCGCCTTCATGATGCCGTCCAGAATATTGGATTCGCCGATAAAGTCTGCCACGAATGCGTTTTCCGGTTCGTTGTAGATGTCGATGGGAGAACCGATCTGCTGGATCTTGCCCGCGTTCATGACAACGACGGTGTCGGACATGGACAGGGCTTCTTCCTGGTCGTGGGTTACGAAAATAAAGGTAATACCCGTCTGCTTCTGGATATTCTTCAGTTCGTTCTGCATATCCTTGCGCAGCTTCAGGTCCAGAGCGGCCAGAGGCTCGTCCAACAGAAGGATCTTAGGCTTCAGAATCAATGCTCTGGCGATGGCAACTCTCTGCTGCTGACCGCCGGAAAGCTTGGTTACATTTCGCTTTTCAAATCCCTGCAGGTTCACAAGCCGGAGCATTTCCGTAACCTGTTCCCTGATCTGCGCTTCCGGAACCTTTCTTACGCGCAGACCGTATGCGATGTTTTCATACACATTGTAGTGCGGAAAAAGGGCATAACGCTGAAAAATGGTGTTAACCTCCCGTTTATAAGGCGGCACACCACGCATGTTTTTTCCGTCAAAAAACACTTCCCCGCTGTCAGGCTCCAGAAAGCCCGCGATCAGGCGCAGAGTGGTGGTTTTTCCGCAGCCGGACGAACCGAGAAACGTGACAAACTCCCCGTCTTTAATGGACAGGCTCATATCGTCAAGTACTTTTTCGCCGTCAAACTCCACCGTAATGTTTTTGAGTTCAATAATAGTATTCTTTTCCATTTTTTGCATCCCCCTTTGCGGCAAAAGACCACGTATAGCCGTATTACAGCTCTGCGCGAACCCACGACCGGGCTATAACCGCAACCCCCGCAAAGAGTGTGTTACAAAACGGTGACGGAAGATCCGCCATGCTCCGCTTGCAGCTGCGGTTTCACAGGCAATATTGCCCCGGCTTTCCGAGGAAAACTGCCCGGTGTGAACAGCAATATTTTATTGTAAAAAACAATATAAGAGATGCGCTTTATGCTTTACAGGGCAGGTACTGACAAGCCTGTCTCCGTATATTTTAATACGCATCCTTGCTGTTTTTGGAATCCGTCAAATCCTTTGCTATCGACGGATCGTCAGCACAGATGCAAAAACCGTGCAACTATAATAATACCGAATTTTTCACAAAAAGTCAATATATTTGACCAAATTATATCATTTCAGCACATACAATTTCAAGGCGTGTATATCCATGAATTCTGTGTATTTCGACGAAATTCTGTCATTTTCGGCGTAATTTCCGCCAAAATCGCTTCATAAAACCCACGCAGAACACCGCTCCGCCCATATTCAGAAGCAGATCGTCCACATCCGCACTGCCGCACATGGTAAAAATCTGCACCGTTTCCACCAGAATTACCGCACTCAATGTACAGAATAAGGCTAAAGACATACTTTTCTTTTTCCCGATGATATACAGAAAAACCGGCATGGGTGCAAATACTGCCAGATTCCCGAAAATATTGGCAAAGCACACCGAAAGAGGCAGGTATCCGCAGCGCATGGCACGCCAGAACAGCTTCAGGGAATGAAAGGGGATAAAATTGATGTTTTCGGTCAGATATGCCCTTCTCTCCGCGGCGGATACGGTCCAGAGAAGATGCATTTCCCGGTCATAGGCAGGCTCGAACAGCGTGAAGCGCAGAAGCAGATACAGATAGCCGAAAAACCACAGTACCGTGACCCATTTCCGTACCCGGTCCTCCGACACACCGGAAGAAGCAAAGCAGACACCGCCAAGCCATGTCCAGAGCCAATATAATGCGGTACAGAAAAACAAGCCTCCGTATCCGTCCCTGCCGATATCCGCATAAATCCCGCAAACCAGCCACCCGCCACCCGTAAGCATGGCCGTACATCCCGCCCCCATCCCAAACCGTTTTCTCACTGCTGTCCCCCCCTTCATATTGTTACAGTATACACATCCACTGCCGAAAGGATACACACAATCGAACAGCCGGACAACAAATTCCGCAAACGCTGTTGTATATCCGGGGAAAATATGGTACAATACAGTATATATTGTATTTTGAAATGAAAGAGCCGTACATGAAAAAACTGGTTATCGGAATACTGGCGCACGTCGATGCGGGAAAAACCACCCTTTCGGAAGCGCTGTTATATACCATCGGAAAAATCAAAAAAGCCGGTCGTGTAGACTGGCGGAATACTTTTCTGGACAACCACGATCTGGAACGGGAGAGAGGTATCACCATTTTCTCCAAGCAGGCCTTGCTGACGGCCGATGACATACAGGTAACGCTGGTGGATACGCCCGGACACGTGGATTTCTCCGCCGAAACGGAACGTACGCTGGCAGTGCTGGATTATGCCGTACTGGTCATCAGTGCTTCCGACGGCGTGCAGGCACACACGGAAACCCTTTGGCATCTGCTGGAACGGTATCATGTGCCTACCTTTGTGTTCATCACAAAAACAGATCTGCCCGATGTGGACAAAGCCGCCGTACTGGAGGACTGCCGTCAGGCACTGAGCAGCGGATGCGTAGATTTTTCGGATCGGGAGAATCTGGGTGAGCAGGTTGCCATGTGTGACGAAACCGCACTGGAGGAGTTTCTGGAAGACGGCAATGTTTCCGAGGAAAGCATCACCCGCTGTATCCGGGAACGGAAGCTGTTCCCCTGTTTCTTCGGCAGCGGTCTGCGGCTGACCGGTGTGGATGTATTATGGAACGCCCTTTCCGCGTACACCGTCATGCCCCTTCAGAGAGGCGATTTTTCCGCCAGGGTACACAAGATCGCCTATGACCCAAGCGGTGGTCGACTGACCTATATAAAGGTCACAGGAGGGCGTTTATCCGTCCGTCAGAGCATTTCCTACACGGTTCCGGGAACGGGAGAGACTGTGGAAGAAAAAATCACTGCGATCCGTATGTATTCCGGCGCCAAATTCCAGACGGCGGACACTGCGGAGCCCGGAGATCTCTGTGCGGTTACGGGACTGTCGAAAACCTGTGCGGGTATGGGTCTCGGTACGGAAGAGGCTTCCCTGCCCCCTTATCTGGATTCGGTATTGTACTACAAGATTTCCCTTCCCCCGAAAACGGATGCCCGAACCCTTCTGCCGAAATTCCGGGAGCTGGAGGAAGAAGAACCCCTTCTGCATATTGTCTGGAACGAACGGTTTGAGGAAATTCACGCGCAGGTCATGGGTCAGGTACAGATTGAGGTTCTGACCAGTATTCTGAAGGAACGCTTTGATATCGACGCGGAATTCACCGACCGGCGGATTCTGTATAAAGAAACCATCGCCGCACCTGTGGAAGGTGTTGGCCATTTCGAGCCTCTGCGTCATTATGCGGAGGTGCATCTGCTGCTGGAACCTCTGCCCCACGGAAGCGGACTGGTATTTGATTCGATCTGTCCCGAAAATTATCTGGACCGGAACTGGCAGCGGCTGATCCAGACCCATCTGGAAGAGAAACAGCACATCGGTGTTCTCACCGGCGCGCCGATCACGGACATGAAGATCACCCTCGTCGCCGGAAAAGCCCATCTGAAGCATACCCAGGGCGGTGATTTCCGTGAATCCACCTACCGTGCGGTCCGGCATGGTCTCATGTGTGCCGCGGCAAGGGACAAAGCGGTTTTGCTGGAACCCTATTATGCCTACCGTCTGGAGCTGCCGGGCGAATGTGTGGGCAGAGCCATTACGGATATTCTGAACCGGAACGGCACATTCGAGGAACACGAAGCCACTACCGGATTCTCCGTTCTGCTGGGTCGTGCGCCGGTTGCCGCTATCGGGGATTATTCCAGAGAAGTGGCGTCCTACACCCACGGCAGAGGCCGTTTTTCCTGCCGCTTCGACGGGTATTTTCCCTGTCACAATCCGGAAACCGTACTGGCGGAAACCAACTACAACCCCGAAGCCGATGTGGCCAACACGCCGGATTCCGTATTCTGTGCCCACGGTGCGGGATTTGTGGTGCCGTGGTATCAGGTAACGGAATATATGCATCTGGAAGGAATCAGCCTTGCACCGAAGAACGAGGAAATTTCCGTAATCGTCCCGCCGAAACCGGTGGAAAGAAACGTCAGCATTGATGAGAAGGAACTGGAAGCCATCATGGAACGGGAATTCGGCCCCATCCGCCGTAAGGTATACGGTGATCCGAAAAAGCCCGTGGTGGCGGTGGGCAAGACGGCCAAGGCCAAGAAAACCTTATACATTGTGGATGGCTACAATGTGATTTTTGCCTGGGAAGAGTTGGCCGCCATTGCCGAAAATGATCTGGAAGATGCCAGACGTCAGCTTTGTGAAATTCTCGCCAATTATCAGGCATTCACAAAGCGGGAGATGATTCTGGTCTTTGATGCGTACAATGTCAAAGGTGCCACAGCCCGAAAGTTTGATTATCAGGGTGTTCATGTGGTATACACCAAGGAAGGCGAGCTGGGGGACACCTATATTGACAAGCTGACCTCCGAGATCGGGAAGGATTATTCGGTAAGGGTCATCACCTCCGACGGGCTGATCCAGCTGCAGGCACTGCGTTCCGGTGTTCTGCGGATGTCGGCCAGAGAATTCAGGGAAGAGATTCTTACCGTGGATGAGGAAATCTGGGAGATTCTCGAAAATCTGCGTCAGAAATAAACAAATGCCTGTGCTGCTCCGGAAAAGAGTACACAGGCATTCTTCGTTTTTATCGGATAAAATTGGTTCTCACGCCGTATTCGTTGTCTTTGGGGGTAATCCCTTTTTCTCTGCCGGCTTCAATGCATCCGAGCAGCCAGGCCATATTCCGTCCCAGATTCCGCATGACCTGCATACCTTCTTCATCCTGCCGGGCATCCTCCGCTTTGGAGCCGTGGACCATGGCCCAGTAGGAAGAATTCACCAGAGGCATTTCGCAAAGACCGAAGTATTTCTGGATCTCGTCCAGTGCGGTGGTGGTACCTGCCCGTCTTGCGGAAACCACAGCCGCGGCCGGTTTGTGGCGGAAATATCTGCCCTGGGAATAGAACAGCCGATCCATCAGGGAAGACAGCGTTCCGTTCAGCCCTGCATAATACACGGGAGAACCGAACACGAATCCGTCCGCCGTCTGTGCCAGCTCGCCCACTCGGTTTACCATGTCGTCATCGAACACGCACTTTCCCGCATTCTTACATCCTCCGCAGGCAATGCATCCTCTCGTGGGAACCTTGCCCACCCAGAGAATCTCCGTTTCCACGCCGCAGGCTTCCATGGCATCCGCCGCTTCTCTCAGCGCTGTATATGTACATCCTTTTTCATGGGGACTGCCGTTGATCAGTAAAACCTTCATATCATTCACCCTTTCCCTTCAGTCTATGCGGCATTTCACGCCGCAGAACTTATTTTCCGCCGAACAGGACAGCTTCCACTTCTGCCAGAGAATCAAACAGCAGGTCGGGCTTGTCCGCATCTTCCGCGGCTTCCACATCCGCTTCCTTGGTTTCGCCGGTGAGTACCAGAGCGGAAAGCATACCGTGACGCTTGCCGGTAGCGATGTCCGTGTACAGTCTGTCGCCGAAAATGCACATTTCCGAACGGTCGAGGCCGGTGATCTCTTCGATCATTTCCACAGTTTCCTTATACGGCTTGCCGAAATACACGGGGCTTACACCGGTGGATGCCGTCACGCAGGCCGCGATCGCACCGCTGTCCGGAATGAAGCCGGTTTCGGTGGGGCAGTTGAAGTCCGGGTGTGTGCAGAGATATTCCGCGCCGTAACGGATGAAATCGCAGGCCACGGTCAGTTTTTCGTAGGTCAGGGTGGTATCAAAGCTGGTTACAACGATATCCGCCTTTTCACCGGTGGCACTGCCGTCACGGTTGGTCACCATGGGCACGCCGGCTCTGTCAAACTGATCCCACAATTCGGGAGTGCCGAGCAAGCATACCTTCTTGCCTGCTCTCTTACGGGTCAGGAATGCGGCGGTTACGTTGCCGGATGTCAGAATTTCCTCTTCCTTCGGTGCAAAACCCAGTCTGGTCAGCTTTTCCATATAGAATACCGGGTCATGGGATGCGTTGTTGGTGAAGAACAGCACCCGCTTCCCTTCTCGGCGGAGATGATGGATAAAATCAATGGCAAAGGGGAACGGATTGCCGCCCAGATAGATGGTACCGTCCATGTCAAAGATATACAGTTTCTTCTCACCGAGCAGACCGGCTCTGTCGATATTTTTTTCCATAGTTCTCTTCCTTTTCTTATGTGTATTGCATTTTTTTCGGATTTATGGTATACTTATTGTAAACTTGTAACATTCTGCAGTATCGCCGCTTGGGATACTGTTTTACAGATATCACAGAAAGGTTTTTCTCATGAGCAAAAAAATTGTTGTCGGTATAGATGTTGGCGGAAGCACCACCAAAATTGTCGGTTTCGACCGTACGGAAGGAAAGAATAAGCTGATCGAGCCTCTGTTCGTCCGCGCGACGGATCCCATCACCTCCGCCTACGGAGCATTCGGGAAGCTGCTTGTCAACAACGATCTGTCTCTCGAAGACATCAGCAAGGTCATGGTCACCGGCGTAGGTTCCTCCTACCTGACCAAGCCCCTGTACGATCTTCCCTTTGAACACATCGAAGAATTCCGCGCAAACGGTCTCGGCGGTCTGTATCTCTCCGGTCTTGACCGCGCCATTATCACCAGCTGCGGTACAGGTACGGCACTTGTGTACGCCGAAAAGGATAAATCCCCCGTGTATCTCGGCGGTACCGGTGTGGGCGGCGGTACACTTGTGGGTCTGTCCAAGAAAATGCTGGGCATGGACAATATCCAGCACGTGGAAGAATTGGCGGCAACCGGTTCTCTGAACAAGGTGGATCTGAAGATCAACGACATCTCCAAGCAGGATCTGATCCCCGGCTTCTCCGACACCATGACCGCTTCCAATTTCGGCAACATCAGCGATCTGGCCACCAAGAATGACATCGCACTGGGCCTGATCAACATGGTATTCGAAACCATCGGCATGATTTCCATTTTCGCCGCACGGAACTACAGCATCAAGGATGTGGTTCTGACCGGTAATCTGTCCAGCGTGGCACAGGCCGATTCCGTGTTCAGCACGCTGAACCGTATGTTCGATATGAATTTCACCATTCCCGAAAATTCCCAGTTCGGTACTGTAATCGGTGCGGCGCTGGCGGGATGTGAGGCATAAGGATGCACAGATAAATACAGCAGGGATTGTCTTTCCGGTGTTCCCGGGAATCGGACAATCCCTTTTTGTTTACTCTATACAGCCGCCGAACCGTTCCTCCAGAATACGCAGACTGTGTTCTCCTTCGTCTTCCGGCACGGCAATCGTCAGACCCGTATCGCTGGCAGACAGGGCAAGGACGTCAATCCCCGCTTTTCCGAACACATCGTATACGGATGTCAGAATCGCCGTATCCTTCCGCAGGCCGTAGCCGGTGATTTCCACCAGTCCGACACTCTGCATATCCGGCCGCATATCTCCGGGCAGGACAGTCAGCAGTCCCGTCAGTTCCTTTTCGGATACCACAAGGGACACGCCGCCTTTTCCGTCAGCCAGCAGCATTTTTTCCGTGATCCCGTTTTCTGCCGGCAGCAGGGGCAGCCACTTTGCCGCTTCCGTCTTTCCGGACAGCTGCAGCATCACATTGCCTGCCGCATATTCAATGGTGACAATGATCCCCAAGGGACATTCTCCTTTGCGAGATGTCGGTCAGTCCAGAATCCGCAGTACGGATACGGCCTTGATCTGCAGGGCAGCGCACATATCCGCAAACTCCTTCGCATTCAGTCTGCCGATCACAAATTCCGCGGTACCGGCAGGAGCATCCGCCAGTACGGTTACAGAGTCCGCATAGGCTTCCATGGCCGTCTTCAGCTGTTCGCCGTTTTCGGTTTCCGCACGCAGATAATAGTTGAAGGTCAGAGTTTCAAAGGGTACGATCTTTTCCGGTACCTTTGTGAATACGGGCACCATTTCCTTATCCACCGCGCCGCTGAGTACTGCGCATACATCCGCCATGACCGCTGCGGCAGTGGGGTACCGTCCCGCACCTCTGCCGTAATACAGTATATCGGAAAGCATGGGAGTTGTGACAGATACGCCGTTATATACATCATTGATATGGGCCAGCTGGCAGGTATCCGGTACAATGCGGGGAGCTACGAACAATGCCGCCTTGTCTTCTTCCATTCTGGCACTGGCGATCAGCTTTACAGCACCGCCCAGCTTTGCGGCAGCATTCATGTCTTCCGCTGTGATGGTACGCATGGTTTCGGCATACACGTCCCCGGCATCCGCAAGAATACCGGTGGAAAGAGCGGTCAGGATCATGATCTTGCGCTGTGCGTCGATACCGTCCACGTCGGCAGAAGGATTGGCTTCCGCATAACCCAGCTTCTGTGCTTCGGCAAGGGCCGTTTCGTAGGAGCATCCGCTTTCCTTCATACGGGTAAGGATATAGTTGGTGGTACCGTTGAGGATACCGTCGATCTTAGTCACGCGGTCTCCGGCCAGGGAGGTACGGAAGGAACGCAGAACCGGAATGCCGCCGCCGACGCTGGCTTCGAACAGATAGTGTACACCGTTCTTTGCCGCTTCTGCCAGCAGTTCGTCTCCGAAGGTCGCCACTACTTCCTTATTGGAGGTCACAACACTCTTCCCTGCAGCAAACAGGGACATGGTATATTCAAAAGCCGGATGGGAACCGCCCATGGTTTCGCAGACCAGCTCTACTTCTTTATCCACCAGGATGGGATCGATGGAGTGCACAACTCTGTCCCCATAGGGAGAATCCGGGAAATCGCGCAGGTCCAGAATGTACTTGACCGCTACTTCATCCCCAACCGTTTTTGCGATCCGGCATGCATTTTCTTCCAGAACAGCCGTAATGCCGCCGCCCACGATACCGTATCCGATAATTGCGATGTATTTCATAGTATACTCCAAAAATAAGAGAAAGTTTTCTTTCATGATACCATATTCGTCCGGAAAAATCAATGGGGAAATCGGAAATATGCCTTTTTTTGCCGGATTTTTTTCGTTTTACCTTGCATATTTTTCCATACCGTGATAAAATGAAAACAATATCCTTCCCCGATTCCCGACCGCGGAAAAAGGGAAAATCATACAGTCAGGAGTATATTATGCAGAACATACAGATCGATCCCACCCTGTACAGGGAAGCCGAAGCCGTTTTTGCACAGCTGGGTCTGCCCATGGACATCGCCGTTACCCTTTTCCTGCGGCAGGCAGTACTGCGCGGCGGCCTTCCCTTCCCGGTGATTCTGCCCGACAAATCCGCCTCCCCTGTACAGCCGGAAGAAAATCTCTCCCAAAAAGATATTCCGACAGAAGACATTCCGGCAGAAGATGATCCCGCCGCGGAATCCTTCGGATGGATGGGCCAATTGTTCGAGGAACTGCTGAAGGAAACGGAATCCGTCAAGGCGGAATGTGAACAGGAGAATGAAAAATAGTTACAGCCTGTTTACCAACAAATGAATTTTCCTCTCCGGTTCCGCTTGCATATTTTCCCGAAAAATGATATAATTAGTTATTGATTTTTCCTGTTCAGTGAAGACGTACATATTATGAGAAAGAAGGTATGTTATTATGAAAATGCTGAAAAAATTCCTGCCGTACTACAAGCCCCACTGGAAGCTGTTCCTGGCGGATATGGTCTGCGCCCTGCTGCTGGCGCTGTGTGATCTGGTATATCCGGAGATCACCCGCAGTATGCTCAACGATTATATCCCCAACAATAAGGTAAAGCTCCTTGTCACCTGGGCGGTCATTCTGCTCATCATTTATCTGGTGAAGCTGGCGCTGAACTATTTTGTCTCCTACTGGGGACACATGGTCGGTGTGGGTATGCAGGCAGATATGCGTCGGGATGTGTTCAACCATCTGGAAGAACTGCCCCTGACCTATTTTGACAACAACAAAACCGGTACGATCATGTCCCGTATCATCAGTGACCTGATGGACATTTCCGAGCTTGCCCATCACGGTCCGGAGGATCTGTTCCTGTCCGTGATCACCATCATCGGCGCATTTATCATGATGGCCAAGATCCACCTGCCTCTTGCGCTGATCGTGGTCATGTTCCTGCCGCTCATGGTTCTGTTCACCGGGAAACTCCGTTTCCGCATGAGCAAGGCTTTCACCGACACCCGTGTGGAGACCGGTGAAATCAACGCCAATCTGGAAAACAGTATTGCCGGTATCCGTGTATCCAAGGCATACACCAGCCGGGATTACGAAAACGAGCAGTTCCAGAAGGGCAACACCAAATTCGTGGCAGCACGCGGCAGAGCCTACAAGGTTATGGCACAGTTCCACAGCGGCACCACCTTCATCGGTGACTTCATGCAGGTAGTCATGTACGTGTCCGGCGGTCTGTTCTGCGCGGCGGGCAAGATTTCCGTCGGTGACTTTACCGCCTTTGTGCTGTACATCAGCATTTTCATGAACCCCGTCCGCCGGCTGATCTCCTTTATGGAACAGTATCAGAACGGTATGACCGGTTTCCAGCGTTTTCTGGAGATCATGGAATATCCCGTGGAAAAGGACAAGGAAGATGCTGCGGATATCGGCAGAGTCGAAGGCAATATTGTTTTCGACAACGTAAGCTTCCGTTATGAAGAAGGCAAGGATGTGTTGAACAACCTGAGTCTGACCGTTCCCGCGGGCAAGACGCTTGCGCTGGTTGGTCCTTCCGGCGGCGGTAAGACCACGATCTGTCATCTGATCCCCCGTTTCTACAATCTGCTGGGCGGCAAGATCACGGTGGACGGCCACGACATCACCGATGTAACGCTTTCTTCCCTGCGCAGAAATATCGGTATTGTAGCGCAGGATGTATTCCTGTTCAACGCAACGATCTACGACAACATCGCCTACGGTACGCCCGATGCCACACCCGAAATGGTGGAAGATGCGGCGAGACGGGCGAATATTTACGATTACATCCAGTCCCTGCCCGATGGGTTCAAAACCATTGTAGGTGAACGGGGTGTCAAGCTGTCCGGCGGTCAGAAGCAGCGTGTGGCGATTGCGAGGGTATTCCTGAAGAATCCCCCCGTACTGATTCTGGACGAAGCTACTTCCGCTCTGGACAATGCAACGGAACTGATGATCCAGCGCAGTCTGGAAGAGCTGTCTGCAGGACGTACCACCATCGTGGTTGCCCACAGACTGACGACCATCAAGAATGCGGATGAGATTCTGGTAATTTCCGATAAGGGTATTGAAGAACGCGGTAATCATGAGACTCTGCTGGAGAAGAACGGTATTTACGCCGAGCTGTGGCAGGGGATGAAGGCTGCGGAATAAAGTATTGTAAACAAAACCAATCAAGCCGGTCTGTTTCCATGCAGCCCGGCTTTGTTTTTGTTATGGCATTTCCGTATTCAGCAAAAAAGGACTGCCGCAGCAATCCTTTCTGTTATAGTTTACGCAATCGTCTTGCAGGCTACCAGTTCCACACCGGGTTCCATGAAATCACGGATCAGTACATCTCCGCTCTTCACAGGTGCCTTAACCACATATCCCTCCAGCTGACGCATAGCGTCAAACAGCAGTTCACGGGAGATGGGCTTGTTCGTCTTTACGGGCAACATATGGGCACCGCTGACAGCATCCGCAATGGATACGGTGGTGGTCAGTGTGCGTACGGGATGGGTAACTTCGCTTTCGGCGTAGGTTTTGCCTCTGGCACAGGTATGACCGGTAACATCGGTAACATTTCCCGCATCATCCAGAGTAACCGTCACACGACAGCCGGCAGGACATACAACACAGGTCAGTTCTCTTGTTTCCATGATCAACCCTCCATCTTTTCCAGTTCCACGGTGATTTCCGCGCACTGATCGGCCGCCAGTGCCTTCAGTACCTCCGGCTTCAGTTCCATGGATTCCATTTCACCGGGCGCAACGGCTGTCTTGGCACGCTTCACCAGCACGTTTCCGGCTGCATCGCGTACTACCAGACGAACCTTCTTGTAAATATCCGTTACACGAAAGAAAATACGTACGCTTTCCGTGGGTTCTGCGGGAATATCCAGTCTTTCCGGTACGGTATAACGCACACCGAAGCCCGTCTTTACGGTTACGGAATGTGCCGCTCCACCGGTCTTGCCCAGAATCCGCATAGCCGCCGCACGGCCTGCAATTTCCGCTTCTTCGGATACATAGTCAACCAGGTCATGTACGTGCAGTACATTGCCGCAGGCGTAAATGCCGGGAACAGCGGTTTCTCTGTTCTGGTTTACCACAGCACCGTTGGTCATGCGGTCCAGGGGAACACCCGCACCTCTGGTTACTTCGTTTTCCGGAATCAGACCTACGGACAGCAGCAGCGTATCACATTCGAAGGTTTCTTCCGTACCGGGAATGGGCTTGCGGTTTTCGTCCACAGTCGCTACGGTAATGCCTTCCACTCTGTCCTTACCGTGAATTTCGGTAACGGTATGGGACAGCTTCAGCGGAATACCGAAGTCGTCCAGACACTGTACAATATTTCTTGCCAGACCGCCGGAATAGGGCATCAGCTCGCATACGCACAGAACCTTTGCGCCTTCGAGGGTCATACGGCGTGCCATAATCAGGCCGATGTCACCGGAACCGAGGATCACTACTCTTCTGCCGGGCATATAGCCTTCGATGTTTACATATCTCTGGGCAGTACCTGCGGTGAAAATACCTGCGGGACGGGAACCGGGAATGTTCAGAGCACCTCTGGTACGTTCTCTGCAGCCCATGGCCAGAATTACCGCATCGGCGGAGCAGGTCACATAGCCGGATTCGGGAGAAACATAGGTCACTTCACGCTTGTCGGTCATGGAAAGCACCATGGCGTTTACGGTGATGTGGATACCCGCTTCTTCTGCCATCTTAATATATCTGCCCGCATATTCGGGACCGGTCAGTTCTTCTCCGAAACGGTGCAGACCGAAGCCGGCATGGATGCACTGATTCAGAATGCCGCCGGGTTCCGTATCACGTTCCAGTACGAGAATATCCTTTGGGTCAATGCCGTTCTGTACGGCGGAGATGGCTGCAGCGAGGCCTGCGGGACCGCCGCCTATCACAATAAGCTTCACGTGTGTCATATCATTCCTCGCCTTTCTCTTCATTCTTTTTGGGCAGAACCAACCAGGAATCGCCGCCGCGCTTGGTTACTTTGTCCAGCGTCATCTTTTCGTGTTCGGCGATCAGCACTGCTACACGGGGAGAGCAGAAGCCACCCTGGCAGCGGCCCATACCGGCACGGGTACGGCTCTTCAGCATGTCGATGGTTACAGCGGGAATGGGGGAGTCCATGCAGTCCAGCAGGTCCCCTTCGGTGATGGTTTCACAACGGCAGACGATCTTGCCGTATGCGGGATTTCTGCGTACCGCTTCGGCTCTTTCTTCATCGTTCATTTCGTTGAAGTGCTTATGGTTGCCGTCCGCACGTCTGGTGGTGATATAGTTTTCCTTATCCTCCAGAACCAGGCCGTTGTCCTGCAGCAGCTCGGCGATGTATTCACCGGTAGCGGGACCGGAAGCAAATCCGGGAGATTCCACGCCCACTGCATGAATGACATGGGGCAGCTGTTCGGAAGCTTTGATATAGAAGTCGTAAATATTGGGAGTGGGACGTACGCCGGAGAAAGATGTGATCGCATTGCGCGTGTCCACGGTGGGCATGATGCGGTGTGCGCCGGCGGTAATTTCATCCAGACCCATGGTGGTGGTGCTTGTATCGTCGGGATCTTCGATGGGATATGCGTTGGGTCCGATCAGCAGGTTGCCGTCCACGGTGGGGCTGACCAGAATACCCTTACCTCTTTCGGAAGGTGTTACGAACAGAGTGGAGTTGGCCATCTTACCGCAGATCTTATCCATTACTATGTATTCGCCGCGTCTCGGAATGATCTCAATGGGGAAATCATGTTCGCCGAGAATACCGGCAATTTCAGCAGAACGAACACCGGCACAGTTAACGATGTATCTGGCAGCAATGGTATCTTCCCCGTCGGTTACATAGTAAATGTCGCCCACGGAGGAAACATCTGCTACACGGAAGTTGAAGAAGAATTCCACACCGTTGGTAGCTGCATTTTCCGCTGCGGCAATGGTGATGCCGTAGGGACAGGTAATGGCGGTGGAAGGTGCCCAGAGAGAACCTACCGCTTCTTCGGAAATATTGGGTTCCATGGCACGCAGTTCATCACGGTCAATGATACGCAGGCCGGGAACACCGTTGGCAATCCCCTTTTCGTACAGACCCTTCAGATGCTTCATATCCGCATCGTCAAAGGCCACAACGTGGGAGCCGATTTCCTTTACGGGGACATCCAGAGCTGCGCCCAGTTCCTTCATCAGTTTATTACCGCGTACATTCAGGCGAGCCTTTAGGGTACCCGGCTTTGCGTCATAGCCTGCGTGAACAATGGCGGAGTTGGCACGGGTTGCACCCATGGCTACGTCACATTCCGCTTCGCACAGTGCTACGGAGCATTTTTTGGCAGACAGGAAACGCGCGGTCATGACACCGGTTACGCCGCCGCCTATAATCAAAACGTCATAAATTTTCATAGATACTGCCTTTCTTATCGAATCTTTTTGACGCTGGAGTAATCATTTCTGCGCGGTGCCGCCGGACTCAGAAAATTGGCCGCAGCCCCACACCATAATAGTATAACATAATTTCTTCGGCAATACAACAAAATTTTACAAAAACTTTTTGTCAATTTCCACGAAATATTTTCCAGAGCTATGATTCGGAGTTGTATTTAACTTTGAAATGTGGTATGATATATAGGTGCAGTATATACATAGTGATATGTGTCATCCGGCACAGGCTGTATATATAACATCAAATCATCCGCCCTGTCTGTTTTGTTCTGCGGCATATGCCGGGCGGAGAAATCGAGGATAACATTGATTAGCGAAGACGTAAAGAAAAACACCGTGGATCCCTATTCCATGTCCGGCGCCGCCCTTGCCTATCTGGGGGATGCGGTATATGAAATTATGGTACGGGAACATCTGGTGCTGCATCATGTAAAAACGCCCAGCGTGGCTTCTCTGGAATATGTAAAGGCAACGGCACAGAGTGCGGCTATGGATAAGATCATGCCCCTTCTGACGGAGAGGGAAACGGATATGTACCGCAGAGGCAGAAACAGTCTCCACACTACCCCGCCCAAAAGCTGTACTCCCTCCGAATACCGCAAGGCAACGGGTCTGGAGGCTCTGTTCGGTTATCTGTGGCTGATGGGTGAAACCGACCGGATAAAGGAACTTTGTGCTGTCGGTATCGGAATCGGAGATACGGACGATGCATCCGCTGACACCGAAGATTAAATCTTCCATAAAAAACAAAAAAGCCCATATGGGCAAAAAAAGCGAACAAAAATACAGTGAGCCTTGACTACGATCTTTCTTTACAGACAGCAGTCAAGGCTCACTTCTGATTCTTAGTATCTAACATCTTTTTAACCTCTCTTTCTGAAATCTGTCTTTTGCTTCAGCTGTTACATCTTAAAAACACAATTTTTCTTTTTTCTCTAAGGAGAATACTTTCTGTTTGGTTTGTACTTTGTGATGCAAAAGACGAATTGTGATTCACCAAGCTTCGATGTAAA
>SVTO01000038.1 GCA_015063745.1 Oscillospiraceae bacterium | reverse complement strand
CCTCCTGTATTTGGGGTGCGGTCGCCAAACCACTTCCATTTTACTACAGGAGGTTTTCTTTTTCAACTTGAAGCTAAAGCTTTTCGGCTCCACCAGCATAGCTGGTGGTTTATTGGCTGATACCAATTACAAAAGGGCGTGTCGCATTTACGTTGGAAAATGTAATTTGCGACACGCCCTTTTTTTGAGCTGTGATATAGTGCTTCTTTTTCCTTCAGCGGGGAAAAAGAAGCAAAAAAGAAACTTTTTCTTTTGTCCTGAGTATTTCGAGCTCTGCGGAGCTCGACGAGGGACTCTGTCCCTTCGATCCCTGCCAACTTTTGAAAAAGTTGGATCAAAACTTTTGGACTTGCGACAAAACCTGCTCCGTTCTTTACAAAACACCGGCCGGCTGTCTGCTTCTCTCACCGTCCAGATACCTCTTGATATCCCCCGGGAACTGACCGCCGCACCGTTCCAGCTCCCCTAACACCCGGTCAACGCCTTCTTCCGTGGTATGCCAGTTTTCCTTTGTGATATCGAAGCAATGCACCGGACATACTCTGAATTCGGTTTCGGGAAACGCCATCTGATACAGCATCAGGCACCGTCTGGCGTGGAAGGCTTTGCAAATGATCATGGCAGTATGTATCACCAGTCCCGCCTTATCCGCCGTTTCTCTGGTCAGATAGGCATTGTCCCTGGTATGTCCCGATCGGTATTCGCCGATGATCGCATCCGCCGGCACGCCGTTTTTGCGCAGCACATCCTCGAAAAAGCCGCAGTCCGTATCGTATTCGCCGGTATATATGTCTGCCTTATACTGCACACCCGGCCATTTGTCCATTTTCACGCTGACGCCGCCGGAGGGCAGAATCCGTTTTGCGTACCCCTGATGGTACAGCTCCGCTGCATATTCGGGCTGCTGGGGATGGGCGCCGCCGGGGAGAAAGATCGCATCCGACACCGCCGGTTTGTCCGACACAAATATGTAGTCCGATATATCCGCAATAATCCGATTGGTCATGTTTTCCTCCCTGTTTTTCCGGAAATTGTCAGGTGCTTACCGTATATTCCTTCTTATAGCCGTGCGCACCGAAAATCTGCCAGCCGCCCACACCGAGCCGCTGAAGAATCGCTTTCCGCTCATCCGCACACAATTTCGGATCCGTATCCACCGATGTCATCAGGATCGGTGCGTACTGGTTGTATTCCGCCTGTTCGGATGTCAGGCCCCGGGTATTGATGTAAATATCCCCGGTAAAAGCGATGTGGTGGGTATAGTCAATCAGCACGATCTCACCCGGCAGGTGTCCGCCCTTGCCTTCGTATACTTCAAAATGCAGTTCACCGAAATCGAAAATGCCGATCTGCATCAGAGGTTCGCCCGGGTTTGCCCTGTCCTCCCAGGGTACGGTAACGGTTTCGGGGTTGACGGGCGCATAGTCGGTCAGGATTTTGCAGATGCGAATATAGGGCTTATGCAGGGGATTCTGTTCCCTGTAGCCGTTCTCCCCCGTATATTCATTGGTCAGGCACAAAGCGGATTTGGCGCTGGCGATGATTTCGTCAAACACAGGCAGCAGTCCGCAGTGGTCCACATCCGCATGGGTGATCAGCACTTTCTTGCGGATGCCGTCGAAATCCGGTATGCATTTCCGGAATATCTCCAGCATTTCCTCCCGGTAACAGGCGTATCCGCTGTCCACAAACAGGTACTCTTCTCCGCTGCGGATGATCGCCGTATTGCTGCCGCAGGGAGGTTCGATCAGCGTAATTTCCGTATTGTCCGTGATTTTGTGGGTACTGATGCGCGGTAGAAAGCTTCGGCCGCCGGATTTTGCCAGCAATTCTGCGAATTTACTGATGCTGTCGAAGGTTCTGTACGGCGAAAGGCCCTGTTCGTCCAGCGTCTGCATGGCAAGATTCACCTGTACCAGAAGCTCCTGCTTTACCGATTCCGTCAGCCCCATCATCCGGGAAAGACCCATAACATATGTATTATAGAATATACTGTTGTCATACACCCGCTCGGAGCTGTTGTAATCGATGACCCGTACTCTGCACAGCTTTTCCGCTTCCGTCAGAAAACGGGATACGGCATCCGGTTCATCCACGTACAGACCCATTTTGAAATACTGATAATCACTTCCGTTTTCCTGAGAACTGATGTAGGATATGTTGAAATTGAAAGCGCTGATCAGCGTCAGCACGTCCGTTACGCTGCCCGGTACATCCCGCAGACAGAATTCCAGCAGCACGATACTGGACCGGCTGGTACTGTTCTGCAGATAACCGATCTTTTCCAGTTCCGCATCCGCCCTGCGCAGCTGTTCTTCCGTTCCTTCCGCGTCAATGAACAGGGTATGGGAATCCACGGCCTTGTTGTAGTTCACGCGGGTGATGTTGATTCCCAGAGAGGCAAATGCACGGCTGGCTTTCAGAAAAGCACCGATATGGTCGGGCATGGAAGTGACATAGGTTTTCTTCATGGTTTTTCCTCGATTATTATAAAATGCGGTATTTATCTTACAGTTCATTATACCCCCGAAGCATCCGATTGTCAATATGACCTTTGCAGCAGATTGTATTTTTGATCAACTGAATCATGTATTGGAATTATCGAAGCGCTTCCGATGGTTGTATTATATCATAAATCACCTGACGAGTACATCGACTGGCTGTTGTATTTTCGTATTTTCCCCAACAGATCGTTGAATTTTATCATAGATAAATATAATACCAAAAACGACGGCGCCCTTTTCACCGGGAAACCGTCGTTTTTCGTACTGCATAAATTACAGAGTCACGCCATCCTTAAAGATAGAGATTTCTTCGTAGCCATACTGTTCGTTCTTCGTCTGCTCACCGTTTGCCACTGCAATAACATATTCCAGCAGCTCGTCCGTCAGATCTCTTTCCAGAAGGGGGCTGGCGTCAAAGTCGATCCAGTTGGCCTTACGTACCGCCAGATTGTGGTTTGTGGCGATCTTCACCGTGGGCACTGCCGTACCGAGGGGCGTGCCTCTGCCGGTGGTGAACAGGATAATGTGTACGCCCGCCGCCATCAGATTGGTGCACGCCACAATATCATTGCCAGGGCCGTTCAGGAGGGACAGGCCGTTTTTCGTCAGCTTATCGCCGTAATCCAGTACATCCACAACCTTGGAAAGACCGCCCTTCTGCACACAGCCGAGGGACTTTTCTTCCAGGGTGGTGATCCCGCCTTCCTTGTTTCCGGGGGAGGGATTTTCGTAGATCACCTGATTGTGACGGGTATAGTAATCCTTGAAATTGTTGATGAGCTTAACCGCTTTTTCGAATACCTCTTCGTTTTCGCTGCGCTGCATCAGCAGGTGTTCTGCGCCGAACATTTCCGGTACTTCCGTCAGAACACAGCTGCCGCCGTAAGAGGTCAGTCTGTCGCAAAGTCTGCCTACCAGCGGATTGGCGGTAATGCCGGACAGACCGTCGCTGCCGCCGCATTTCAGTCCGATCTTCAGCCGGGATACCGGGACGGGGGTACGCTTGAAGGTATCGGCGTAGGCTTTCAGTTCCTCCACCAGCTTCACACCTTCGGCCACGTCGTCCTCGCAGTCCTGCGTATTCAGGAATTTCACGCGGTTTTCGTTCCATGTGCCGAGGATTTCCTTGAACACCTTGATATTGTTGTTTTCACAGCCCAGACCCAGCACCAGAACACCGCCGGCATTGGGATGCTCCACCATGCCTTTCAGGATCTTCTGGGTGATCAGCTGGTCGTCGCCGAGCTGGGAACAGCCGAAGGGATGGGAAAAATACTTCGCACCGGTACGCTTGGCGATGGCTTCGGCTACCTTATTCACGCATCCTACGGTATTGACGATCCAGATATCGTTGCGGATACCCACGTCGCCGTTTTCGCGGATATAGCCCATGAAGGTCAGGTCCGTGTCGATCTTTTCATCCGCGCCGGTGTAGGGGGTGTAGGTATACTCGATCTTACCGGACAGGTTGGTTTTCAGATTGTGGGTATGTACGTGTTCGCCTTTTGCGATGTCGCAGGTGGCATGACCGATGGGCTGGCCGTATTTGATGATGTTTTCCCCGGCTTTGATATCCCGGGCGGCGTATTTATGCCCTGTCTCCACCTTGATTTCTACATTATCCGCCTTATTTATGAACATATTTTTTTACCTCTTCCCCAAGGAAACCGAGATCCTGTCCCCACAGAGATGCGTTCGCCAGAATCTCCTCCACGGATGCCGTCTTCATGAATGCCGCCACATCGGGATCGTCGTTGACCATATCGGTTCTGTAAAAGTCGATCAGCTTGGCAAAGGAGAAAAGAAGGGTCTCCGGCATTTTGTCGTATCTGCGGATGTATTCCAGAATGGAGGGCAGAACGCGCACCTTGAACTTGCTTACGGAGTTCAGGGCGATGGAGATCAGATAATGCTTGATATAGGGATTGGCAAAACGGGTCAGCACGCCGTCGGCATATTCCAGCAGTTCTTCCTTCGGCAGATCCAGGGTGGGAATGATTTCGTCATACACGCATTTGCGGATGTGTTCATGCATCTTTTCGTCGTCGATGCAGGACTTGACGGTGTCAAAGCCGGACAGCAGGGCGTAGGGGACCAGAGAGGTATGGGCGCCGTTGAGGATGCGGACCTTTCTGGTGCGGTACATTTCCAGATTGTCGGTCAGAATCACGTTCAGGCCGCACTTGTCGAAGGGAATTTCGCTGCACAGTCCGTTGTAGCCTTCGATTACCCACAGGTGGAAGTATTCGGAGGTATTCACCATCTTGTCATCCCAGTCCAGATTGATCTTTTCGTCCTTCGGATAGCCGGTATTGATACGGTCCACGAGGGTATTGCAGAAGATATTGTCCTTTTCAATCCAGTTTCTGAATCCGTCGCCCAGGTTCCACAGATCAGCGTACTGCAGAACACATTTTTTCAGATTGTCACCGTTGCGGTCGATCAGCTCACAGGGCAGGAACACAAATCCGCCCAGTCCCAGCTCGAAGCGCTTCACCAGCAGCTGAGTCAGCTTGGCCGGGAAGGATTTGCAGGGACGTTCGCCGATCTTATCGTTTACTTCAAAGCAGATGCCGGCTTCAGTGGTGTTGGAGATCACGAACCGGAAATCCGGGTTTTCCGCCAACGCCAGATAAGCTTCAAAATCGTCATAAGGCTTGACGCAGCGGGAGATTACATTGATTTTCCTGATATCCACGCCTTCCACGCCGCGGATGATGTGGGTATATTCGCAGTTCTGGGCGGTAAGCACGTCGCACAGGCCCTCCTTAATGGGCTGTACGACCACTACACTGCCGTCAAAATCCGTTTTTTCATTTACGATCTGCAGCATCCAATCTGCAAAACCCCGCAAAAATCCGCCTTCGCCGAACTGTATAACTTTTTCTTTCATTGATATAATCCTCCATCACTCCATAGAAATTGCATATATATTGGAAAACTTTTTTCTAAATTATATCATATCATACAGAAAAATTCAATAGGCAAATACAACGGTGGTTTTCCGGCAATATCGGTATTTGTCTTGACATTCACCGGAGATTATTGTATAATATTTTATCAAGAATACATACTTACACGAGGTATCTATCATGTCTAAAGTTTTGCTTATTTTGCTTGACGGTATGCGGCCGGATGCTATCGAAAATGTTCCCATGGTTCAGGCGTTGAAAAAGACCGGAAGCTGGAGTATGAATGTTCAAACCGTATTTCCGTCCGTTACACTGCCCTGCCATATGTCCCTGTTCCACAGTGTAGACCCGGATCGACACGGTACTACCACCAATACCTATATGCCCCAGGTACGTCCTGTCAACGGTCTGTGTGAAATAATCAAAGCGAACAACAAGACCAATGCATTCTTTTATTCCTGGGAACAGCTGAGAGATATTTCTCGTCCCGGTTCACTTGCTCATACTTCCTTCCATTCCGGTCGTATGGAAGGTTATGATGTGGCAAATACCAATCTTGTTGACAAATTTGTGGATTATGTCCCCAAGAATGAACCCGATTTTGCCTTCCTGTACTTCGGTTATCCCGATGGTGCCGGTCATGGCTATGGCTGGATGTCTGATGAGTATATGAAAGCTATAGAACAGTCCTTCAAAGAAGCGGAACGTGCCATCGCCTGCCTGCCGGAAGATTACACAGTGATCATTACTGCTGACCACGGCGGACATGGACGTCACCACGGTACTGATCTGCCTGAAGATATGACCATTCCCATGTTCTTCAAGGGACCCGATTTCAAGCCCGGCGAAGAACTGCACGGTCTGAATATCAAGGACCTCGCTCCCACCATCGCAAAGATTCTCGAATGTGAACCTGACGAGGAATGGGAAGGTACATCTGTTATCTGATTTCCCCTGAATCATAACCACCGGCTTAGCCGGTGGTTTGTACTGCCCCTATAAGGGGCTATTACCGACCAGCGCTTGCAAGCGCACTGAGCCACTGGCACTTGCACCACTTGCTCCACTGCCTGTGAACAGGCTATTGCTTTTACTGTTCGTTTCGTGCATAATTTTCGTGAGATTTTTTCTCAGTAAACTCCCACCTGTATTTGAGTATGGTCGCCAAACTTTTCTCATCTCCAAGCTGGGAGTTTTTACTTGAAGCTAAAGCTCTTTGGCTCCACCAGCATAGCTGGTGGTTTATTGGCTGACACCAATACAAAAGAGGTTATCGACATTTTGCCGATAGCCTCTTTTTTGTTTGTTCAGCTTATTCAAATGTTACGCTGGTGTAATATACATCGTTGTTCCACGCATAAATCAGACAGTCAACGGTATTATCCTGTACAGAACCGCCGCGGGGGCCGCTGATGCTGAAGGACTCTGCGGTAAATTCACCGAGATCCTTGGTCTGAGAAAGTACCCAGCCATCTTCCGTTTCGCTGTATACGTCAATCTTGGCGGCGTTCAGTTCATTCAGGTTACAAACCAGCAGATACGGTGTACCGTCAGTGGTTTCTGCCATGCGGATGGAAGTATCCTTAGTAAGTCCCTCAATACCCAGTTCCTCGTTGGAAATCAGAGTGGAACCTTCGTAAACCGCATGATAATGCTTGAGTGTACTTGCAATCAATTCCGGATTCTTCGGGCCGTCGGCATCGTCGAAGTCGTAATGATAATAACTGTAGAATACATGGAGTTTTCCTTCGGAATCCAAGTACACATCCCCATTATCCGCTACATTTACCACAGACCAGATGCCTTCATTGCCTTCGGCTTCGTAAGGAGCCTGTACTTCCACACAGGTTGTTTTACCGTCTGCAATGTTCGGCATATAGAAAAGTACAACGGAGTCTTCAATATGGTTGGTATGCCCATTGATTTTGAACTTTTCGCCGATTTCTTTCTGATCGGTCACAAACGCCTGCTTGAATAATTTTCGGGTAGCGACAATATAAGCACCGCTTCCGCCATCCGAAATCGTATAGAACTTAGAATAATCTCCAAGAAGCTTGGTGTCAAAGGAAGTATTTTTAGCAGATCTGGATAAGGTCATAGCTTCTGTATCCAGAGTATAGGCACCGATACGGAAGAAATTGTCCACATCGCAGAGCAAATAGGTTTTGCCGGATTCGGCATGGGGGAGCAGATCAGCCTGCTCGATAATATCAAAACGTTCGGTGTATTCCGCTGTTTCCACGAGAGTTACTGCATCGGTAGCGGGATCAATGGTGTATACCGTATAACCGGTGGGCGGGCAAACGTAAATTTTTCCGTCCGGCAGCATCTGCATCGTCATGTACTTATCCTGTTTGGAAGTGTAACTGCCGGAATACAGAACCGTGACATTTTTTTCGTTGTCAATCTTGACAATGTGGAAGTATTCCGCATCGTCATCGTAAATATAATCATACACAAATGCCGCATAAGTACCGTTTTCCGTATGCACAACTTTAGTCTGATGGGCAGTGTTATGGGCACGGTTGTCGACTCTTTCATCATAGTAGATATCGTATCCCTCTAATATATCCACAAGTTCTGTCGTGCTGTAATCATCCAAGGAAATATTGAAAGTGAATCCTGTTTTATGATTTATTCGTTTATCTTCCAAAACATCATAACCGCCATACATACCATAGGTGAAACAGGAAACGGTGTTATCCTGTGTCGAACCATTACGAGCTTGGCTTATGGAAAAATTACGCAAATATTTTTCTTCATCCAGGGTATTTACGGATTCTAAAGTCCAGGTTTTTCCGAGAGCATCTTCCGCTTTATATACTTTTACTTGGATGGGCCTGGACTGATCTTTGTTTACGATCATGTATAGAGTTCCGTCCGTACTTTGGGTGATCTGCGGCTTCAAATATTGCCAATCTGTATCTTCAATGTCCATTTTTTCATTATAGATACATTCCATACCGTCGAAAATGGCATGACGGTATTGCAGATCCGGATCATATTTGGGATTATCTAAGACATAAAGTCCCGGTTTATCACTGAGAAAATCTGTGAGGAAATACCGATAGGTAATGTGCAGATACCCATCAGCATCCATGAAAGCGCCGCCGTAGGTGATACATTGCATATCAGACCATATTCCTTCTTGTCCTCTTTCGGAATAGGGTTCTTGAACGGGCGTATACGTAATGTTTTCAGAGGAAGTAAGATCGGGAATATGGAAGAGAGTGATAGTACCAAATACATATTCGTAATTGCTATATTTTTCGTGGGAACCGGGACTGCCGAGATAGTTCAACAGACCGTCAGTTACTTGAATGGGTGCATTTTGATTTGCAACTATATAGACGCCGCCGTTTTCATCAGGGAAAATGAAGAAATAACCGTGACGGCCAATTCCTTCAAACCATTTGTATGTACTGGTTGTCGCCCATTGCTTAGTTACCAGATCAAAGGTAAACCATTCCAAGAGAAAATCACTTGTAAAGTCACCGCCATCGAAAAAGGCATAGATTTTTTGATTTTCAAAATCGAAATAGGCTTCGGAATACCCAAGCCAGCTCTCACCGGATACAAGGCATTCCCCTTCACCGGCGGAATCTCCTACGACCATATTGGCAGTATACGAAGTCATCGCATCGGTTTCGGCATCGAAGATATATATTGCCAGGTCCGGTGTGGTAGTTTCATATTTTTGACCGGGAATATGCGCTGCTGCAGCCATTACGATAATATCTCCGTTCGTATTCTGAGCAATATTGACCGGAACAGAACCTTCTGCTCTGTGTTCGCCGAAATAGAGTAAGGTAACATTATTGTCATTGTCGATTTTGGCAACTATGAATTGTCCAATTCCGGTTTCGTGACCGAAATCACGACAAAAAGCGGTATATGTACCTCTTTCCGTATGAACAACACGCATTTGCTGACCGGAATGCACAGCCGGATAGGGCGATTTGGAATGGATATTCGTCTGCAGTCCATTTGCGATCAGAAGACTTTCTACTTCCTCAACGGAAATCTCATGCTTTGCCGGCGTCAGTTCCGGAACTTCTGTGGAAACTTCTGTTTCCAGAATGGTTTCTGTTGTGTCTGTCTCATCGGTGATCGTATTGTTACAGCCGGAAAGCAGTAAAATACCAACAAGCAAAGCGGATAACATTTTTTTTGTTTGGTTTATCATAATCATTCTCCCTTGTATTGAGATATATTTCTGTTTTTAATTATACCATAGGATAACATAGCTTTCCATCGGTAAAACTTACAGTTTTACCATTGTGTTTTTGTTGAAAAGTACAATAAGTGGAGACTCATTTTTGAATCTCCACTTATTATCGTTTCTATAGAATTGTTTATTCAAAAGTCACACTGGTGAAATACACATCGTTATCCGTCGCATAAACGAGACAGTCAACGGTATTATCCTGCACGGAACCACCGCGGGGAGAGCTGATACTGAAGGCTTCTGCGGTAAATTCACCGAGATCCTTGGTCTGGGTCAAAGCCCAGCCGGATTCGGTTTCAAAGTATACGTCGATTTTGGCATTCCCGTCGAGCAGATTGCAAATGAGCAGATAATCCGTTCCATCCGTTGTTTCTGCCATTCTGACTGCTGCGGTTTTTGCCAAACCTTCTATCTTAAGTTCTTCCTTGGATACCAGTTCTGTACCGTTATATACAGCATGGTAACGCTTGAAGGTACTTTCGATCAGTTCCGGATTGCCGGGTCTGTCTGCATCGTCGAAATCGAAATGGTGTACAGTGTAGAAAACATGGAGCAGACCTTCGGAATCAACATATGCATCTCCGGCAGATTCCATATTGACTACGGTAGTAATACCTTCTGCCGCTTTTTCGGTATCTGCAGCTTCTATTTCCACACATTGCATCTTGGTACTCGAAACATCGGGCATATAGAAAAGCATCAAAGAATCGTTATACGAATCCGTTCTACCCATGTACTGCAGTACGGACTGGGGATGCGTATTGGCGAACAGTACTCTGGATCCGGGCCAATACAGATACTCAAATGAGCGCGCTCCTACAATATACGCCCCTGCTTTACCATCCGCCAGTGAATACAGATGTTCATAGGAACCATTCACTTTTATATCCGGAGCTACCGGCTTCGTACGTGCACGCAATTCCATAGTTCCGGGTTTCAAAGAGGATGTCTTGAACATAAAACCGTTCGGTCCGGTGGAAAACAGGAAATGGGGTGTACCATCTTCCGGTTCAATGAGAATATCGGTTTGCAGAATATCAAAGGCACTCTCCGCGATCTGCTGTTCCGTTACGATATCCGTTGCCGGATCGAGAATATAGATCTTGTTGCTTACCGGGGGACAAATATAAATCTCACCGCCGGGCATCTGCCGCATGGTCATATACTTATTCTGCATTGTCCAATAACTTCCGGAATACAGAATAGTTACATGATTATCCTTATCGATCTTGACAACATGGAAATATTCGGTAGAAGAAGCGTAGTGATAATCATATACAAATGCGGCATAGGCTGCATCCGCTGTATGAATCAGCTTGGTCTGGTGAGAAGTATTGTGTGCACGCTCACCCAGTCTGTCGTCCACTACCAGATCATAATCGGCCAGAATATCCACAATTTCCGTAATACTGTAGTCCTTTAACGACAAGTCGAATGTATATACACTGTATCCTTTATAACTGCCGTTATAAATTTTGTTGGCCTCATCTCTTCTGGCGTATACAAAACAGGAAAGAATATCATCCTGAACAGAACCGTCAAACTTCGTGGTAAAGTCAAAATCTTCGTTAGCGAAAAGCGCTAAGGTTTTGGAATCCACAAGAGTCCAGGTGGTACCCAGTGCATCATCGGCTTTATAAATATCCAGTTCCATGGGTTGTGCTTTCTGTTTGCAGACGATGAGATACAGGGTGCCGTCCGTACTCTGGGTCAGCATGGGTTTGTACCAGTGGGTAGAGGTATCCTTCTCTTTCATAAAAGAAATGTCTTCTGTAAAGACTTTTTCCATACCGTTGAATACTGTGTGATAAAAACGGTTATTGGCTTCCACGGTTACGCCTTCAACGGCAGAGGTTTCCTGAACCAGATATGTAATGTGGAGATAACCGGCATCATCGATATAGGCATCCCCGAAATGTCCCATAGAAGACACATACTGAATTTCTCCGGATTCGTTGAAATTATCGTATACGGGTACACGTGTTATCGTTTCCGTTGATGTCAGGTCCGGAATATGGAAATAATTGATGGAACCCAGATCTGCAGGGTAAGCCTCCATATCTGTGGATTTATATCCCTCCTGCCATCCCTGGCTGGCAATATATGCACCGCCGTTTCCATCATTGAAAATATGCAGATACTGCTGTTTTCTGACATTGGGCATAATCACATACAAACTGCCGTCTGCCCATGTGTTTGTTTCCATATCAAAAGTACACCAGTCAAAAACACCGTCATTGTATCCGTCGATGGCGCTGTTGAAGAAAGAATAAATCTTACGATTCTCAAAATCAAACAGGGTCTGGGAATAGCCCGGTTCAATAGAGCCAGGTTCCAGAACATCTTCCGGGCAATCTACGGAAGACAGCTTGGAGGTATTGGAATATGCAGATACTTCATCCGTTTCCGCGTCAATAATCACCGTGGTACGGATATCCAGAGCTGCGGCAACTGCCACGATATCCCCGTTTGTATCCTGTGCAATGTTGATTTCCGGAGTAGAGTATGGACTGCCATATTCTCCGTAATACAAAAGGGATACGTTCTTTTCATTATCAATTTTCGCAATATAATATCTGGCTCTGCCGGATTCTTCACCGAATTCCTGCAGGAAAATGGTGTAAACCCCTCTTTCGGTACGACATATATGCATAGTGGAGCCTGCATGATAGGCGTATTGTGCAATATCTTCCAGAGAGTTGGTCTGTAATCCATTATCCTTCAGAAGACTCCGCACTTCCTCTATGGAAATTTCATGGTTGGCAGGTGTCAGAATCGGTTCGGTTTCTGCTTCGGTTTCCGGTTCGGTTTCGACTGTTTCCACAATAGCATTTGTTTCCGTTGTGTCGGTTTCATCCGCTGTGGTTTCACCGCATCCTACTAACAGTAAAACACCAAGGAACAGTGAGAGTAGTACGCTCTTTGTGTTTTTCATGAATATAATATCCTTTCCGCAATTTCATACAATTTTTGTACTGCATTTATTATAACATATTTCGATTTATAAGAATAGGAATTTTTGATATTTTTTGTCTATTAACAATACTGCAGCCGGGCATCCCCGGTTCGTCGAAACGACCGATAGTATCCGTCTTATTCAAAAACTACGCTGGTATAGTATACGTCGTTATCGTTTGCATAAACGATGCAGTCAATCACGTTATCCTGTACGGAACCGCCGCGGGGAGAACTGATGCTGAAAGATTCTGCGGTAAATTCACCGAGAGTCTTTGTCTGTGTCAGCGCCCAGCCCTTTTCGGTTTCGAAGTATACGTCTATCTTTGCACCTTCTTCACCGATGTTGCATACGATCAGATAATCCGTACCGTCATTGGTTTCCGCCATTCTTACAGCGGCATTTTCGGAAAGTTCTTCAATCGCCAGTTCTTCCTTGGAAACAAGGGTACTGCCGCTGTAGACTGCATGATAACGCTTGAAGGTATTCCCGAACAGTTCCGGGTTACCGGGTCTGTCTTTGTCGTCGTAGTCCTCCAGCCAGCAGGTGTAGAATACATGGAGTTTTCCTTCTGCATCCAGATAAACATCCCCTGTGCCGTCAATATCGATCACCGATGTGATACCTTCTGCCGCTTTTTCGGTGTAGGGTGCTTCAATTTCCACCTTTGTAAATTTGCCGGAAGAATAGTCATCCGTATAGAATAACAGAAGTGCGTTATTGATATCGTCACGGTATCCGTTAAAGGTTACACCGGACTCCGAGAGATTGTTCCAGGCAACACTCCCGGAATTCCAGCGAAACAGTTCATAACCTTCTGTTGCCACCAGATAAATACCGGTATTTCCATCATTCAGAACATACTGATTTTCCAAATAACCATTTATTTTTCCATCAACAACACACAGTTTCGGACGTTTGTTTGTTTGCATCGTATCTGTTTTCAGCAGATAGCTTTTGAACATGGAAGGAGTGGAATCTATAGTATTCAGTACGTGGATTTCTCCGGTTTCGCCATGGATATATATATCCTTTTGGATCACGTTATCTTCTGTTGCGGAAATAACATATTCGGTGACAGTATCCGCAGCAGGATCCAATACATAAAGAATGTTACCTACAGGAGGATTCACATAGATCTCGCCTCCCGGCATCTGCATCATTGTTATATATTTGTCCTGGACGGAAAAATAATTGCCGGAATACAGTACCGATGCCGTACCGTCCTTCGCAATTTTTACCAGATAGAAAAATTCCTCTTGGTTATATACGTTATAGTCATACACCAAAGCAGCGTATGCTGCATCCTGTGTATGGATAACCGAAACCGCGTGCGTCTTACCCGGTGCACGCATACCCAGTCTCTCATCAATGATCAGATCAAAGCCGGCAAGCATATCCGTCGGTTCGGTGATAGTGTAATCCTGCAATGACAAATTGAAATTATACACGGTAAATCCGTGGGTCTCTTCCACTGCAGTAAAAATCATACATCCCAGAATATCATCTGCTTCTGAACCGTTACGGGGCGTACTCATTGTTATACGCACAGTAGAAAGGTTTTCCAAAACCACTGTGGTTTCATGAGTCCAGCTGGTACCAAGCGCATCGTTCGCCTTGTAGATCTCGATCTCTACGGGTGTAGCGTATTTCATAGCAGAATCCCATCCGCCTGCTGTTTGTACCACAGCAATCAGATACAGCGTTCCGTCGTTTGCCTGGCGTACTTGCGCCATATAGTGAACCGCACCGTATTCATAATCTCCTGTTTTCAAATCATGCTGGAATTCGATTTTTTCGTTGTATACACATTCCATTCCTTTGTAAATCGCATGCCGGTACTGCATCTCGGGATCCAGAGCAGAGGTGGACCGGTCTGTATCAATTAAACAATACCGATACGTAATATGGATATAACCCTCCGCATCCACAAATACATCCCCGTATTCGTTGGAAACCGCTTCGGAAATTATTCCTTCGTCCGCTCTGTCCAGATAAGCAGGGGACACTTCGACAAATGTCACATTCTCCACGGAGGACAGATCGGGAACATAGAACATACGAATGGAATCTCTAAAGTATCCGTTGGTTTCTTCAGAAGTAATACGGCTGGGACTCGGGTCAGTATAATGGTCACTTCTCTGCATAATCAGGTATGCCCCGCCATTCCCGTCCGGAACAGGATAGTTATAATGGTGACGGCCCAGATCGGAGAAATTCACATATCTGCTGACCGTATCCCATGTATTCGTTTCCAGATCAAAACGGAACCACTCGATCAGCAGATCCGTCCCACTGATACTGCCGGTATAAAACATATATATCGCGCGATTTTCGAAATCGAACATTGCCTGGCTGTAACCGGGCTGCCAACGGTATGACTTAATATCGCCGGACGTGAATTCGGGAACGGAGAGATATTCTGTTCTTTCATCCGTTGCCGCGTCAAAAATATATACACCGATACATTCACTTGTACCAACAGTTGCTACGACATTCCCGTTGATATCCTGTCCTATGTTCAGCAAAGTGGTGGAATGGGTATCCACATGTTCACCGTAGTACAGAATGGACATATTATTATCTGCATCGGTTTTAGCAATATAGAAACGGGAAACACCGGTTTCTTCCCCCTGTTCCTTCAGGAAAATATAGTAATTCCCTCTTTCCGTATGCACAACACGCATAGGTTGTCCGCCATGGTAAGCAAAGGTAGGATAGAGTTCCGATTCATTGGTACGCAGATTGTTTACAGCCAGAACACTTGTCGCATCCGCTACGGTAATCGTATGCTCCGAGGGTACCAACACCGGTTCGGAAGCTTCGGTTTCCGCGGATTCGGTTTCGGTCAGAGTAGTTTCGGGTGTTTCTGCCGTATCCGTTTCGCCGGTAACGGATTTATTACAGCCGGAAAGCAGCAATGTACCGGTCAACAGTGACAGCAGTATAATTTTTGTCCGTTTTTTCACAAGTTACCCTCCTGTTTTCGCAAACCATGTTTGGCTGAACACAGCAAATCCATCCATGGATATAAATATATCTGTTATGAGTATACCAATATATTGATTTTTTGTCAACCTGCGATTTTGCTATAACTGGACAATCCTGCTATTTTTTATCCGTAAACAAACCGCAGATTCTCCACAAAAATACCGTCCGGCACAGAAAACCTGTATCGGACGGTACATATATTATTCTGTTTTGATTAGGCAGTATCTTACTTCAGGCCCATGATCAGCTCGAGAACATACATTTCGAGCTTTTCGTAGTTTCTTTCAGCAATGCACTTTTCTGCATAAGCGTAGTCGTAGCGTTCTACCTTTTCTTCCATAGCCTTGGCAACCTTCAGACTGGTCTTCAGGTGTTCGAAGCTTTCGGCAGTGCTCTGAGTTCTCATGCACTTAACGTCCAGACCGATGTATTCGCCGTTTTCGCAGAAGTTGTTTTCCTTCAGAACCTTGATCTGGTTGAAGGCGCTGCGCAGGTTTTCAGCACCGAAGTTCTTGTCCTGGTCGAACTTCATGCCGTTCTGGTCGTTCAGGTGTACGCTCCACAGCTTGTTCATAGCCAGTGCGAAGCCCATTTCGGCAGCGGGATCCAGGCCGGCCAGTACTGCGTGTGCGGTTTCCAGCAGACCGCCTACACGGCTGGGATCGATGGAAGCGGCGGAAATTGCCATTGCATGACCCAGAGTGGGGCATACACTTCTGTCGATGGGTTCGTTGGGCTTGGTTTCGATCATGATCTTGATGTTCTTGTCGTATGCCAGCATGGTGTTGATGGCGTCAACCAGCTTCTTTACGATTTCAACGGGGCTCTTGCTTTCGGGGCAGATGGTACCTTCTCTTGCCAGCCACAGAACGATCTTGTCGCAGCCCAGAGCGTTTGCGATATCGATGGAGCGCAGTGCTCTCCAGATAGCGAATTCTCTGTCGCTGTCGCTGTTGGAGGTGAAGCCGCCGTCGATGGTACGGGGATCCATCCACAGACGGGGTGCTACGAATTCTGCCTTCAGGTCGTACTTGTCCAGCAGAGCCTTGACCTTCTTGGCTTCTTCGATGATTTCCGCTTCGGTCATGTTGTTCATGTTCGGAACGGCATCGTCGTCGTGGAACTGGATGGCATCAAAGCCGATTTCCTTGAACTGCTTGATCTTATCTTCGAAAGAAATGGTTTCTCTTGTGGCCGGGCCGTATGCATCCGCGCCTTCGTGTACATTCCAGGGACCTACAGAATACTTGAACATTTTGTTTATTCTCCTTTATATGTGAATTAAAGTTTTCTCAAAGATTTACCCACTGCTTGGTATTGCTGCTTTCCACGATCGCTTCGGTGAGCTTTACGATGTAAGCGGCATCTTCCAGGGTAGAGAAGATACGTTCGCCCTTCTTGCCTTCAGCAATATATTTATAGAAAGCGTAAATATTGTTCTTAAATGCATCGTTCCATCCTTCGGGGTGACCCATAGCCAGAGAGGTATAGGGTTTTACGCCTGCGGAAATGGTATTGGGGTCACGGATAATCAGGCTGTTATTACCGCCTCTTCTGCCGACCCACATTCTGTCGTTCTGCTCCTGATTCCAACCGTAAGATTCCTTGGAACCGTTGATTTCAAAGCCGAAATAACAGCCGTGTCCGGGAGCCACTTCGGATACATGGAACACACCGGTCGCGCCCTTGTCGGTCTTGAACATAACTGCGGCGTATTCTTCGTTCTTGACAGCGGTTTCGATGTATTCGCCGCCGTCGGAATCCTTGAAGGTTTCCTTCTGGTGCAAGGGCTTTTTGCGCACGGGGATCACAGTCACCAGATCCGCGAAAACAGATACGATCTTATGACCGGTGATGTGCTGGATAATATCCATCCAGTGAGAACCGATGTCCGCAACGGCGCAGGATGCACCCGCTACTTCCGGTTCCAGACGCCAGCTGTAGTCCGTATCGTACATCAGGTAATCCTGCTGATACTGACCGGTGATGACGCGTACGTCGCCCAGTTCTTCTCTGCGCACACGTTCCTTCATTTCCTGGATCAGGGGATTCAGGCGGTAGTTGAAGTTTACGCAGGCTTCCACTTCCGGGTATTCGTTCTTGATGGCGATCAACTCTTCGGCCTGCTTGTAAGTAGCGGTCAGGGGCTTTTCGCTGAGCAGATGCTTACCGGAACGGATGATTTTTTCGTTGATTTCGCGATGGAGAAAATTCGGTGTGCAGTTGTGGATGGCGTCAATGTCCTTATCCGCAAGGATTTCGTCCACGGACTTGTACACCTTTTCGATGCCGTACAGTTCTGCCTTGGCTTTGGCGAGGTCATAGTTTGTGTCTGCGATGGCGGCAAGATTGCAGATACCGATTCTGCGCAGGGCTTCGATATGGCTTTCGCCGATATAGCCCATGCCGATAATTCCGACGTTAATCTTCTTCATATTCCCTCCGTTTGAAAATGATCACATAAAAATTCACGCATTATTGATTGCTTTGCAGGATTTGCTGCACTTGTTTCAGCTGATCCGCATAGGCAAAATCATTGTCGATAACAAAGTCCGCTTTGTCCGCATACGGCAGACAATAAACCGCTTCTCTGTGTCTGGCACATCTCAGATAATACTCTCCGATGTATTCGGCACTCTGGTTGAACAACTCGATATTGCGGACAATTCTCCGATACAGACAGGTTTCGATTTTTGCACTGACGAATATCTTGTAATCCAATAATTCATACAAAGCTTCAATGCAAAACAGTAGCATCCCCTCTACGATCACCCATTCCGACTCTCCGCTTTCCTTTTCAGCCCGCAGACGTGCCGCAATTTCATCCCATCTGATGGATTCGGGGCTGTTCCAGTCGGGGTAATACTGGTTGTTATCAGGAGAACATATTTGCGGAAGATCCTGTTTGAAATAATGATCCGTGTGTATAACGGATGCACCCAGCTGTTCTGCCAATTCTGCCGCAATGGTACTTTTTCCGCATCCGGACGGACCACAGATACCGATGATTTTCGTTTTCATTACTTTCCTCCACATAATTTTTCCGTCAATACCGCATATGTATCCATTTACATCCGGATCGGTCTTATATCCGTCTGAATACGGTATCTGCGGCAGTCATGCAAACGGTTTGAAAATGCATAGCCGCTCATTACGGTTTTGGATTTCGAAAAAGAATAAATACCATATAAATTATAACAAATTTCATGGGGAAATACAAGGCTTATTTATACATTTCTTTACCTAAAAATTCACTCACGGTCCCCCACGAAACACCGACGGACGGATAAACAGGGGATAAAGTGAATTTTTAGGAAAAAAAGAATACCAATAGTACTTGTAAAAATTTCGCGCATCCTTTATAATATTGGTATATGGAAATACTGACTATTCTTTTTATTGATCGGGAGGAACAATTTTATGGTAAAATCCAGAATCACCGCCGCTATCTGGCCCTGGGGTACGGATACAAGAGAACAGATGGAAACAGCCGCAGCCGCTGTATCCAAGATCGGATATGAAAACTTCGAAAGCGTAAAGGCTGCCATCTACGCCTATGATCTGGACATCAAGGCATATAAGGAAGTTCTGGACAAAAACAATCTGAAGGCTGTCAGCTTCTACATCCATCTGCTGAAGCCGGAAAACGAAAAGGAAATCTTCGCTTCTCTGGACCGTGAACTGGAATTCATGGCAGAACTGGGCGTAAAGCGCATCTGTCTGCAGGCAACCGGCGGCCGTCCCGAAGTGATGGACAAGAACGCTCTGGATTACGAACTGGACCTGATCGGCCGTTTTGCCGAAAAGACCCTGAAGTATGACATCATGTCCAACCTGCATCCCCACCACAACACCTGGGTAATGCGCAAGGAAGAAATCGACAACATCCTGCGCAATCTGGATGCAAGCATCATTCAGTTCGCACCCGACACCGCTCACCTGGTAGCCGGCGACGCCGATCCCTACGAAGTCATCAAGGAATATGTGGACAGAGTAAACTTCACCCACTTCAAGGACATCAAGAGCGCCGATGTTAAGTCCGAAGGTTATGCAAGCGCCGGTATGGAAGTATATTCCAACTTCTGCGAACTGGGCAAGGGGAACGTGGACTTCAAGAGCATTTTCACTCTGCTGAAGGACCATGGCTACGACGGACCTCTCTGCGAAGAGCTGGACCAGGCCCCCATCAGCAACGAAATCTCCGCACTGAACAACTTTAACTTCCTTATGGAAAATTATTGAGTATAATTTTGCAGGGGAGGGAGAAAAACTTTTGAATTCTATATAATTAAACTTAAGTATACTATTCCAATACTGATACTATAACAGAGAGGACAACACTTATGAAAAAGACGTTTTTACCCGTTATTCTGATACTTATGTTGCTCTGTTTCACAGCCTGCAGCTCATCCGACAACGTATCTGCCAACGTAAACTCCGACCGAATCCAAATCCTCTCCGTTAGCGGAGGCAATGAACAGATTTATCTGAACCTGGCAAAACCCGCTGACGGAAACTTTGTGATTTCCTACAAAGCGACGGGTGCGGAAGAATACACCGCTCTGGATCAGGAACTCATTGTTGAAAATGACGACTCTCTGTGGGGCTGTATTGTCGGTATTCCCAAAGGACAATATGATGTAAAAATCGAACTGGGCGAAGGAGAAAATTATGCTTGCACTACTCTCTGCAATATTGATGTAGAAAAGCAAGACCGTTCCGGCTATGTCCACTTCAACAGAGAAGAAGGAATCGGCGGCTACAACAACGACGGCACCGTAAAAGAGGGTGCGAAGATCCTTTACCTCACCAATGAAAATAAAAATACCCTGACTCTTGACATCAACGGCACCACCTACACCGGACTTGTGGAAATTCTGCGGGCAAATCAATATATGGAAGAACCTCTCATCATACGTGTACTGGGAAAAATCACTACAAACTACTGGGAAGACAATATAACTGTCGACGGTCTCAATGTGTCAGACCCCTCCGAATATGCAAATTTGCTTTCCGACAAATACGGCGAAAACCTTGCCGGTCTCCCGATACTGCCTGATGTCGATGAAGAAAGTAATGTTGTCGTGGCTACACCGGATGGTCTTACTCTGTCCACGATCGTAATAGATTCTCGCGCTTATGTTGCACCGAATGATATTCAAGTTGAAAACGCAAGCAATATCACTATCGAAGGCATCGGTACAGAAGCTATGTTTTATCGGTTCGGTATCCACTTTTGGTGGTCCGATTCCATTGAAGTGAAAAATCTTACCTTCGAAGCTGCTCCTACAGATGGACTGGGATTTTACGGCTTCGGTGAATTCCCCGGTCACGGCTGGTATTGGATCCATAACAATACGTTCAATGGAGCAGCTGGAGACGAACCTCTCGATTTTGCAGAAATCGGCCATGTTACCATCGCCTACAATAAGTTTATCCGGAACAACAAGGCAATGCTGCTTGGCGGATGGGAATATGACCATTGCTGGAATATGACAATACATCATAATCACTACTATAAAGTTACGCAGAGACTGCCGCTGAGCAGAAATTCCAATATTCACAATTACAATAATTACTATGAAAATTGCGGTTATGGTATCAGTCCGAGATCTTCCTCTTATGTTTTTAACGAAGCGAATTATTTTTGGAACATTGGCGAGCCTTATTATAGTAGCGATGAAGAAACCTGGGGTGTTGTAAAGTCGTGGAATGATATATATGTGAACTCCACCACCAATATTGATAAAGCCACCATAGTAACCGATCGGGATGAGATTGTGGAAAACATCTGCTTCCCCGACGGTTCGACCGACTATTCCAAGTTTGACACAGACCCCGAGCTATTCTACTATGATGCAGAAAACCATTGTTCCGATGTAGAGGTTATGCTTGATGCGGAAGATGTACCTGCTTTCGTCAGAACCCACGCCGGTGCCGGTGTGCTTGCGCAGGCAGATCTTCCTGAATAATCAGCTTACAGACCTCCATACAGAAGTGCCTGAAAGTCTGTTTGTACTTGACAAAATCATGTAAATTTTATATCATTCAATTTAAGTATATATTCCAATATTAAATACTAAAGCCAAAAGGACAACACTTATGAGAAAGACGTTTATACCTATTATGTTGGTGCTTATACTGTTCTGTATCACAGCCTGCGGCTCATCTGGCACCCTTTCTGACAATGTAAATTCCGACCGGATTTACGTAATATATGCTGAGGGACTCAACGAACAGATTCATATGATTCTGGGAAAACCTGCTGACGGAAACTATGTGATTTCCTGCAGACCGGCGGGTACGAAGGAATACACCGTTCTGGATCAGGAACTCATTGTTGATAACGGCAGTTCCCTGGACTGCTATATCCCCGGTCTTGCAAAAGGTCAATACGATATAAAAATTGAACTGGGTGAAGGCGAAAACTATGCTTGCACTACTATCCCCTGTATTGACGTAATAAAGCAAGAACGTTCCGGCTACGCCCACTTCAACAGAGAAGAAGGAATCGGCGGCTACAACAACGACGGTTCCGTAAAAGAGGGTGCAAAGATCCTTTACCTCACCAATGAAAATAAGAACACCCTGACTTTTGACATCAACGGTACCACCTACACCGGACTTGTGGAAATTCTGCAGGCAAAACAGTATATGGAAGACCCTCTTATCATACGTGTACTGGATAAAATCACTACAAACCAGTGGAAAGAGGATCTTACTGCTGTGTCAGATCCTGCCGACTATGCAAACATGTTTTCCGACCAATACGGTGAAAACCTTGCCGGTCTCCCGGTTACAATTATGATCGAACAGGTTGGTCAGCTCTATGAATACGTGACCACACCGGACGGCATTTCCCTGTCCCAGACCTCAGAAGACAGCACTGCGGTCGTAGAAGACAGTACTGACATTGTTTGTCAATTGAATGATATTCAAGTTGAAAACGCAAGCAACATCACCATCGAAGGTATCGGCACAGAAGCTATGTTCTATCAGTTTGGCATCCAATTTAACAACTGTGATTCCATTGAAGTGAAAAACCTTACCTTTGATTCTGTTCCCGAATACGGACTTGGACTTTCCGGCAGCAGTGAATATCCTGACCACGGCTGGTACTGGATCCATAACAACACGTTCAATAAAGGATACAATTCCTGGGACAACAACCCGGACGAATGTATTCTTTTGTCAACAGTACGCAACGCTACCATTTCTTACAATAAGTTCGACACGGTCGATAAGGCAATTATGATCGGTTCATCGGCAGATGACCATTGTCTGAATATGACATTACATCATAATTACTACCGTACAGTTGGCAACGAAATACCGGTAAGCAGAAATTCCAATGTCCACAGTTACAATAATTATTATGAAGGTTGCTCTCGTTGCATCTGCCCGTTATCTTCCTCCTATATGTTCAGCGAAGCAAATCATTTCAGTACCACATCCCAGACTTACTATAAGGCCTTCCGCGAAGATTGGGGTGTTGTAAAGTCATGGAATGATATATACGCAAGCGCCGAACGCATTACGCTTGGAGTCACCATGGTAAGCGATCGGGATGAGGTTGTGGAAAACGCCTGTATGCCCGACGGTGTAACCGATTATTCCAAGTTTGACACAGACCCTGCGCTCTTCTACTATGATACGGAAAACCACTGCTCCGACGTGGAAATTATGCATACTGCGGCAGATGTGCCTGATTTCGTCAACAACTACTCAGGTGCCGGTGTGTTTGTGAGAACGGTTATTCCTGAATAATCAGCTTATGGGCCTCTCTGCGAAGAACTCGACCAGGCACCCATCAGCAACGAAATCTCCGCACTGAACAACTTTAACTTCCTTATGGAAAATTATTGAGTATGGTTTTGCAGGGGGAGAGAAACTTTTTGGAAAAAAGTTTCTCTCCCCCTGTACCCCCTTTTTTCAAAAACTTTGGAAAAGGGGGGATTTTTTATTTTGTCTTAGGTTTTATATAATGTTTTGTGCGGGCGTAGGATACCGGGAATACACTTTCGGCGCCGTTTTCGTACAGCAGCCCGGCGGCGCGGATTACAGTGGAACCGGTGGTGATGATATCGTCGAATAACAGGATTTTGCAGCCGGTCAGGGATGTGCCGGGTTTGATGAACAGGGATTTTTCCATGTTTTCCCGTCGTTCTGCGGTGTCGGCAGCGGTCTTCTGCTCGATCCCCGCACGTTTTACAAACAGGGGACGGAACGGGATATTCAGTTCCGATGCCAGAAGGCGGGCCATTTCTTCTCCCTGGTCAAAGCCGTATTTTCTGTAGCCTTTCGCTGACCGGGGCGGGAATGTACAGATCCATTCCTGCAGATCCTCATCCGCACGGTCAAAGAGATCCCGGATATCCGCTGCCAGAAAGCCGATGACAAACCGGTACAGGCGGCGGTTGTTCCGCTGTTTCGCTGTATAGACCAGTTTTGCGGTCAGGTCCGGTTCTTCTTCAGCCCAGCCGGTATAGAAGCAATGGCTGCACATCCGTCTGCCGGCAAGCTCTGTGAATATCGCAAATCCTTCCGGTGTACACCCGCAGGTCACGGCAGGTTCACCGCATTCGCCGCACACCCGTGTGTTTTCCCGTACAAGTGTCCGCAGGCAGTTTACGCACAGGCTGTCACCCGGATGCCGCAGTACGCCGCCGCAGAGTGGGCATTTTGCCGCACCGAACAGGCCGGCGAGGATATCGGTCAGCGGTTTCATCCTTTATCCTCCGCCTCCAGCCATTCTCTGAGCATGGTACACCGTTCCGCGTGGCTGTTGTTTTCGATCATTCTCTGCAGAACGGAGGGTTTGCCAACGAGGATGACCATTTTCTCCGCCCGTGTGACTGCTGTATACAGCAGATTCCGGGACAGGAGCATGGCGGCACAGTCGAACAGGGGAATAATGACCACCGGGTATTCGCTTCCCTGACTTTTGTGCACCGTAATGGCATATGCGTGATCCAGTTCGTCCAGTAAGCCGTAATCATACCGGCACCGGCGTTCGTCGAAGAGAACTTCCACACATTCGTTTTCCTTATCGATTCCGGTGATAATACCGATGTCGCCGTTGAACACGCCCATGCCTTCCCTGCCGGTATCCGTTTCCCATTCCATGCTGTAGTCATTCTTGATCTGCATGACCCTGTCGCCCACGCGGAAGATCATGTCTCTGCTGGGCCGTTCTTCCTTCATGGGATCCGGCGGGTTCAGTGCTTCCTGCAGGCCGATATTGAGCACCTCCGTGCCCGACATACCTTTGCGGGAGGGCGTGATGACCTGGATCCGGTTCACGATATCCGCGCCGTAGGTACGGGGGAGGCGGTTCTGCACGAGGTCGATCACGGTCTGGCGAATGGCTTCCTCGGATTCTCTGCGCAGGAAGAAAAAGTCCCCGTCCACGCCGCCGTTCTCCGGAAGCTCGCCGTTATTGATGCGGTGAGCATTGGTAATGATCAGGCTGGCCGCCGACTGACGGAACACTTCGGTCAGCCGCACCAGACGGATTTTTCCCGATGCGCAGATATCGCCCAGCACATTTCCCGCACCGACGGAGGGAAGCTGGTCGCCGTCGCCGATGAGAATGAGTCTGGCACCGGGTTTTACGGCACGCAGGAGGGCTTCCATCAGCAGAATATCGATCATGGAAGCTTCGTCCACGATCAGCACATCCTCTTCCAGCCGGTTGGATTCGTCCCGGAGGAAGGAGGAATTATCGTCGGAGACATATTCCATTTCCAGCAGGCGGTGTATGGTTTTCGCCTCATGGGAGGTGGCTTCGCTCATACGTTTGGCGGCACGTCCCGTAGGTGCGGCTAAGCTGACCTGCAGATCCATGGAATCGAATATGGCAAGCAGTCCTTTGATGATGGTGGTTTTACCGGTACCGGGACCGCCGGTGAGCACCAGAACGCCGTCCATCAGTGCGTCCGAAATGGCCTGTCTCTGCATACCGGCATAGGTAAAGCCGCAGCGCAGTTCGCTTTTCTCGATCATAGCGGGAATATCGCGCATTTCAAAACGTACGCACCGGTCGTTGAGCTGCATGAGTTTTTTGGCCACGTACTGTTCCGCCCGATAATAGTGGGGCAGGTACACCACGCGCACGCCGTTTTTCTGCACGGGAACAAGTCTGGTTTCGCCGTAGGCTTTCTCCAGCATTTCTCTGATTTTCGACAGATACTGTTCATTGCCGTCAAACAGCAGATCCACGGTACAGCGCAGGAGATCATTTTCCGGCAGGCAGGTATGTCCGTTGCGCTGGGATTCCGCCGACAGGACATAGGAAAGGCCCTGGAGGATCCGCGCTTCCGAGTCGGCATCCATACCCATCTGTGCCGCGATCTGATCCGCCCGGCGGAAGCTGATGCCGTTAAAATGTTCGCAGAGGGAATAGGGATTATTCTTGATTCTGTCCACAGCTCCTCCGCCCCATTTTTTATAGATACGCATGGCGGTAGCGGCGGGGAAGAAGTCTTTACAGAACATCATAACGAATCTGGCACCGGCGATGGCTTTGAAGTTCTCGCCGATTTTCTGTGCCTTTTTCGGGGTAATACCGGGAATTTCTGTCAGCCAGTCGGGGTGTTCCTCCATGACGGAGAAGGTATCGGTTCCGAAGGCTTCGACGATTTTCTGTGCGGTTTTCGGTCCGATGCCCTTAACGGAACCGGAAGAGAGGTAACGCAGTATATCTCCCACTTCGGCGGGGAGCTGTTTATCGTATGCATCGGCTCTGAACTGTCTGCCGTACACGTTATGGTTGACCCATGTACCGTAGGCGGTGATTTTATCCCCTTCGGTGAGGTAGGGGATCACACCGACGACGGTAACGGGGTCTCCGTTTGCGTCTTCCAGTTCGCAGACCGTATATCCAGTATCTTCGCTCTGGTATATAATGGAATCGACGATCCCCGCGACGGATTCTTTATTCTCGTTGGGGTTTTCATGCAAGGTATCGTTTCTGTTCACACGGTCTGCTCCTTTCTTTACATTTCCTATATTGTATCATTTTTCCGTTTCTTTGTCAATTGCATCCGAAAATATGTTCTTTTGATTTATGGTTCTGTTTTCCTTTTTCTTTTTCTTTTCATTGGTACGCAGGTACCATTGGCGGGCGAGGTTTTTCAGTTCTTCGAGTACGGAGTAGAATCCGTATGTGGCGAAGAAAGCGATGGTGATTTTATATAGGATTTCCCACATTACTTTTACTCCTTTTTTGGAGATGCTTTTTTAGTATATGTTGGGGTGTGGGTGGGGGTTATTTTTTCTCTCTACGGTTGGTTTGGGGACTAAATCGCTTTTTCTTTTTGTCCTTGGCGGACGGCTATTCTTTTACTACTCGATGAGTCGTGCTATCGTTTATTATTGGTGTCCTGTGCGGACGGCACTTAGAGGGACCTGCCAAAGCGAGGCCCCTCTAAGAACTCCCCCGCTTTATTAAGAGCTACGTTGGTCCGGTGTTGGCTGTTAGTGTTGTCAAAGTAGTGGAGGATGCAAATCAGCGCTGACCGCGGGAGGGGTGCATTAGTGGAGGAATACTGTTGGGGTAAGGTATTGTTTAGCCGTGTACAGTGATATAGTCTGGGTGCGCGCTCATCCGTGCTAACCGCGCGAAGACTGAATGGCAGTCCTAAGACATGGCGGTCAGCCCAAATTTATAATGCACCTAACCTTGTACTGTAGGCAGACCCACCCTTAGTCTGTACAA
>SVTO01000037.1 GCA_015063745.1 Oscillospiraceae bacterium | reverse complement strand
GTTCCTCCATACGGCAGTCTGTACAGTCAATGATATTTGGTTCGGGGGAATTACAGATCCTTGGCCAGCTTCAGGATGCGTTCTTCGGCAGCGGGGCACCATAGACCGCCTGCTTCCTTGCAGATCACGTCCAGATCGGCAAACAGCTCGCCCAGTTCCGTACCCTTGTTTTCTTCCGCTGCCTTACCGAAATCGGCAATGGCGGTCAGGGGCAGTTCGATGTGGGTGTAGATCAGCTTCTTGCCGCCGGGAATCTTGGGCAGGTTCAGGGTGGTTTCCGCTACAGCATTCAGACCGCCTACGTGAGTGATCATGCCGGCGGGATTGATCTTGCCTTCGGTCATCAGCTTGATGGATTCTCTCATATCATCCGTGTTGCCGCCGCTGGTACCTACGATGTGGGTGGAACTGTAGTGTACGTTGTAGAAGTTGAACATAGCGGAGAATTCGGGATTGGTGGGGCCGGCGAAGAAGTTCAGACAGCCATCACGGGCCAGCAGCTTGTCGCCCATTTCCACAACGGACTGTACGGGAGCATATACGAATACATCGTCAAAGCCTTCACCGTCAGTCAGGGAACGGAGGTATTCCACGGGATTTTCGATACCGTTTGTGTTTACGTAAATCAGTTCAACGCCGTTTGCGGCAGCCTTTTCCACGGTGGTCAGCTGAGCTGCTCTTGCCAGACGGGCGTCGTCGATGTCGGTGATTACCAGACGCTTGGGAGGATTGCCGCCGTTGATGGCATAGTCAGCACATCCCAGACCCATGGGGCCGGCGCCTGCCAGAATGGCCATATTGCCGCGGGGCTTACATTCCATCTTGTGTACATAGGAGCCGGGAGTGGTGTGGTAGTTGGCGTGGAATGCACCTACAATGCAGGACATGGGTTCGGTCAGAGAACCGTAGAAGTAGGAGTCGCCGTCGAAGGTCAGCAGGCAGTTCATCAGCATTACTTCTTCAGGGATGATGATATAGGTTGCGTCACCGCCGATGTAGGCATAGGAATATCCGGGAGAGTTCAGGGAACCCTTGTAGTTCAGAGCGGGCTGAACGAGGAACTTATCGCCGGGCTTATACTGATCCTTCCACTTTGCGCCGACTTCGAGAATCTTACCGCAGAACTCGTGACCGATGATTACGGGGTTCTTGTCAATACCGTCGGGTACTCTCTTGTGGTCGGAGCCCTGGGATGCTGCCTTATAGGAAGACATGCAAAGACTGTCGGAAACTACACAGGCCAGAATTTCGCCGTCCTTGATCTGAGGAAGTTCGAATTCTTCCATGCGCAGGTCCATCTTACCGTATAATCTTACCGCTTTTGTTTTCATAATGATTTCTCCTCTTTTTTTAAGTATGCATATATATACTAAATGTAACTTCCGGGATTACTTTCTGCCCAGTTCCACGAAACCGAGCTTGCGTCTTACCTTGGACATGGTGCGGGCGGCCAGTCTGGAAGCATCTTCCGCACCCTTTTCCATTACGGTTTCCAGATATGCCTTGTCCGCTGCCAGACGTGCGAATTCCGCCTGAACCGGTGCCAGAGCATCTGCACAGGCTTCGCCTACTGCCATCTTGAAATCGCCGTAGCCCTTGCCTTCGAATTCTCTTTCGATCTCTTCTTCGGTCTTGCCGGTGAAGGCGCCGTAGATGGACATGAGGTTCATGATACCGTCCTTGCCTTCGCCTCTGCGGATCTCACTGCCGGAGTCGGTAACGGCTCTCTTGAACTTGCGGATGATCACATCCTTGGGGTCCAGAATACGCACAACGGCGTTTTCGTTTTCGTCGGACTTGGACATCTTCTTGGTGGGTTCGCTGAGGGACATGATCTTCGCGGTGGTCTGGGGAATGTAGCCTTCCGGTACCACGAAGGTTTCGCCGTATACCTGATTGAAGCGTTCCGCGATGTTTCTGGTCAGCTCCAGATGCTGCTTCTGGTCCACGCCTACGGGCACCATTTCGGTCTGATACAGCAGAATATCCGCCGCCATCAGGGAAGGATAGGTGAAGAGGCCCGCGTTGATGTTGTCCGCATTCTTGGCACTCTTGTCCTTGAACTGGGTCATACGGGACAGCTCACCGAACATGGTGTAGCAGTCCAGAATCCAGCCCAGCTCTGCGTGTGCGGGAACATGGCTCTGCACGAACAGTGTATTTTTTTCGGGATCCAGACCGCAGGCCATGTACAGCGCGAGAGTTTCATAGGTACGCTTGCGCAGTTCTGCGGGGTTCTGTCTGACGGTGATGGCGTGTTCGTTTACCACGCAGTACAGACAATAGTATTCCTCCGAAAAGGTTTTGAAATTCTTGATTGCGCCCAGATAGTTTCCGATGGTCAGATCCCCGGAGGGCTGTACGCCGGAAAATACGACTTTCTTATCCTTGAACATATATTTCTCCTGCATCCGCTTCTACGGAATGTATTTACGTGACAAGTCTGCCCGGATTTTTTGTTTTATGGGCAAAAATATCCATACATTATTATTATACTATAGCATATTGATTCTGTCAAGGACGAATCCGATGAAAAACCGGGTGTATGGGGCGGGTTTTCTTGTCAGGATGAGAAAAACGCAGTACGGAGAAAATAGTCTGTACTGCGTTGGTTATGGTATAAAACAAAACAGTGACGACACCCGATGATGGGATCATCGCTGACGGCCGATATACATATTTGTGTTTCAAAATTACCCCACGGTCGTGGGATGGATAAAAAAACAGCAGTGACGACACCCGATTATGGGATCGTCGCTGACGGCCGATATACATATTTGTGTTTCAAAATTACCCCACGGTCGTGGGATGGATAAAAAAACAGCAGTGACGACACCCGATGATGGGATCGTCGCTGACGGCCGATATACATATTTGTGTTTCAAAATTACTCCACGGTCGTGAGATGGATAAAAAAACAGCAGTGACGACACCCGATTATGGGAGCCGGCACTGCCGGCCGATATACATATTTGTGTTTCAAAATTACTCCACGGTCGTGGGATGGATAAAAAAACAGCAGTGACGACACCCGATTATGGGAGCCGGCACTGCCGGTATGCGGAAAACGGGACTTGAACCCGTATGGAAAAATCCACACGCCCCTCAAACGTGCGCGTCTGCCAGTTCCGCCACTTCCGCATGGCAAAAAGCTGTTGCTTCTGTCAACGTGTAAGATTATAGCATATCCGGCTCTTTTTGTCAAGAGGGTTTCGGGAATTTTTTTCATTTCCGGTATTTTTCCGGAGAATAGGGTTGTCCGCCCTCCGCCACATTCCGGGGCCGGCTGCGGAAAATGCTTCGTCCGGGGTATTTCCGTGCTCGGATTCAGCGGTAGCGGGTAATGTCCTCCGCTTCCCTGCGTTCAAAGGAAACCACATTCCGTCCGAAAGCAACGATGTCCGGGTGACAGCCCCGGGAACGCATCCGGTAGACGGTCTTCTCCAGCTGATCCGCACCGAGACGGGTGCCGCGGGAGATCATTTCAGCAATGTGGCTGTCCGATTTGTCGAACATCGTGTTCAGGGCAATGTTCCCCCGGACCATGACGGTTTTCCACGGGTAGGATTTTTTCGGTCGGATAGCTCTTTCCTTCATCATGGCAGCGGTGGTTCTGGTATAGGCCGCATACTGCTCCAGCTGGGAGGTGACTTCCTTCAGCAGGTGTCGATTCCGGATCCGCGGAACCACACTGCACAGATTTTCGCTGCCCATCACCAGATTCCGGTGGATCTCCGAAAGCAGCTCCTCCGCCGGCATCGTTTTGTTTCCGGTATTTGTCATTTTTTCTCTCCGTGTTTTCTGTTTTTTCGGATGTTCTGTCCGTTATCAGTTTTCCCCGATCCGCCCGGCACATACATGGGGATTTCTGTATCCGCTTCCTTTTTCCAGATGATGGAATTCTCAAATTGTATATAAATACGTCCACATTTTTTCGTATATCTCTTGACAATTGCACAAAAATGTGGTACCCTTACAGCAGAGGTCATTTTGTTACCTTAAAAAATATACAAGGAGATAACTTATGAAAAAGCTCGGCCTTTTCCTTCTCATCGCAGCTATGCTGACGCAGCTTGCTGCCTGCGGCTCGGGTAATACTGATGAAACCGAAGCATCCACCGAAGCGGCTACCGAAGCCACCGAAACCACCCGCATCCAGCATCAGATTCCCAATGAACTGGATTTCGGCGGCGAAACCTTCAATGCTGCATTTATTGCCAACGACCCCAAGTATTACTTTGTAGAAGAATCCTCCTCCGACAATATGATTGCTGCAGTTTACCGCCGCACGACCAAGACCGAAGAATTCCTCGGCGTGGATATTACCTATCAAGACTCCGTGGAAGCAAACGACTTTTTTACACTGTATAAATCCGGCGACGATATCTATCAGATGCTCTTTGTAAACAGCATGACCCACCCCCTGTCCTTCACAGTCGGCGGTTATATGAAGGACCTTGACTCTCTGCCTTACCTGGATCTGTCTGCCGAATGGTGGAACTACGAACAGATGCAGACTCTGGCTCTGGGTAAGTACCCTTACTTCGCCGTATCCGACTTCATGATCACCGAACCAGCGTCACTTCTGTTCAACCGCAGCATGATCACCGACAACAATCTGGAAAATCCCTATGACCTGGTACTGGCAGGCACATGGACTCTGGATGAGCTCATCCGCATGGCTACCGCCGTTGCCAACGACATCAACGGTGACGGTGAGTACGGCGGTGAAGATGATATCGTCGGCGGCAACATCGGTGTAGGCGGTGCCGTTACCCTCTTCACCGGCTGCGGTCAGCTGATTTCCGAAAAGAACGAGGAAGGTATGCTGGAGCTGGTACTCAACTCCGAAAAAACCCTCGATATCGTTGATAAGCTCAATTCCTTTGCCCGGGCGCCCGGCGGCAACGTTTCTAAAGACAACCTCGGTCTGAACATCGGAGACAAGTCCTTCTCCTCCGGCACAGTTCTGTTCAGCGACGGTACACCCGCCGATATGGCAAATGTAACCGATTACGATTTCGATACCGGTATCGTACCCATGCCCAAGTACAATGCGGATCAGAAGAGATATATGTGCTACGACTGGTCCGAACTGATGGGAATTTCCAATGCCATCAAGAATCCCGAAATGGTCGGCGCCGTTCTGGAATTCCTTTCCTGGGATTCCAAGAATGAAGTGTTCCCTACTTACTATGACGTACTGCTGAAGACCCGTTACTCTTCCGACATGGAAACCAGAGAAATGATGAACATCATCTTTGATTCCCTTGTATACGAGGTAGGCGGCGTTTACTTCAGTATGCAGCCCGGTTTCTGCGAACTGTGGTTCACCGGCGGCAGCGCACTGAACTGGACAAGCGACGGCAACACCAACTTCTCTGCTATGTTCAGAGCATACAGGAATCCCGCCAAAAACACCATCGCATCCTATTATGAAGAACTGGCCAAGATCGAAGGTCCTCTCCTCGAGGAAACCACCGAATCCGCTCAGTAATCTGAATACGAAAAACCGCTGTCTTCCGGGATAGCGGTTTTCTTTATTTTCTGTAAATATTTCTTCCTAATTTTCAGAAACACTTCTTGACAATATAGCAAAAATATGATATTATCAGTTCTGTAACTGGTTAATTATTTTACTATTTTTATTTTCTTCAAGGAGAATCGTATGAAAAAGTTTGGTGTTTGCCTTCTTATTGCGGCTATGCTGACACAGCTGGCTGCCTGCGGTTCCGGGACTACTTCCCAGGAAACCGAAGCCGAAGCCGTTACCGAAACTACTGAAACGACCCGTATCCAACATTCTCTTCCCGATGAACTGGACTTTGGCGGTGCATCTTTCACAGCAGCGTTTATTGATACTCCCTCCGAACATTATTTTGTGGAAGAAAGTTCTTCTGATAACATGACAGCAGCTGTATATCGTCGTGCCAAAAAGACCGAAGATTTCCTCGGTGTAACGATTTCCTATCAAGACCCCGTTGTTGCAGAAGACTTCACCACTCTGTACAAAGCAGGTGATGATGTATATCAGATGCTGTTCATCTGGAACACAACACTTCCTTTAACATTCACTACCAACGGTTATTTCTACAACCTTGACTCTTTGCCTTATCTGAATCTCTCCGCCGAATGGTGGAATTACGAGCAGATGCAGATACTTCAGCTTGGTAAGTATCCCTATTTTGCCGTATCCGATTTGATGATCACAACACCGTCGGCTATTCTGTTCAACCGCGACATGATCACGGACAACAATTTGGAAAACCCCTATGATCTTGTTCTTAATGGTACCTGGACATTGGACAAGCTCATTGAAATGGCCGGTGCTGTTGCCAATGACAAAGACGGTGACGGTCATTACACCGGCGAAGACGATATTGTCGGCGGTTGTATCAATGTAAACGGTGCCGTTGCCCTCTTCACCGGCTGCGGTCAGCTGATTTCTGCGAAAAACGAACAGGGAAAACTGGAATTGATTCTCAAATCCGAAAAAACCTTGGATATTGTAGACAAGCTGAACACCTTTGCCCGCCTCCCCGGTGGAAACGTTTCCACGGATAACCTCACCTTCAACACCACGCATACCAGTGGCCCCAAGCCTTTTTCTACCGGCACCATATTGTTTGACTCGGGGACTCCGGAAGATATGGCCAATGTAACCGACTACGATTTTAGTACCGGTATCGTGCCGATGCCCAAGTACAATGAAGAACAATCGAGATATATGTGCTATGACTGGTCCGATCTGATGGGTATCTCGGGTGCCATTAAGAACCCCGAAATGGTCGGCGCGGTTCTGGAATTCCTCTCCTGGGACTCCAAGAACGAAGTATTCCCCACCTACTACGATGTTCTGCTGAAAACCCGCTATTCCTCCGATATGGATACCAGAGAAATGATGAACATCATCTTTGATTCCATTATCTATGAAGTCGGCGGCGTTTACTTCAATATGCAGCCCGGTTTCTGCGAACTTTGGTACACCGGCGGTAATGCACTGAACTGGACCAACGGCAACACCAACTTCAATGCTACATTCAGGGTATACAAGAACCCCGCAAACAACACCATCCAGACGTTCTACGAAAATCTGGCCAAGGTCGAAGGTCCTATGGATTTCGAAACCGAAACGGCTCAGTAATCTGAATACGAAAAACCGCTGTCTTCCGGGATAGCGGTTTTTTATACGGCTACTTTGACCAAAAAGACAAAATATCTTGACAAAAAAGTTCAAACGTGGTATTCTTATAGATGTACCAAATTCATATTAAATAAGGAGATTTTTATGAAAAAAATTTTTTCCTGTTTGCTGATTGCTGCCATGATGCTTCAGTTGGTTGCCTGCAGCGGCGGTACTGCCAAAGAAACCGAAGCAGCTACCGAAGCAGCTACCGAAACTACCGAAACCACCCGTGTACAGCATCAGATTCCCGATGAACTGGACTTCGGCGGTGAAACCTTCTCCGTAGCATTCTTTGCCGACGCAGGTGCTGAGAAGAACTATTATGCTGAAGAAACTTCTTCCGACAATATGGTTGCTGCCGTTTTTCGCCGTACCAAAAAGGTTGAAGATTTTCTCGGTATCACTATCAAATACGAAACAGATGTAGAACAGTCCGATTACAAGACTCTCTACAAATCCGGCGACGATTTATATCAGCAGCTGTTCTATCCCGAAGCTCTCAGCTTTGTAACAGAAGGTTATCTGCAGAATCTGGAAGAATTGCCCTATTTAGATTTCACCGCAGACTGGTGGAATGCAGAACAGATGGATCGTCTTACACTGGGTAAGTATCCTTACTTTGCTGTATGTGACTTTATGATCACTTCTCCTACGGTTCTTTTGTTCAATCGCAATATGATTACGGACAACAATCTGGAAAATCCCTATGATCTGGTTCTGAACAATACATGGACTCTGGATAAGTTTTCGGAAATGCTTTTTGCTGTCATCAATGATATTGACGGTGACGGTGCATTCGGCGGTGAAGACGATATCGTTGGTTCCAACATCGAAAGTTTCGGTGCGGTTGCACTGCTCACCGGCTGTGACCAGATGATATCCGCCAAAAATGAAGCTGGCAAACTGGAACTCGTGCTGAACTCCGAAAAAACCCTGAGTATTATTGACAAATTCATCACCATTTTCCAGACTGGCGGTGCTATTGTCAACGCTGAAACACTCAATCCGGTCAATAATGGCAAAAAATCCTTCGGAAGCGGCAAGGTACTGTTCTCTGTAGGCTGGCCTGAAACCATGGCAACTGTTACGAACTATGACTTTAATACCGGTATCGTTCCTATGCCCAAGTTCAATGAAGAACAGAAAAACTATATGTGCTATGATATGTCCGGTCTGATGGCTGTTTCCGGCACAACCAAGAACAAGGATCTGGTCGGCGCAGCTCTTGAATTCTTAGCATGGGATTCCAAGAATGAAGTATTCCCCACCTACTATGATGTTCTGCTGAAGACCAGATATGCCTCCGACATGGAAACCAGACAGATGATGGATATTATCTTCGATTCCATCGCATACGAAATCGGCGGTGTATACTTTAACATGCAGCCCGGTTTCTGTGAACTGTGGTACACCGGTGCACAGGCTCTCGTTTGGGGTCTGAGCAACTTCTCTGCTTTCTTCAGAGCTTACAAAAACCCTGCAAGAAGTACCATCGAAAACTTCTATACCGAACTGGCCAAGTTCGAAGGTCCTATGGATTTCGAAACTCAGGCTGCTCAGTAATTGTCCATTCAAAACCGTTATTCTCCGGAATAACGGTTTTTCTTTATCTCGCTAAAGTTTTTGTATATTTACACAAAAAAGTATTGATTTTTCATCCGATTTGTGGTATTCTGTTGTTAGGCTCAATTTTCACCATTTTCTATTTCAAAGGAGATACACCATGAAAAGGTTTGGCATTTTTCTGATTCTCGCAGCCATGCTTACCCAACTTTGCGCCTGCACCACCGGTGTAACCGATGAAACCGAAGCCACCACCGAAGCGCCTACCCAAACCACCGAAACCACCCGTATCCAGCATCAGCTCTCTGATGAACTGGACTTCGGCGGCGAAAAGTTCACTGCGGCATTCATTGCCAACGACCCCAAGTATTACTTTGCGGAAGAATCCTCTTCCGACAATATGGTTGCTGCGGTTTACCGCCGTACCATGAAGACTGAAGACTTCCTCGGTGTGGATATTTCCTATGTGGATGACGTGGCAAAAGATGATTTCTTCACCCTGTACAAGTCCGGCGATGATATTTATCAGCTGCTCTTCCTCGGTTCTGTGCACGATCCCATCACTTTCACTTCCGGCGGTTATCTCTACGACCTGGAAAAACTGCCCAATGTGGATCTGAACGCCGAATGGTGGAATCTTGACCAGATCAAGCTGCTGCAGCTCGGCAAGCATCCCTATCTGGCTGTATCCGATTTTATGATCACCACGCCTCAGGCAATCCTGTTCAACCGTGACATGATTACCAACAACAACCTGGAAAATCCCTATGACCTGGTATTCGCAGGCACATGGACTCTGGACAAGCTCATCGAAATGGCTTCCGCCGTTGTCAACGATATCAACGGTGACGGTATGTACGACGGTGAAGATGATATCGTCGGTGCATCCATCAGTTCCGGCGGTTCGGTTGCACTCTTTACCGGATGCGATCAGCTGATTTCCTCCAAGGGCGAAGACGGCAAGCTGGAACTGGTTCTCAACTCCGAAAAGACTCTCTCCATTGCCGACAAGCTCGCTTCATTCAACCAGACCAGCGGTGCGAATGTACATCAGGACAGCATCGGCGGTGCGCAGAAGAGCTTCTCCACCGGTACCGTTCTGTTCAGAGACGGCCGTCCCGAAGATATGGCCAACGTAACCGAATACGATTTCGACACCGGTATCGTTCCCATGCCCAAGTACAATGCGGAACAGGAAGAATACAAGTGCTATGACTGGTCCGATGTTATGGGTATCTCCAACGCCATCAAGAATCCCGAACTGGTCGGCGCGGTTATGGAATTCCTCTCCTGGGACTCCAAGAACGAAGTATTCCCCACCTACTATGATGTTCTGCTGAAGACCCGTTACTCCTCCGACATGGAAACCAGAGAAATGATGAACATCATCTTTGATTCCATCGTATACGAAGTCGGCGGCACCTACTTTGGTATGCAGCCCGGCTTCTGCGAACTGTGGTTCACCGGCGCTTCCTTCCTGAACTGGGGCAACACCAACTTCTCCGCATTCTTCAGAGCCTACAAGAACCCCGCCAGAAACACCATCGCATCCTATTATGAAGAACTGGCCAAGTTCGAAGGTCCTATGGAAGAAGAAACCGCCGAAGAAACCGCGGCACAGTAAATTACATATTCCCAAAACCGTCATTCTTACCCGGATGGCGGTTTTTTATTCCGCAGTATCCCCTTTCGGAAAACGGAACACAAAATCCTCTGAATTTTTGTACTTTCTCTTGACAATTCCGCAAAAAGGTGGTATTCTAATATCAGGTTCATTCATCACAATCACTTAAAGGAGACCTACTATGAAAAAGCTTGGCATTTTCCTGCTTATCGCGGTTATGCTGACTCAGCTTGCTGCCTGCGGTTCCGGTAATACCGAAGAAACCGAAGCAGCTACCGAAGCAGCTACCGAGAACACCGAAACCACCCGTATCCAGCATCAGATCCCCGATGAACTGGACTTCGGCGGCGCAACCATGGGTGTTGCAAACCTCAAACACGATCTGTCCTACTACTTCGCTGACGAAAGTTCTTCCGACAACATGGTAGCATCCGTTTACCGCCGTACCGTAAAGACCGAAGATTTCCTCGGCATCAACATCGACAGCAGCACTGAAGTTGATTACAGCAACTTTATCACTCTGTACAAATCCGGTGACGACCTGTACCAGCTGCTGTTCGTAGGTGACATCACCGACACCAAGAACCTCGTAACCGAAGGCTATCTGTACAACATGGACACCCTGCCCTATGTTGATTTCAGCGCAGAATGGTGGAATGCGGAACAGATGGATATTCTCCGTCTCAGCAAGAATACCTATTACGGTATCTCCGACTTCATCCTCACCAATCCCTGTGCTCTGCTGTTTAACCGTAATTTGATTACCGACAACAATCTGGATAGTCCTTACCAGCTGGTTCTGGACGGTAAGTGGACTTTAGATAAGTTCATCGAACTGGGTAAGGCTGTAATCAACGATGCCAACGGTAACGGCGAATTCTACGACGAAGACGATATCAATGCGATTACCGTGGCTGACTATTCCCAGGCCATCGCATTCGTACCTGCTTGTGACCAGCCCATCTCCGCCAAGAACGAAGAAGGCAGACTGGAAATGACGCTGAAAACTGAAAAGATGCTGCAGATCGCTGACAAGCTGCTATCCGTCTGCGAAACCACCGGTTTCCTGCACTGCTCTGTAACCACCGGCAACGGTGTTGGTAAGAGCTTCAGCACCGGCAATGTATTATACGTCCGCGAGGGTCCGGCTTCTATGGCAAGTGCAGCTGATTATGATTTTGACACCGGTATTGTTCCCATGCCCAAGTTTGACGAAGCGCAGGAAAAGTACATGTGCGACACTTCCTCCGTTAAGCTGGCTGTTTCCGGTCAGACCAAGAATGCCGAAATGGTCGGCGCTGCTCTGGAATTCCTGGCTTGGGACTCCAAGAACGAAGTATTCCCCACCTACTACGATGTCCTGCTGAAGACCAGATATTCTCAGGATATGGAAACCAGAGAAATGATGAACATCATCTTTGACTCCATCTCCTATGAAATTGGCGGCGTTTACTTCGGTATGAGCCCCGGATTCTGCGAACTGTGGTACACCGGTGCACAGCACATGGTATTCGGTGAAAAGAACTTCAACGCTCTGTTCCGTGCATTCAAGGGTCCCGCAAACAACACCATCAATGAATTCTACACCGCTGTAGAAAAGATCGAAGGTTCTCTGTTTGTGGAAGAAACCACCGCAGATACTGCTGCTCAGTAATTTATAAATCATACTGCAAAACCGTCGTCCTCCGGGATGGCGGTTTTTGGTTTACAGGAAAATGATACCGGTAGATGATTGGTCAAAAAAAGTAAAAAGTTTGCAGAATCGACTTGACTTTTCCAATGAAAAGTGGTATGCTTATTTCGCCATACATTCTATTACATATTTTCAAAGGAGACCTACTATGAAAAAGCTTGGCATTTTCCTGCTTATCGCGGTTATGCTGACTCAGCTTGCTGCCTGCGGTTCCGGTAATACCGAAGAAACAGAAGCAGCTACCGAAGCAGCTACCGAGAACACCGAAACCACCCGTATCCAGCACCAGGTTCCCGATGAACTGGACTTCGGCGGTGCAACCCTGGGTGTCGCAGATTTTGGCAACGATCTTTCCTATTACTTCGCTGATGAAAGTTCTTCCGACAACATGGTAGCAGCCGTTTTCCGCCGCACCGCTAAGACCGAAGATTTTCTCGGCATCGACATCAACTCCGACAGCGAGGTAGATTACGATGAATATATTACCTTGTACAAGTCCGGCGACGACCTGTATCAGCTGTTATTTGTAGAGGCCATCCGTGACTCCCAGACCCTCGTAACCGAAGGCTATCTGTACAATATGGATACCCTGCCCTACGTTGACTTCAGCGCAGAATGGTGGAATGCAGAACAGATGGATATTCTCCGTCTCAGCAAGAATACCTATTACGGTATCTCCGACTTCATTCTGACCAATCCTTCCACCCTGCTGTTCAACCGCGACATGATCACCGACAACAATCTGGAAGATCCCTATCAGCTGGTACGCGAAGGTACATGGACTCTCGATAAATTCATCGAAATGGGCAACGCCGTTATCAACGATGCTAACGGTAACGGTCAGTACTACGACGAAGACGATATCAATGCCATTACCATGGGTGACTCCTCCCAGGCGATCGACTTTGTTCCCGGTTGTGACCAGCCCATCTCCGCCAAGGATGACACCGGCAGACTGCAGATAACCCTGAAAACCGAAAAGATGCTGCAGATCGCTGATAAGCTGGTTGCCTGTAACGAAACAGCCGGTTTCCTGTACTTCACCCACACCACCGGAAACGGTATCGGCAAGAGCTTTGGTGCCGGCAATGTTCTGTTTGAAACCGGCGGTCCCGCCAGCATGGCGAATGCTTCCAATTACGAATTTGACACCGGTATCGTTCCCATGCCCAAGTTCGACGCAGCACAGGAAAAGTACCTGTGCAATACCACGTCCGTTAAGCTGGCTGTTTCCGGTCAGACCAAAAATCCTGAAATGGTCGGCGCGGCTCTGGAATTCCTGTCCTGGGATTCCAAGAACGAAGTATTCCCCACCTACTATGACGTACTGCTGAAGACCCGTTACTCCTCCGATATGGAAACCAGAGAAATGATGAACATCATTTTCGACTCCATTTTCTATGAAGTTGGCGGCGTTTACTTCGGTATGAGCCCCGGATTCTGCGAACTGTGGTACATCGGTGCACAGCATATGGTATACGGTGCAAACAACTTCAATGCATATTTCCGTGCATACAAGAATCCCGCAAACAACACTATCAATGAATATTACGAAGCAATGGAAAAGATCGAAGGTCCTTTGTTTGTGGAGGAAACCACCGCAGACACTGCTGCTCAGTAAAACAAACACCAAAAAGTCCGTCATTTGCATGACGGACTTTTTTCTTTGTCTGCGATCACAGAAATCTATGAAAACGGTGATTATCTCACCCGGTATACGATGTTCTCTCCGTCCAGTACGGCTTCGGCAGTGTCGCCTGTTTTGATCTTGCCCATGAGCATTTCCTCGGAGAAAGTGTCCTCGATCTTGCGGACAATGGCTCTGCGTAGAGGACGGGCGCCGTAGACGGGATCAAAGCCTTCCTTGGCCAGTTTGGCAACCACTTCGGGTGCGAAGGAGACAGTGATATCCAATGCGGCAATGCGCTTTTCCACTTCCTTCAGCATGATGGCGGCGATCTTTTCGATATCCTCGTCGGTCAGCTTGTTGAACACGATGATCTCATCCAGGCGGTTCAGGAACTCCGGCTTGAATGCGGCCTTCAAAGCTTCCATGGCGGTGTTTTTGATGTTCTCCTGCTTTGCACCGCTGTCCGAAAAACCCAGACTGCGCTGAACGGTGGTCATTCCGGATGCACCTACGTTGGAGGTCATGATAATGATCGTATTCTTGAAGTCCACTCTTCTGCCCTGGGCGTCAGTCAGGATACCGTCTTCCAGAATCTGCAGCATGATGTTGAACACATCGGGGTGGGCTTTTTCGATTTCGTCGAACAGTACCACGGAATAGGGTCTGCGGCGGATCTTTTCGGTCAGCTGGCCTCCTTCTTCGTATCCCACATACCCCGGAGGGGATCCGATGAGCTTGGATACGCTGTGCTTTTCCATGTATTCGGACATATCCACACGGATCATGGCGTTTTCATCCCCGAACATTACGTCAGCCAATGCTTTGGTCAGTTCGGTTTTGCCCACGCCGGTAGGACCGAGGAAAATGAACGAACCGATGGGTCTATGGGGATCCTTCAGTCCCATTCTGCCTCTGCGGATGGCTCTGGCTACCGCGTCTACCGCTTCGTCCTGACCGATGATCCGTTCCTTCAGAATGGTATCCAGTTTCAGCAGCCGTTCGCCTTCTTCCTCCGCCAGCTTCTTTACGGGAATGCCCGTCCAGCTGGTGACAATATCGGCAATATCCTCGGCGGTTACACATTCCTCGCCGCTGTGGATATCCGCACGTTCCTTCCTGCGGGCTTCCAGCTCTTCCGTCAGCTGCTTTTCCGTATCGCGGAGAGAAGCCGCTTTTTCGTAATCCTCCGCCAGAATCGCTTCTTCCTTTTCGGCAGTCACGGTTTTCAGCTTATTCTCGGTTTCCCGTACATCCGGACCGGGGGTGAAGTTGGAGATACGCTTTTTGCTGGCGGCTTCGTCGATCAGGTCAATGGCCTTATCCGGCAGATAGCGGTCGCTGATGTACCGCACGGACAGCTGTACCGCCGACCGGATGGCTTCGTCGCTGATCTTCAGTTTATGATGGGCTTCATATTTATCCCGCAGGCCGAAAAGGATCTGTTCCGCTTCCTCGGGAGAAGGTTCGCCTACCATAACGGACTGAAAACGTCTTTCCAGTGCCGCATCCTTTTCGATATGCCGTCTGTACTCATCTATGGTCGTTGCGCCGATCACCTGCATCTCGCCTCTGGCCAGTGCCGGTTTGATGATATTCGCCGCATCTACTGCACCTTCCGCACCGCCGGCACCGATGATGGTATGGATTTCGTCAATGAACAGGATCAGCTCGGGGTTCTTCCGCACTTCCTCCATGACGTTCTTCATACGTTCCTCAAATTCACCGCGGTATTTTGCCCCTGCGATCATGCCGGAAATATCCAGCGTCACAATGGTTTTGTCCCGCAGCGTATCCGGCACCGCACCGTCCACGATCCGCTGTGCCAGACCTTCCACCACCGCGGTTTTACCCACGCCGGGTTCGCCGATCAGGCAGGGATTGTTTTTGGTACGGCGGGACAGGATCTGGATCACTCTTTCCGTTTCCGTATCCCGGCCGATGATGGGGTCGATCTTTCCTTCCTTGGCCATCTGACAGAGATTGCGGCCGTAGGAAGACAGGGTCGGTGCGTCCTTGATGTCGGCATCCCCGGATTTGGCACGTTCGCCGGATTTCTCTTCACCGTTTTTGCCGAAATAGGAGATGATATCCCGCTTGATATCCGCCGGGGAGCCGCCCTGGGCTGTCATGATCTTCACCCCGAAACATTCCGGTTCATCACACATGGCGCAGAGCAGATGCTCCGTTCCGATATATCCATGCCCCAGTTCCATCGCCACTCTGGCAGATGCTTCGATGATCTTCTTGGTTCTGGGGGTAATATCCGCCGCCGTCAGTCTTGTGGTTTCCCCGGTGCCTACGTTCTGTTCGATGATTTCTCTGGTTCTGGCAAATGTAATGCCTCTTTCCTCCAGCACCCGTTCCGCCACGCCGTCCTTCTCCGACAGCAGACCCAGCAGCAGATGCTCACTGCCCACGCAGGTATGTCCCATTTCGCAGGCATAATACATAGCACGATTCAGCGCGTTCTGCGCCTTTCCCGTAAATCCGATTTGCATGATAAACTCCTTTCCGGGGGGTATGTTACTGCTTATTTTACGCGTATTTTCCCCGTTCTATTCTGTAATTTTTTCAATTTCCGGTTTCGCCCGTCAGGATGGCCCTGGCTCTGTTGGCTCTGACCTCGTCCCGTTCCTCCGGGGTTTTGCATTCTCCGTTTGCCATGAGTGTATTGGGCATACAGGAGAACAGCATTTCGTCTGCACGGATGGGGTTCAGGTTTTCGATCATCCCCAGTGCCGCGCCCAGTCGGATGTCCTCATACAGACGTACCATTTCCTCCGTCTGCAGCAGGGTGGCGTACAATAACGTACCGTATGCCCGGCGTACCTGATTGCGGACCAGATTCTCATCCCGCTTGCCCTTGCACAGAATACCGCGCAGTTCTCTTTCCTGCTTTACGATCTGCTCCACGATACCCGACAGCTTATGGATGGTTTCCTCTTCGGTAACACCCAGGGTAATCTGATTGGAGATCTGGAACAGACGGCCTTCCGCCTTGCTGCCTTCTCCCGTCATGCCGCGGATGGTCAGACCGATCTTGCCCAGCTGTTCCTCAAAGCCGCGGATCAGATGGGCTTTGCTGCAGGCAGGGAGGAACAGCATGACCGACGCACGCATTCCCGTACCCAGGTTGGTGGGGCAATGGGTCAGGTAGCCGAATTTTTCATTATAAGCGATCTGCGCACGGTTGTCCAGCAGTTCGTCGGCAGCGGATACATCGCGGTAGGCTTCTTCCAGCGCAAAGCCGGGGTAGATGGACTGAAGCCGCAGGTGGTCTTCTTCCAGCACCATGATATGCACGCTGTTCTTCGACAGCAGACCGCCCTTGTACCGGCTTTCGGCAAATTCTCTGCTGACCAGATGCTTTTCCGCATAGGCACGCCGTTCGGTCGGGGTCAGACTGCCGAAGTCCGTATATTCCCAGCCGTCATCTTCCGTGTAGATCTCCTTCGCCAGACTGCAGATCTGTGCTGCCTGATCTTCCGTCATCAGAGGATCGAAGGGATAGTTCTGCAGATTCCGTGCCAGACGGACTCTTGTGCTGACCACAACATCGTTATCGCTGCCCTGTATGGTATACCAGTTTGTCGTTTTCATTCCCCGTATCCTCCTTACTGTGCGTCGTTTTCCCGCAGGGTACGCAGCTGGTCCCTGAGTTCCGCCGCGCGTTCGTAGTTTTCGCTTGCCACGGATTCCTTCAGTTCCTTTTCCATGGCGGCAATCTTCTGCTTCCGTTCGTTCTGTTCTCTGCAGCGGACGGGAATTTTGCCGGTGTGGGTGCTTCTGCCGTGGATCCGGCGGATGGAAGGCATCAGTTCCGCCTCAAATGCCTCATAGCATCCGGGACAGCCCACTTTTCCGTTTTTGGCAAGCTGGGCAAAGGTGGAACCGCACAGAGGGCATTTGGGTGTTTCCCTGGATTCCGGCTGCTTCAGGCCCGCATTGAACAGACTGCCGAACAGCTTATCCTCAGAGAACAGCTTATGCAGCTGACCGAAGGGATCACCGCTCATCGTTGTACCGGAGATGGTACCGTTTTTCTGCAGTTCCGCCGCGCAGTCGGAGCAGAGGGTGTAGGACTTTTCCACACCGTTTACGTTTTCCTTATAGTAAAAAGTAGCTTCTTTCTTACCGCATTTTTCGCAAAGCATATTGTTTTCCTCCGTATTTCGTAGATTTACAGCATATACAGCATCAGCATACGGCGAAACAGATCCGCTCGTACGGCGCCGCGTATTTCCATGGGACATTTTTCCAGTGCCGAGTTGCTCACCGCCGCCAGCATCAGCCCCGCTTCCCTTTCTGTCAGAATACCGTGATCCAGCAGATTCTGCAGATAGGCTCTGGCTTCGTTTTCCTCCAGTGTTTCCCCCACGGCGTGGAAGAAATGCATGAGATAATCGCTTTTCGTCATTTTCACCCGGACGATCCGGATGTAGCCGCCGCCGCCCCGTCTGCTTTCAATCACGTATCCTCTCTCCGGTGTGAACCGGGATGTAATTACATAATTGATCTGACTGGGTACACAGCCGATTTTCGCTGCCAGATCGTTTCGTCTGACTTCCGTACTGCCGCCGCCTTCTTCCAGCATCTGCTCGATCAGTTTGGCGATATGATCCGATAATATCATGTTCTGCCTCCTGTTTATGACCATCAGTCTGTCTTTGACTATCTTTGACTTTCCTTTGTGATTATAGTATACACCAAAAGTCAGAAATGGTCAAAGTCAAATTTGGTCAGTTTTCGTTTGTGAAAGGTGATTAGAACGAATTATCTGTATGTTTTCTCGTTTTTTCTCACGCAATCTCATTATTTTGCATTTTCTTTGACTTTTTCTAACCTTTTAATTTTGGTCAAAAAAAGCCCTCATCTGCGGCATTTGCAAATGAGAGCTTTCGGATTTATAGTATTTGAGGAAAGTCAGATCTTACTGACCGGGCCACAGCCAGTATCTGGGGTAGCTGCCGTAGTTGTATTCTTCGTAACGGGACAGCTGAATGTATTCGTTGTAGTATTCCGTATACTTCATCATTTTTTCGATCAGTGTACGGCAATACTGTTCGTAATTATCCCATACAGTATTCCACATTCCTACCAATGCCTCGTTGATTGCCGTTTTCACATCACTGGTCAGTTGTGCTGCTTCTTCCGGATGGGCTTTGCAATATTGGTTGAACATGTTGGGCATATTATTGCGAATATTCGCTTTTAGATACAGGTAATTTGCGTAGATATATTCCACCTGCACGGATGCCTTATCCAGCTCTCTGCGCTGTTCGTCGGTTTCTGCCATTTCAATGGCTTTACGGAACAGCTCTCTGCCTTCGGATGTGATGCGGTTTTCTTCCGTATCATCGTACCAGTTCCAGTACTGTGTCCAATCCGTTGTTTCGTAGTTGAGAAAATCTTCCATCGTCAATGTATCCGGATAAGTATTCTTCTTATTCGGCTTGGTGGAAGGCATCGGATAGTATTCGGTTACTTCCGCCTCCCCCCTAAAGCAATGGTCTTCTGTCAGTTCTTCAGCCAGTTCAATGTACTGTTTGATGTATGTCCAGCCGGGACCGTATACGCCTTCCAGGAAATCGTCCATATGACCCCAGTATTCTTCTTCAGTCATATAGGGATTCCAGGTGAGCTTGGTCAGCAGATACGCTCTCAGTTCACCGAATTCTGTACTGCGTGCCTTGTAGTTACCTTGGGTGTACAGACCGAATGCACCGTTGTCTGCGTAGAACCGAACATCGTTATACAAGCTGTGGAAGTCGGGTACGGTGCAGGACAGATCCATATAGTTCATATGGTAGTCGTAAATATACATCTGATCACAGATCTTACCCCAGTCCGACAGGTCTTTTACGAAACTGTTGGCTGTACCGTCCAGATTGGAAGGTGTACCTGTGAAAATGTTGCCGCATTCCGCATTTACATCGTGGGAAATACATTTTGCAACCGTTTTCATGATTACTACATTATCGGCGGGCTTGGTCTTTGCCGGTGCGCTGGAGGTATGGTTATATGCCAGAGTCAGGATACGGATGTTCGGGTACTCATCCTTCAGGGCAGTGGCAACCGCATTTACGGCACGGAGAAGCGTTCCGGAATAAGCACCGCCTTCTTCTTCATAAATTGCCATACAGTTATCGCATGTACAGGGGTTATTGTTATCCATCTGGGTTACGGTATACATACCCCATTTGTCCATGCCTGCCTGCAGTTTTTCACGCACTTTTTCCGTCAGAAGCTGAATAACTTCCGGGTTGGACAGGCACAGCTGAGGACCGCCGCCGGCATCTGTTTCCATTCTGACGCCGTCCACAAGTGCAAAATATTCCGGATGTTCCGCATAATATTCAGCAGGAGTAATCAGACGGGACACATTATCCGTACCGCCTACCCAGCCTTTGTACTCGCCGTATGCAGGATTTAATTCCCGTTTGCCGCCTCCTGCGGTGATATACACTTTACGCTTTGCACAGAACAGTTCGCTGATTTTGTAGTCCCACCATCCCATATCACGGTACATAAAGACAGGAATCTGCTTGTCCTCTTCAATGGGTTCCAGGCTGATGGTCTTCATTTCCGGAACTTTTTCCACGTCTGCAGTGTAGAAACGGCAGCCCAGGTATCTTTCCAGAAAATCAAACACACCGAACAGAGTACCGCGTTCCTCGGTACCTACAATGTACAGCTTTTCGCCGGTGGTCTTGATAACAAAACCGTCTTCATTGAGTTCTTCACGGACAAATTCACCTTCGGTTTCTCTATTGGTTTTACCGACGATGATTTCTTTTTCCGCAGCAGCGACAGTATCGGTTACAATCGGAAGTTCCGCACCGGTGATCTGCTGCAAATAGGCCTGCAGCTGCTCAGCAGCGGTTTGGTCGGAGGGAGATGCATTTTCCCCGCGAACAATTACGTATTCACTTACGCCGTCCTTCACAATCTGCAGTCCGGTAACAGGTTCTGCCGTTTCGGCCTGTTCGGTATCGGTTTCATTCGTGACAGGTGCTGTACCGCAGGACACAAACATCGGTAGTGTCATACACAGTACCATCAGTATGCTGATCAGTTTTGTTTTCATCTTATCCTCCGTTTATATGTTTTCGGTAGTGTTTTCATTATAGCATAACCCCCCGGCGATGCTAAGAAAAATACCGGGAGAAACCACATTATGCAGTCCCTCCCGGCAGAATTGCGGATCTTACTGACCGGGCCACAGCCAGTATCTGGGGTGGCTTCTGTAATTGTACTCGTTATACCGGGACAACGGGATATATTCGTTGTAGTATTCCGTATACTTCATCATCTTTTCGATGAGCGTACGGCAGTAGGTTTCATAATTCGTCCATACGCTGCCCGTTGCATCCAAAAGTGCCGCATAGATTTCATTGCTCTGCTCTTTGGTCAGCTTGGCCGCTTCGTCGGGGTTGGCCTTGCAGAACTGCTGGAACATATTGGACAGGTTGTTGCGCACGTTTGCTTTGTGGAACAGGTAGTTTGCGTAGATGTATTCCACCTGTACGGACGCCTTGTCCAGTTCTCTGCGCTGTTCATCCGTTTCCGCCATCTCGATGGCCTTACGGAACAGTTCCATACCCTCGCTGGTAATGCGGTTTTCTTCTACATCATCGTACCAGTTCCAGTACTTCGTCCAGTCGGTGGTTTCGTAGTTGATGAACTCATCCAGAGTGATGGTATCCGGATAGGTCTTTCTGCCGTTCTTCTTTACTTCCGGCATCGGATAGTATTCGGTTACTTCTGCCTCCCCCCTAAAGCAATGGTCTTCTGTCAGTTCTTCAGCCAGTTCAATGTACTGTTTGATGTATGTCCAGCCGGGACCGTATACGCCTTCTAAGAAGTCATCCATGTGACCCCAGTATTCTTCTTCGGTCATGTAGGGATCCCACATCAGCTTGGTCAGCAGATAGGCGCGGAGTTCACCGAATTCCGTACTGCGGGCCTTGTAGTTACCCTGGGAATATACACCGATCGCACCGTTGTCTGCGTAGAACTGAATGTCATTGTACAGGCTGTGGAAATCCGGTACGGTGCAGGACAGATCGAAGTAGTTCATGTGGTAATCGTAAATGTACATGGAGTCGCAGATCTTGCCCCATGCGGTAAGGTCTTCCACAAAGCTGTTGGCTGTACCGTCGATGTTGGAGGGCGTGCTGGTATAAATACCGCCGCAGTCCGCATTGGCATCATGGGACATACACTTATGTACGGTCTTCATGACGATCACATTGTCCGCGGGTTTTGTAACGGTCGGTGCGCTGGAGGTATAGTTGTACGCCAACGTCAGAAAACGCATATGGGGAAATTCTTCCTTAAGGGTTTCGGCAACATAGTTTACCGCACGCAGCATGGTGGAGGACAGGGCGCCGCCTTCTTCTTCGTAGATGGCCATACAATTATCACACTGGCAGTAGTTGATATTGTCCATCTGGGTAACGGTATAAATACCCCATTTGTCCATACCTTCAAGGAGTTTTTCGCGGACCTTTTCCGCCAGAAGAGCCAGTACTTCAGGGTTGGACAGACACAGCTGAGGTCCGCCGCCGCCGGCTTCCTTCAGTCTGACACCGTCCACGAGAGCAAAGTATTCGGGATGGGTATCGTAATATTCCGCGGGTGTTACCAGACGGGATACGTTATCAGTACCGCCGGCCCAGCCCTTGGGATCGCCTACGCTCAGATCCACATCACGTCTGCCGCTGCCCGCGGTGATATACACCTTGCGCTTGGCGCAGAACAACTCGCTTACTCTGTAGTCGCCCCAGCCCATGTCACGGTACATGATCAGGGGAGCCTGCTTGTCCTCTGCGATTTCATCCAGCGTGATGGTCTTCATTTCGGGAACTTTTTCCACGTCCGCTGTGTAGAAACGGCATCCCAGATAGGCTTCAAGAAATTCAAACACACCGAAGAGGGTCCCGCGTTCTTCCGTACCGACAATATACAGTTTATCACCGTCGGTCTTGATGACGAATCCGTCTTCTCTGAGTTCTGCTCTGACAAATTCTCCTTCCGCTTCACGGTTGGTCTTACCGACGATGATTTCCTTATCCGCCGCAGGGGTCGTGTCGGTTACGATGGGCAGTTCCGCACCGCTGATCTGCTTCAGGTACAGCTGGAGCTGGGTGGCTGCGGTCTGTTCGGACAGGGACGCATTTTCACCGCGGACGATCACGTATTCACTTACGCCGTCCTTCACAATCTGCAGTCCGGTAACAGGTTCTGCCGTTTCGACCTGTTCGGTATCGGTTTCATTCGTGACAGGTGCTGTACCGCAGGACGCAAACATCGGTAGTGTCATGCACAGTACCATCAACATGGTAACAAGTCTCTTTTTCATCTGTTTTTCTCCTTTTTTTGCTGTTTTCGTCCCCGCTTTTCAGAGTCCGACCGGGACATTTTGTCGAGTACATTATATCATATACACCCGTGCAATACAATGCACAAAATCCCAAAATATATGCACAAAACGTGAGTCTTCCCTCTGTATTACCGGGTGAATCCTGCGCCAATTACCGTATTGTACAAAACCCAATCTCTGTATTTGTGCATAATGTCACGTCCTCCATGCCCCCTTTGGATAAAAACGGGAAGAAAACGGCAGAACCGTCCCTTCCCGTATACAATCAGCCCATCTGCTGTTCGTACAGATTCTGATATGTCCCCGCAATGGAATTCCATGTGGAAGCACCCACAATACCGGACACGGGCAGACCGAACAGCTGCTGATACTCCCGTACCGCTTCATCCGTTCCGGAGCCGAAGATGCCGTCCACCCGCAGTCTCGGGATCGACGGATAGGTACCGGAAATGAAATTCAGATAGGTCTGGATGGTTCTGACCTCCTCGCCCTCCGAACCCCGCCGCAGGGGAAATCCCGGAAACGGTTCCGCCACTACGGAGAAATAACCCTCCGGCAGAGAATCCAGTATGCCCCGGTAGGCTCTGAACAAAGTCACCCACGTAACCGTATCCACCGTCCCCGACACCGGCAGGCCGTAGCTTCGCTGAAATGCCTCAAGGCTTTGCCTGGTCCGTTCACCGAACACTCCATCGATCTGCACCGGCGGCACTTCATTATTGAAAAATCCGATAAACCGCAGAAAATACTGTAGTTCCCTGACCCCGATGCCCGCATCCCCCTCGTTCAGCTCCACGTCCTGCAGATCGGTCACATCCTCCAGAGAGATTCCCTCGGAGCGCAGTTCGGACAGTTGTTTGACCGCAGCATAGATCCGGGCAACCGCATACCATGTGGCTCTGCCGACAATCCCATCGGGAGTCAGGCTGAAAATCCGCTGGAATTCCCGCACCGCCGCCTCGGTCTGCCCGTCAAAAATTCCGTCCGGGTTGGTGATAACGGGGATGGAGGGATAATTTCTGCCGATCCGGTTCAGGCGCAGCTGGAGAGTACGTACCTCGTTGCCGCTTGTGCCCATACGCAATGCGATACCGGGGTAGCTTTCCTCCAGTCCCTGCACGGGCACATTCCGGACGATGTCGATATCGTTTCCGAAATAATAGGTGAGAATTTCGTAAGGTGTAAATCCCTGATTGGCCAGGGACACACTGCCCCACTGGGACAATCCCGGGCACTGTACCTCCACACCGTCGCAGTAGGCGGCAAACAGCGGCTCGACATTCCCCTGCCTGCGGAGATAGCTGTCGAATATATCATCCACGATACGGGAGATATTCTCGAAAATATCCCGGTTCTGTACAAAGGACTGGTCGATGCCGGTGGAATTGGTAATATCGAAGGGATAGCCGCGGCTCCGGTAGTATTCCGTATACACCCGGTTCAGGGCAAAGCTGATCTGGGCAAGGATATTGGCGCGCAATGCCGCTTCCGGCCAGGTGGGATAAATTTCGCTGGATGCCACGTTTTTGATATAATCCGCAAAGGGCAGGGTTACGTTGGGTGCATTGGAAGAAGGGGAACCGAGATGTACAGTTATGGTTTCCGGGATGTAGGGAAGGTTTACAGATCCATTGTTCATACGTCCACCTCGTCATCTTCCTCCGGTCTGTAGCGCGGCTGGGTCGTATCATCTGTCCGGGGCGGATCAAAGGGCGGTATGTTTGCCTGTGTATCCGGAATGGGTGTGGGGATGATGATCTGGGGCGGCGGGCCGGGCATGAAGGATCCCGAGGTGGACAGGGGGATCAGTTCCACGGGTTGGATGGCGGTGATGCCCTCGAAGATACTGACATCCGCATCCGTCACAGGCCGGAACCCGTCGGCATCCACGCGGATGATATAAGTAGCGTAAGGTTTGCTGCCGGGATCGGGCTTACGGGATTCGGATGCCGCGGGGGCTTCCAGTTCCACGGTGGATGTCAGGCCGCCGTCGCCGGTTTTCAGGGAATAGAGCAGTCTGCCGTCACGGGTCAGCACCTGCACGGGCACACCTTTCACCGGCAAGCTTCTGCCCGCCGTAGTGACCCAGATTTTCAGATATCCGTTTCCGCTGTGCATTTCCATAATTGCCTCCTTGCATGAATTCAATGCAGTATATGCGCAGTACGTGCCAGCGTTGCATAGAATGTCATCGGCGGGCGGTGTATGTATGTCTTTCCAAGGGAACACGAATATTTTTATGTAAAATTATGATTTTTTTCAAAAACTGTAGACATATGACGAAAAATGTGGTATACTGTATGCGTATATTTATTACAAATTCTGTAAAGGAGATATATCATGAAAGACCTGATCAAGACATTTGATTCCCTGCCGCTGATCGTTAAGATCATCCTGGCCATCCCCGCACTGGACATCGTATGGTGGATCTACCGTATCTGCCGCAGCCTTGACAAGAACAACATTCTGGGCGTTGTTATCGCCGTTGTTCTGCTGCTGGTTGGTATCCCCTTCATGTGGGTTGTTGACATCATCTGCATCCTGCTCAAGGGCAGCGTGTTCTGGATCGACTAATTCGGAAAACAAAAAATCAGCTCTTCATCTCAAGGGATGGGGAGCTGATTTTTTATGTATGCATTTACAGATCAGAACTTATCAACGGGGTAGAGGATCTTGAGCTGGTTGAGCTTGCTCTGGTATGCGGCCTGCTGCTTTTCGCCCTTCAGCGCTTCCATGAGCTCGTTCTTTACATCTTCGTACTTCATAATACCGCCGTCTTCCTTATTGTTGAGTTTGATCAGGTGGAAGCCGAACTGGGTCTGTACGGGTTCGGAAACAGCACCGATTTCCATAGCGGCGCAGGCATTTTCGAATTCGGGAACCATCTGGCCTGCGGAGAAATCGCCGAGGCTTCCGCCGTTCTGGCCGGAGGGGCAGGTGCTTTCTGCGGCAGCGGCATCAGCGAAGGAGATTTCGCCGGCGTTGATCTTCGCAAGGATTTCTTCTGCCTTTTCCTTGGTTTCCACGAGGATATGGTCCGCATTGAACTTCATGCCGGACACGAACTTATCCTGGTTTTCTTCGTAGTACTTCTTAGCGTCTGCTTCGGTAACGCTGACACGTTCAACGGCTTTCTGCACGGCGTAGCTGGTGAGCATTTCTTCCTTGACTCTCTGCAGCTGTTCCTTGAAAGCGGGTTCTCTTTCATAGAGGTTACGGGTTGCGTCCATGAGAAAGAGTTTCTGTGCGATGAGCTGTTCCAGCACCATTGCTCTGCCCTGGGGATTATTATAGTTCTGGCCGCGCTGACCCATCTGCATGATGGCGATGGTTACGTCCTGTTCGGTGATGTTTTTTCCGCCTACGGAGGCGAGTACCTTTTCTTCGTTCATTTTTTCTTGGGGTCCTTTCGTTGGTCTTATTTTTTGGGGGATATTTATACAGGGTTTATTGTAGCAGATACTGGGGTATTTTGCAAGGGGGTTGGGGGTTTCTTTTTCTTCTTTTTTGCATTTTTCTTCTTTCTCTCTACGGGGGGTGGTCTAAATCGCTCATTCTTTTTTTTGTCCTTGGAGGACGTTTATTCTTTTACTACTCTTTGAGTTGTGCTGTCGTTTCTTTTTTATCCTTGGCGGACATTTATTCTTTTACTACTCTTTGTGTCGTGCAAATCGTTTATTTTTGGTGTCCTGTGCGGACGGCACTTAGAGAGGCCTGCAGACGCGAGGCCCCTCTAAGGACTCCCCCGCTTAGGTGGAAGGGTTGAGGTATTCGGGTCGGGCGGTTCTTTGGGTTTAGCAGGCTCGTTTTTCAATTATGGCTAACCGCCGGAGGGTGCATTAGTGGAGAGATACCGTTGACGGTTGGTTTTGTGGAAAAGTGGGTTTGTGCACAGATCAAAGTGCCGTGCAAGAAGAATTTGGCTGCCGCTTGGTGCTTGGGGAGAGGTTATTGGTTGGGATTTGGTTGGGTTCAGTAGTTAAGTTCTTTTTAATTAGGCTGCCGCGGGATGAATAGGGGAGTTCGACCGTTGACAGGTTGTACAGACTAAGGGTGGGTCTGCCTACAGTACAAGGTTGGGTGCATTATAAATTTGGGCTGACCGCCATGTCTTAGGACTGCCGTACAGTCTTCGCGCGGTTAGCACGGATGAGAGTGCACCCAGACCACATCACTGTACACGGCTAAACAATACCTAATCCCAACAGTATTCCTCCACTACCGCACCCCTACCGCGGTCAGCGCTGATTTGCATCCTCCACTATTTTGACCAATCCAACAACCAATACAGTACCAACAAAGCTCTTAATAAAGCGGGGGAGTTCTTAGAGGGGCCTCGCTTTGGCAGGCCTCTCTAAGTGCCGTCCGCACAGGACAC
>SVTO01000079.1 GCA_015063745.1 Oscillospiraceae bacterium | reverse complement strand
CTTTCGGCGCAAAGAAGCTGGACGTTATCAAGGTTGTTCGCGAACTGACCGGTCTGGGTCTGAAGGAAGCAAAGGAACTGGTAGAAGGCGCTCCCAAGACTCTGAAGGAAGGCGCTTCCAAGGAAGAAGCAGACTCCATCAAGGAAAAGCTGACTGCAGCTGGCGCAGAAGTAGAAATCAAGTAATTTCTGCAAACATTTGCGATCCCTTGTGTTCAATAACCGAGAACAGACATCGTGTATGCGGTGTCTGTTTTTTGTCTGTCCTGCCAGTATGAAGAATAGACAAGGGACACTTCTTCTGCAGGAAAAAATACGGAAAAGTTGAATATTGAAAAAATGACGGTTTCGTTGTATAATTATAATTGAAATTTTCCCCGAAAAGAGGTATTGTATATGCAGAAACAAAAGCGTGTAGTGACCATCCAGGATATTTCCTGCTTCGGAAAATGTTCTCTGACCGTGGCACTGCCCATTCTCTCTGCCATAGGATTGGAATGCGCGATCATTCCCACAGCGGTGCTGTCCACACACACGGGCGGCTTCAAGGGATGGACATTCCGTGATCTGACGGATGATATTCCCGAGGTGTCCGCGCACTGGAAGGCAGAAGGTCTTGTTTTTGACGGTCTGTATACAGGTTACCTGGGCTCTCCCCGACAGGCATCCATGATCTGCGACTTCATTGAAACTTTCCGCCCCGGCTTTACTTTCGTGGATCCCGCTATGGCGGATAACGGTAAACTGTATGCCGGCTTTACGGACGAGATCGTGCCCGCTATGGCCAAGCTGTGCGCAATGGCCGATATGGTCGTTCCCAACATCACGGAGGCCTCCCTGATCACCGGTATTCCTTACCGCGCACCCGGTGAATATGACGAAGCCTACATTAAATCCCAGCTGCAGGCTCTGGTGAAACTGGGTGCAAAACAGGCAGCTATCACCGGTGTTCGCTATATCGGCAGCGATAAGCAGGGCATTGTATCCCTGGACGGTGCTGCCGGTACATATGTGGAATATTATACTGAAAACCTGCCCGTATCCTGTCACGGGACCGGGGATGTTTATGCCAGCACCATGTTTGGTGCCATGATCCGCGGAAAGAGCGTTGCGGAATCCCTGAAGCTTGCGGCGGACAATACGGTTCGCTGTATCCGCGCAACCATGGGGGATGAAAGCCACTGGTACGGCGTGCGTTTCGAAGATTGTATCCCCGCGCTGATACGCGATCTGGGACTGTAAACGCCGACACAAGTAAAGAACAACAGAACAGGAGAAAGCCATGCTGCATCCGATCCGTCATTTTATTACTATTACCCGCCACAGGAACAAGGTGTTTGCCCACTGTATCCGCTGTGGTATTCCCATGCGCGGGTTCCTGCACGATCTGAGCAAGTATTCTCCCCAGGAATTCATAGCCGGTATGCGCTTTTGGCAGGGCATCCGCAGTCCCAACGAAAAGGAAAGGGAACTGTACGGCTATTCCCCCGCCTGGATGCATCACAAAGGCCGGAATAAGCATCATTTTGAATACTGGACGGATGTCAGCGTCGTTACCAACCGTTACGAGCCGGTGGAAATGCCTCTGCCGTTTCTGAAGGAAATGTTCTGCGACCGGGTGGCGGCCTGTAAAATTTATAAGGGCAAGGATTACACGGACGACGCGGCACTTGCTTATTTTCTCCGTACCAGAGTAAGGGACAAAATGCACGAACGTACGGCATTTGTTCTGGAAAAATGGCTGCGGATGCTGGCGGAAGAAGGGGAAGAGAAGACCTTTGCCCACATCCGTCAGGTTACGGAGAAGAACTGGGAAGAGGAAAAGAAATAATCTCTCCCGATGCATTTGTACAAGTTTATGCCTTGTCAACGGGCCGGAAATATGCTATAATATTTTTGTCCCCGAGATTTGGCGGAAGAATATACTGATTATTGCATGATGAGGTGAATATATGGGTGGTTTTTTTGGTGCAGCATCCCGTGAGGACTGCGTCTTTGATGTTTTTTACGGAACTGACTATCATTCCCACTTGGGAACAAGACGTGCGGGTCTGGCTTTCTATCATCCTGAAGAAGGATTCGAAAAAGCGATTCACAGCATCGAAAGTACCCCTTTCCGGACGAAATTCACCTCGGAATTCAATTCCATGAAGGGCATTTACGGCATCGGATGTATCTCCGACTTTGAAGCGCAGCCGATTTTCGTACGTTCTCACCACGGTTCCTTTGCGATCACCACCGTCGGCAAGATCAACAATTCCGACCAGATCGTGGAAGAAATACTCAAGAATAAAACCCATTTCTTCGAGATGCAGAACGGTGAGATCAACCAGACCGAACTGGTGGCCGCCATCATCAACCAGAAGGATAATTTTATCGATGGTATCCGCTATGCCCAGGAGATCATCGACGGTTCCATCAGCATGCTGATCCTGACGCCCCTCGGCATTTACGTTGCCCGTGACAAGCTGGGCCGTACACCCATCGCGGTGGGCAAAAAGGATGACGGCAGCTTCTGTGCGGCATTCGAGGACTTTTCCTACCTGAATTTGGGTTACAAGCATTATAAGGATATGGGTCCCGGTGAGATTGCGATTCTCACGCTGGATTCCTTTACCACCCTTGTACAGCCCGGTACCAAGCGTAAGATCTGTGCTTTCCTGTGGGTGTACTATGGCTATCCCACTTCCTCCTACGAAGGTGTTTCCGTAGAACAGATGCGTTATAAGTGCGGTGCTCTGCTGGCAAAACGGGATGCGGAAAGTGGCAATGTGAAGCCGGATATCGTAGCCGGTGTGCCGGATTCCGGCCTTGCCAACGCCATCGGTTATGCCAATGCTTCCGGAGTGCCTTATACCCGTCCCTTTATCAAGTATACGCCTACATGGCCCCGTTCCTTCATGCCCCCGTCCCAGGCCAAGCGTGATCTGATCGCCAAGATGAAGCTTATTCCCGTAGGGGAACTGATCAAGGATAAGAGCCTTCTGCTGATTGACGATTCCATCGTACGCGGAACACAGCTGAAGGAAACGGCGGATTTTCTGTACGAAAGCGGCGCCAAGGAAGTGCACATCCGTCTGGGCTGTCCGGCGATCATGTACAGATGCCGCTATCTGAACTTCTCCCGCTCCGGCTCCGACCTGGATCTGATTACCCGCCGTATCATCGTGGAACTGGAAGGCTGTGACCCGGCACCGGAAATCATTGCGGAATATGCCGACCCCGATTCCGACAGACACGAACGCATGGTAGAAAGAATCCGGGCCGAAATGCACTTTACCTCACTGCGTTATCCCAGACCGGACGATATGCTGGAAGCCATCGGTCTGCCCGCAGAGGAAGTATGTACCTACTGCTGGAACGGCAGAGGCTGAACCAAATGAATACAAAAAGAGGCAGTACAGACGAAAATTCTGTATTGCCTCTGTGTTTTTGTGGGTTTGTGATTTGAAAATACCTATGTATGCGGGGTATCAATCCATAACTCATGCAAAAATCCGCCAGAAGTGATGTTCTGACGGATTTTTTGTTTATAAAGCTTCTACTTTTTCAGGCTCAATGTCAATAGTTGGGGTAAAGAAAATCCAATAAAACAACGAAAAGAGAGAATTGGAAACCGATTCTCTCTTTTTCATGAGAAGGAAAAGAGAATTCGGTTACGGAATCTGGAGAATTTAT
>SVTO01000078.1 GCA_015063745.1 Oscillospiraceae bacterium | reverse complement strand
ACACCGCCGATCAGATCCCTGTGATCCCATTTTGTGGAGGACAGCAGGGAGGCTGTGGGGCCGTTCCGTTCTCTTCCCTGACAGGGGCCGGAGCCGTCGCCGAGCGGGAAGCCTGCCTTTCTGCCGTCGGGGGTGGCGCCGGTGACGCTGCCGAACCGTTCGTGCATGATCCAGCAGAATACACTGGGAATCAGATTGCCGTTTGTGTGGAGCCCACGGTATTTTCTGCATTCCGAAACAATGTGATCGGTAAACAGACGGAAATACCGGTCCACTTCGTCGTTGTCGTTGCCGTATTTGGGAATCCGGTCCAGAATGCGCTTTCTGAGGGGCTCAGAGCCTTCAAAATCCGCATCAAGGATTTTTCTGAATTCGGATACCGTAAACTCCCCGGTATCGTAAATCAGCGTTTTGAGCGCGAACAGGGAGTCGGTCAGGTTTGCCATACCCACAAAACTGGGCATGATCCAGTTGTAACGTGCTCCTCCCCGCTCAATGTCAAGGCCGCGTGCGAGACAGTCGTTCACAAAGCAGGAGAGCAGGGGATTGAAGGCGTGTTCGGCACGGTGTTTCCTGTTTGCGTTTTCTGCCTCAAAATTCCGGCGGATGCGGGTATCAAGGAGGGCGAAGACTGCCGTAAGATGTTCATCAAAGGAGGCATACTCCCGGTCCATGGTTTCGAGAAGCAGGCCGGGCATATTGGTGTAGGGGCTTGCCACCCATACGTTGGAGGAAGCGGCGGGGGTGATTTCCACGCAGGTGCTGTGGATATAATTGTGTGCTTCCCGTTCCGGAACACCGTACCGCATCAGACCTTCGGTGATGATATCGTCATTGAAAATCGCGGGATGGGACCGTCCGCGGGACAGGATTTCACAGGCAATGCGGAGATACCGCTCCGGCGTGTCGGAAGTGTGGCAGTATCCGACGGAGGGGTAGACCAGACGGATGTCGTCGATGACCCGCATACACATTTCGGTAAGCTCATTGGCGACCACATTTCCGTCTGTATCCCGGCCGCCTACCATATAGCCGCTTGAAAGACCGTGGGGGACGCGGTTGTTGATCTGTATGCCGAGACAGTCAAGAAGCAGCTGTGCTCTTTCCTTGGTGATGCGGCCTTCTTCCAGATCCTTCCGGTAAAAGGGGAGGAGATACCGGTCGGGGTGTCCGAGCTGGAACTGCTGGGAGCAGAAGCGGCGGGGATTGAGAGTCAGGCAGTGGGTGATGAAATGGACGGACTGTACCGCCTCGTGGAAGGTTTCTGCCGGATGTGCGGGTACTTTGCGGCAGATTTCCGCAAGGGAAAGAAGTTCCTCCCGGCGGACGGGATCGTTTTCTTCGGATGCCAGACGTCCGGCAAGGAGGGCATAATTTCCGGAATAGGCGATTACGGCAAGAAGGCAGGTCCGGCACGCAGAATAGAACACGGATTGCTCCGGTGTGCAGTCTGCCGCCAGCGTGTCGATTCTGCGGATGATGCCGAGGATTCCCTCATTGAGCAGGAGCTCATAGTCCACGGCCATATGGGAGTCCTGACCGCCGCCGGCAGCCGCAGCGCTTTCCGCCGCAACATGGCGGTAGGTATTCTGCCATTCCTGCCGTTCGGTATCGGTCAGGCAGCTGACGGTTTTTCCCACGATCAGTTCCCCGTCCGAAATGGTGGGAGTCAGATGGGAGAATGCTTCGTAAAAGGCATCGGCGTATTTCAGGTCGTCTTCGGCAATGGTGCTTGCCTCGTGACGTCTGAAGAATCGGTAGTAGAATTCACTGTTGTCAAAAGGATGGTGCAGGGCAGCGAGACGCAGATTTTCGATCCGGTTCATGGAAATCCTCCTTCGGCAGACGTAGGTTTGTGTTTTCATTATAGCATATTACGCGGGAAATCACAACGGGTAAATACATACGGATTGGGGTTGATTCTGCAGGAGAACGCCATAAATCCCAGCGTTTTTTGTCAAAATTCCGATTGATGAATCCGTGCTGATATAAGGAGCAGGGGAATGCACCGGAATACGGGACTGGTGGGTGATCCGAAACAGGTGAGAGGGGACAATGTGCGAAGTTTTGGATTTTTCGGAAAAAACTTTTTCTGTAACTATTGACAAACCGGCTGTGATGTAGTATAATAAACGACGTCAGGTACGGCGCCATAGCCAAGCGGTAAGGCAGAAGTCTGCAAAACTTTTATTCCCCGGTCCGATTCCGGGTGGCGCCTTTCATAAACACACGAAACAGTCTCATCGAGGCTGTTTTTTGTTTTATAGGGGTGTTTGGACACTGCTATTTTGAATTTCTCAGTTGTGAGTATGGCTTCTGAAAATGAAATGGTTTCTAAATTGGTTTCCAAGAAGGAGAGTATGATGGGAAACACCAGAAGAAAAAATGGAGAAGGCTCGATATTTCAATTGTCCGACGATAAGTGGATAGCAAAAATCAGCCTTGGTACGGGAGCAAATGGAAAACCGGTTGTGAAGCAGTTTTCCGGAAAGACAGAAGCCATTGTGAAAAAGAAACTGCGGGATTTCAAGAAAAGTTACAATTATTTGGCTGGACATATGCCTGCACAGGAAACGGTGCAGATATACTTTGTTAGATGGCTGAAAGATTACCAGTACAATAAGCTGAAACCCGCCAGTTATGACAGACTGGAAACAACGGTGCGATGTCATATCATTCCTACAATTGGTGCAAAGAAGATAGATAAAGTTACCAGAGACGATGTGCAGGGGCTTATCAACACGCTGTATTATCAGGATGGCTTGTCATATTCTACAGTCAAGAAGGTGTATGTGGCTCTGAACGCCTGTTACAAGCACGCACTGACAGATGATACGGTCTTGAGGAATCCCTGTCAGGGAATTATCCTGCCCTCTCAGTCGGAACGAACCAAGCAGATAACTGCCTTTTCGGACGATGAAGTACAGCGGCTTCAGACGGAATTGATGAAAAAAGATGACCGAGGGAATAATGCATATTACTATTCTCCTGTCTTTATACTGATGCTTCATACTGGAATGAGAATGGGGGAGACACTGGCATTGAAGTGGGATGATGTGGATTTTACAACCAGAACGATCACTGTTACAAAAAACAGCATTATGATAAAAAACAGGGACAATACCGGACAATGCACAGGCGGATACAAAGCCAAGGTGCAAAATAGCACAAAAACTGCAAGCGGAACCCGAGTGATACCTTTGAACAAAAAAGCAGAAGAAGCACTATATGCACTGCAGAAGCGTAAAACATCACAGTATGTGGTGGAGAACAGCAAGGGCAATGCTGTATTGCCCAGCAATCTTGAACGGAGTTTTCAAGTTGTATTACGGAATTGCGGTTTGGGCAAACATGGGGCACACATTCTGCGGCACACTTTTGCAAGTATGCTTTTTGCGAAAGGTGTGGAGGGGAAGATGATCAGTAAGTTGCTGGGGCATTCTAGTGTAAAAATCACATATGACATATATGTGCATGTCATGCCCAAAGAGATTGTTCATGTTACCGATGTGCTACTGTGACGGGGGATTTTCAGTATTATATAGGGGGAGCGAAAAACTTCCCCTTTTTCGTTTTCGGGTCAGTCTCACAACCAAGCACCTATATGAGATTTTCTGCAATCATGCAATACAAGCCGTTTTAACCACCCCCTCCATGCAAAATATACCCGATTTTTCGTCCCTCTCAAACTGTGCTATACTATAGCCATCACAGGGAGCGGACACCCGAACAAA
>SVTO01000036.1 GCA_015063745.1 Oscillospiraceae bacterium | reverse complement strand
CCAAACCACTTCCATTTTACTTCAGGAGGTTTTCTTTTTCAACTTGAAGCTAAAGCTTTTCGGCTCCACCAGCATAGCTGGTGGTTTATTGGTTGATACCAAAAAGAAGCGATACTCGGTTATCAAACCAAGTATCGCTAACTTTGTTTAGCCAACCCCGTCTGACAGATGCCGTAAAATAGTTAAATTTTTGGTTTAACTGTTTTACGAGCACCCGCCTAAAATGGGGACTTTTTTTGTGTGGATTTTTTCGTTTTTATTGACAATTACAGGCAGATGTGTTATAGTATACCCAACCGAACTATGTATCAAGACGCATATACATACCGGTATTCCATTTAAGAAAGGAAATGAAAATGAGAAAATTTAAAATCGGTATTATCGGAACCGGCTGGATCGCCGAATCCCACATCGGCGCATATCTGAAGTGCCCGGATGTGGAAATCGTGGCAGCAGCAGACCTGATCCCCGGCAAAGCAGAAAAGTTCATGGAAAGATACGGCGTGAAAGGCGTACATTTTTACAAGGATCACAAGGAAATGATCGATAACGAGCCGGACCTCGACGGCGTATCCATGTGTACATACAATACCCAGCACGCTGGTCCCACCATCTACTGCCTGGAACACAATATTCCCGTACTTCTGGAAAAGCCCTTCACCGTAACGCTGGAAGAAGCAGAAGCCGTAAAGAAAGCGGAAGAAAAATCCGAAGCCTTCATCCTCCACGGTTTCCAGCCCCGTTACGAATACAATATGCAGAAGATCAAGAAGATCGTGGAATCCGGCACACTGGGTAAGGTGTATTATATCCAGACCGGCGGCGGACGCAGACGCGGCATTCCCGGATCCACCTTCATTGAAAAATCCACCGGCGGCATCGGCGCTCTGGGTGATATCGGCTGCTACTCCCTCGATATGGTGCTGAATGCCGTAGGATATCCCAAACCGCTGACCGTTTCCGGATACACCTCCGATTATTTCGGCAAGAACCCCAAATACAACGGCGATGACGCAGCACGCTTCTCCGTGGACGATTTCGGCGCCGCCTTTATCCGTCTGGAAGGGGACATCATCTTAGACTTCCGTATTGCTTGGGCAATGCACCCCGACACCCCCGGTGACACCATCATCTTCGGTACCGAAGGTGCGTTGCGTATTCCTTCCACCGACTGCTGGAACGGCGAACCCAGCGGCCCCATGACCCTGTACCACGACATCGCCGGAGTACAAATGGAGACCGTAATCCCGCTGGAAGACGTCAAACCCGGTGTATGGTTCAGACTGTGGGACCGCAAGATCCGTACCTTCCTGAACACTATCGAAAAGGGCGGTCCTTCTCCCGTACCCACCTCCCAGATCATCTACAACCAGGCCATCATCGACGGTATCGCCAAATCTGCCGCATGCGGTCATGAAATCGAAATCAAGTTTGCCGAATAAACCGTTTTCATCCCCAAAAAAGGGCGAAAACCGAGGGCTTTTCCTGAGGAAAAACAAACAAATTATACTTGATTTTCATCAATGAATGTTGTATAATGGAGTTAAATAAAAAGGCCCTCAAATCCGTTCAAAAGACGGATAGAACATAAGAAAGGCGGAAATAAAATATGGCAGAAAAGAAGAAATTCAAGATTGGTATTATCGGTACCGGCGGAATTGCAAACGCACACGTAGGTGCCTATAAGGCATGTGATGACGTAGAAATCGTTGCCGCTGCGGATATCATCCCCGGCAAGGCAGAAGCCTTCATGAAGAGAAACGAAATCGAAGGCGTACGTTTCTATAAGGATCACAAGGAACTGATCGATAACGAACCCGAACTGGACGGTGTGTCCATCTGTACATACAATACCGAACACGCAGGCCCCGCGATCTACTGTCTGGAACACAATATTCCCGTACTGCTGGAAAAGCCCTTCACCGTAACCCTGGAAGAAGCGGAAGCAGTAATCGCAGCGGAAAAGAAGTCCACCGCATTCATCACCCTTGGCTTCCAGCCCCGTTTCGACCCCAATATGCAGATGATCAAGAGAATCGTAGAATCCGGCGCACTGGGTAAGGTGTACTATATCCAGACCGGCGGCGGCCGTCGTCGCGGTATTCCGGGCAGAACCTTCATCGAAAAGTCCACCGGCGGTATCGGTGCACTGGGTGACATCGGCTGCTACTCCCTCGACATGGTGCTGAACGCCATCGGTTATCCGAAGCCGCTGACCGTATCCGGCCATGTATCCGATTATTTCGGTAAGAATCCCAAGTACTACTGGGAACACGAACGCTTCTCCGTTGATGACTTTGCAGCTGCATTCATCCGTCTGGAAGGTGACGTAATCCTGGACTTCCGTATTTCCTGGGCAATGCATCCCGACACTCCCGGTGATACCATCATCTTCGGTACAGACGGTGCTCTGCGTATCCCCTCCACTGACTGCTGGAACGGCTCCGTAGGCGGTGCAATGACCCTGTACCACGACATCGCAGGAGAACAGTTCAATACCGAAATTCCGCTGTATAATGGCGTTAACCTGTGGGAAAAGAAGATCCGCTCCTTCCTGACCGCCATCGAAAAGGGTGGTCCCGCACCCGTACCTACATCCCAGATCCTCTACAATCAGGCCATCATCGACGGCATCGTAAAGTCCGCCGAATGCGGCAGGGAAGTGGAAATAAAATTCGCCGACTGAATGAAAAAATGAACAGTATCCGACAGACTCTCCGTAACCGTGAGGGTCTGTTTTTATGCCGTATATTCTCCCAGATGCAGTCCATATCGAAAAAATCAGTCAATAAAGCATAGAATTCTTCAATAAATAAACTTGTTATTGACATATTTAACAGTTTATCATGAAGAAAATTTGAAGATAAATGTGTTTTGCTTATTGACTTGCCTGCGAAGATATGCTATACTTATAGCAAAATAGGTATAATTTTGTCAAAAATTAATTTTTAAAACATACAACGAACTACGGGAGAATATTTTATGGCTAACAAGGAATTTATCAAACTGCCCGAAAGTGAACTGGAGGTAATGCAGGCTATCTGGGCGCTGGACGCAGAAGGCGAAAAATTCATCTCAGCCGGATTGATCATGAAGCGCTTTCCCGCATTGACCCGACTGAAGTTAACTACCGTTCTTACCCTGATTACAAGATTACAGATGAAAGGCTTCATCAGCGCAGAAAAGATCAGAAGAGCCAACTGCTACACTCCCCTCATCGATCGTGAAGAATACAGACGCTTCGCTGCCGAGGATTTTGTGGAAAAGGTATACGGAAGCAACCGCATCTCTTTGGTGGCCGCACTGGTGCAGACAGAAACCCTCACCGAACAGGATATCGCCGCACTGAAAAAACTGATCGACGACCTGGAAACCAAATAAAACAGAACCAAAAAACACCTCAGGGAAAATAAAAATCCCGGAGGTGTTTTCTGTTTGTTTTATCAGTCAATAAAGTCAAATTCCACGCCGGCCACATTGACCAGATCGCCTTCTTCACATCCCGCATCACGAAGCTTGTCGATGATACCGGCCTTGATCAGGGAACGCTCGAAATACATCAGCGATTCTCTGTCGTTGAAGTTCACGCGATCCACCAGCGCTTCGGCCCATCTGCCTTCCACAATAAAGGAAGCATCGTCCCCGCGGCGGATGGTTACATCTTCCATGCCTTCTTCCTCGATCACTTCGGTTTCGGGCAGAATTTCCGCATCGTAAGTAAGAATTGGCGGCAGATCCCGCAGCTTTTCGGCAATGGCATCCACTAAGGTCTTCAGCCCCATCTTACGATAAGCGGAGATGTATACAAGCTCATACCCAAGTTCCGCACAGCGCAGTTCCAGCGCTGCAGCTTCGGGGGACAGTTCGGGAATCTCAATAAATTCGTCTTCCGCATCCACCATCAGATCTGCCTTGTTGGCCGCAATGATCCTGGGTCTTGCGGCGAGATCGGGAGAGAACTTGGCAAGTTCTGCGGAGATTGTTTCGAAATCCTCCAGCGGCGCTCTGCCTTCCGATCCGGCAATATCCACAACCTGTACCAACATACGGCATCTTTCAATGTGTCGTAAGAATGCGTGTCCCAGACCGAGACCTTCGGAAGCGCCTTCAATCAGACCGGGAATGTCGGCCATGACAAAACCCGTCTCACCACCGGTGGATACAACCCCTAAATTGGGCTCCAGCGTAGTGAAGTGATAGTCGGCGATCTTGGGCCTTGCGGAGGATAAAGCCGCCAGAAGGGAAGATTTACCCGCGGACGGAAGACCTGCCAGACCCACATCGGCGATCATCTTCAGCTCCAGAATTACCTCTTTTTCCTCACCGGGAAGACCGGCCTTGGCAAAACGGGGAATCTGTCTGGTAGGCGTTGCGAAGTGCTTGTTTCCCCAGCCGCCGCGTCCGCCCTTGCAGAGAATGAACGGCTCATCATCGGTCATGTCATGAATGATCTTTTCCGTACCGGCTTCACGGATCAGCGTACCTCTGGGAACCGGAATGATCACATCCTCACCGTTCTTGCCATGGTACTTTGAACCGGCACCGTCACTACCGTTTTCCGCTACAAATTTTCTCTTGTAACGAAAAGCCAGCAGGGTATTGGAACCTTCGTCGATGGTAAATACAACATTACCTCCGTTACCGCCGTCACCACCGTCAGGACCGCCCTTGGCAACATATTTTTCCCGACGGAAGGAAACAACCCCGTTGCCGCCATTACCGGCTTTTACGTAAATCTTTATTTTGTCAATAAACACAGTATCGTGTCCTTTCTTGCATCTCAGCGACGATCCGGATCCAGAAACGGCAGGATGTCGTCAGTGTATTGAATGATGGACTTGCGGATAATCTCTCTCGCTTCTTCCGGTCCGCCCAGATCGTCCACAATGGTCTCCTTCCGTTCCAGAGCCTTGTACACTGTAAAGAAGTGGGACATTTCGGCATAAATATGGGAGGGAAGATCATAAATGGAAGTATAGGTGTTGTAGTTGGGATCCGCATGGGGGATGGCAATAATTTTTTCATCCATGTATCCGCCGTCGATCATACGGATAACCCCGATGGGATAGCACTGTACCAGCGTAAGAGGCGTAATGGATTCGGAGCAGATGATCAGAACATCCAGCGGGTCATGGTCATCCGCATAGGTCAGCGGAAGGAAACCATAATTGGCAGGGTAGTGGGTCGAGGTGTAGAGAATACGGTCCATACGGAGAAGACCGGTATCCTTGTCCAGCTCATATTTGATCTTGCTGCCCTTGGAAATTTCCACAACGGCAGAGAAGGAATCGGGGGTGACCTGGGAAGGAGCTATATCATGCCAGATATTCATAAATACTCTCCTTAAAAAGATCAGAACATTTCTTTTGCCAACTTACCGAGGATGGCAACACCGCGGTCGATATCCTCGTCGGAAGGCATGGAATAATTGAGGCGGAAAGAATCGGAAGGTGCATTTTCATCACAATTGAACGCGGAACCGGGCACCACAGCCACCTTCTGTGCCAGCGCGGCTTTTACGAAAGGAGCGGAATCCTGACCGTCCGGCAGGGTACACCATAAGAACAGACCACCTTCGGGACGGGTATACTTGATGCAGGAGGGGAGTTCACGATCCAATGCCGCCAGCATACGGTTGCATTTGGATCTGTACAGATCTCTGATGCCGGCAATGTGGCCGTCCAGATCATATTCGGTCATATAGCGGTGGCAAAGCATCTGGAAGAACAGATTGGTGTGTACGTCCTCCACCTGCTTGGCCACGATCATCTTACTGACCAGCGCTTCGGGACCGCATACAAAGCCCACACGCATACCGGAAGAAAGGATCTTGGAGAAGGAAGAACAATATACCACAATACCATCCTCGTCAAAGGACTTGTAGGTGGGCACATCCGTACCGGCAAAACGAAGCTCACCGTAAGGGTTGTCTTCCAGGATCACAATACCGTATTCCTTAGCCAGCGCATACACCTTCTGGCGGTTTTCCAGCGTGGAGGTAATACCGGCAGGATTGTGGAAGGTGGGGATCAGATACAGAATTTTTGCCCGCTTTTCGCTCTTCAATACAGCTTCCAGCTTTTCTACATCAATTCCGTCATCATTCAGCGGTACACCAACAGTTCTGGCACCGTTGGAACGGAATGCATTCAGTGCGCCGATAAAACTGGGATTTTCACAGATTACCGCATCGCCTTCGTTGCACAGTGCTTTGCAGGTAAGTTCAATCCCCTGCTGACCGCCGGTTGTGATGATGGTGGTATCAAAGGATCTGCCGATGCCGAACCGGTCACGCATTCTCTCGGCTACAGCCTGACGAAGGGGAATGTAACCTTCGGTCATACCGTACTGCAGAGCAACGGGCGCGGATTTTGCAAAGATATCGGCGGAAAGCTCGGAGATCGCTTCCACGGGGAAGGAAAGGGGATTGGGGTTACCGGCAGCAAAGCTGATGATGGTGGGATCGGTGAGAGACTTGAAGATCTCACGGATCGCAGAAGGCTTCAGCGCGGCAAGTTTATCGGAAATCTTGTATTCCATAGAATTATAGTCCTTTCTAATTATACCAAAAAGAGTAAATTACAATTTATACCCTTAATTATATCACGCAGCCGCATAAAAAACAACATAAATTTTATAAAATTCTTGCATAACTCTTGTAAACAGCGGAATTTTTTGCTATACTTATATATTGAATACCCATCCGTGTCTCCGATGCGGATAAAAACAATACAGAAGGAATCATAAGAACATGGAAAAAATAATGAAGCCCCGTGGTACCATGGATATCATGGCACCGGATGTGTATACATGGAATTACATCGAAAAGACCGTACGTGACGTAGCCGCCCGTTTCGGCTTTTCCGAAGTAAGAGTTCCCACCTTTGAAGAAATCGGCCTGTTCCGCAGAGGCGTGGGCGAATCCACCGACGTAGTGCAGAAGGAAATGTACACCTTCACCGATAAGGACGGCACCATGTACGCCCTCCGTCCGGAAGGGACCGCAAGCGTAGCCCGTGCCATCATCGAAAACGGTAAAGCCACGGATACACTTCCTTTGAAGTATTTCTATGTAATCAACTGCTTCCGTTACGAAAAACCCGAAGCGGGCAGAAGCCGTGAATTCGTCCAGTTCGGTACGGAAATGTTCGGCGCACCCGGTTCCGCGGCGGATTTCACCATCATCTCCCTCGGCAGCACCGTAATCAAGGAACTGGGTATCACCAATGTGAAGCTGCACATCAATTCCATCGGCTGCCCCAACTGCCGTCCCACCTACCGGGAAAAGCTGAAGGAATACCTCAGAGAAAACAAGGATAAACTGTGCGATACCTGTATCGGCAGAATGGAAACCAACCCCCTGCGCGTACTGGACTGCAAGAACGAACCCTGCAAGGAAGTAGCCGAAAACGCACCCCGCACCATCGACCATCTGTGTCCCGAATGTGCGGAACACCTGGCAACCCTCCGTGCACAGCTGGACAGCGCAGGTATTGAATATGTCATCGACCCCCATATCGTAAGAGGCCTTGACTACTATACCAGAACCGTATTCGAATTCATCGCTGAAGGTATCGGTGCCCAGAGTACCGTATGCGGCGGCGGACGCTACGACGGACTGATGGAAGAACTGGGCGGACCCAAGATGGCCGGCATCGGCTTCGGCATGGGTATTACCCGTCTTATCCTCGCCATGAACCAGTGCGGTGTAACCATCGAAAATCCCAACCTGCCGAAGCTCTACATCGCATCCATGGGCAAGGCCGCAGAAAACCGCGCTCTGACCATCGTCAACGAACTGCGTACAGCAGGAATCGTGGCCGACTGTGACGTAATGAGCCGCAGTCTGAAGGCGCAGATGAAGTACGCGGACAAAATCGGTGCAAAATACGTACTGATGCTGGGGGATAACGAAATCGAAACCGGCAAGGCGATCATCAAGGAAATGGCCACCAGCGAACAGACCGAAATTTCCCTTGACGAAATCGCAGCATTTATCACGAAATAATCAGAAAGGAAATATAAAGCATGAAATCTTTTACAAACGCTGACAAAAGAACCCATTACTGCGGAACCCTGAGCGCCGCCAATATCGGTGAACGCGTATCCGTAGCAGGCTGGTGCCAGAGACAGAGAGACCTCGGCAGCCTGATTTTCATAGATCTCCGTGACCGTACCGGCATCGTACAGCTGGCATTCGACGAAGGCACCGATAAGGAAATCTTCGACACCGCCTTCGGTATCCGTGCAGAATATGTAATCACCGCCCAGGGTGTTGTTCGTTCCAGAGGCGAATCCGCCATCAACAAGAACATCCCCACCGGCGAAATCGAAATCTACGTAGAATCCATGAAGGTCCTGACCGTAGCCCAGACGCCTCCCTTCGCCATTGTGGAAAACAGTGACGTTAAGCCCGAACTGCGCCTGAAGCACCGTTATCTGGACCTGCGCCGTCCCGACCTGCAGAGAAACATCATCGCCCGTTCCGAAATCGTAAAGCTGACCAGAAACTACTTTGCGGACAACGGCTTCATCGATGTGGAAACCCCCTGCCTGATCAAACCCACGCCGGAAGGCGCCAGAGACTATCTGGTACCCAGCCGCGTACATCCCGGTAAGTTCTACGCGCTGCCCCAGTCTCCCCAGCTGTATAAGCAGCTCCTGATGTACTCCGGTTTCGACCGTTACATCCAGATTGCCCGCTGCTTCCGTGACGAAGACCTGAGAGCAGACCGTCAGCCCGAATTCACCCAGATCGACCTGGAAATGTCCTTCGCTGACGAAGAAGACGTAATTGCCGTAAACGAAGGCTACCTGAAGTGCCTGTTCGATAACTTCCTGCACCAGCCCCTGGAAATTCCGTTCCCCCGCATGACCTGGAAGGAAGCCATGAACCGCTACGGCTCCGATAAGCCCGATACCCGTTTCGGCATGGAACTGTGCGATATTTCCGACGTTGTAGCCGGCTGTGAATTCTCCGTATTCGCAGGTGCAGTAGCCGACGGCGGCAGCGTCCGCGGTATTACCGTAGAAGGCGGCGCCAAGATGACCCGTAAGGAAATCGATGCTCTGACCGAATTTGTAAAGACCTACGGCGCAAAGGGCCTGGCATGGTACAAGAACACCGCCGATGCGCCCACCTCCTCCTTCGCCAAGTTCATGAAGGAAGACGAAATCAAGGCAATCCTGGAAAAGATGAACGTAAAGGACGGCGACCTCGCCCTGATCGTTGCCGCCAAGAATAAAGTAGTATTCGATGCACTGGGCGCACTCCGCTGCGAAGTAGCCAAGAAGCTGGGCCTGATCGACAAGAGCAAGTTCAACTTCCTGTGGGTAACCGAGTTCCCGCTGTTCGAGTACTCCGAAGAAGACGGCAGATTCTACGCAATGCACCATCCCTTCACCATGCCCATGGAAGAAGATCTTCCCATGCTGGATACCGATCCGGGCGCTGTACGTGCCAGAGCATATGACTGTGTGCTGAACGGTACCGAACTGGGCGGCGGCTCCGTGCGTATCCATACCACCGAACTGCAGACCAGAATGTTTGATACCCTGGGTATCGGCGCAGAAGAAGCGGACGAAAAGTTCGGATTCCTGCTGGAAGCCTTCAAGTACGGTGTACCGCCCCACGCAGGCCTCGCATTCGGTCTGGACAGAGTCGTAACTCTGCTGCTGGGACTGGAAGACATCCGCGACGTAATCGCCTTCCCGAAGGTACAGAACGCCTCCGAACTGCTGTCGAAGTGCCCCGCCGCCGCAGATCCCGCAGCACTGGCTGAACTGGGTATCGCTGTTGTAGCAGAAGAAAACGAAGAAGCATAACCCGAAAAAAATATTCATTATACGAAAGGAATAAACCGTCATGCCTGAATTCAACATTACCGAAACTCTTATGAATTTCCTTTTCGACACCGTTGTACCGTATCTTTGGAGAATCATCGGCGCCCTTCTGGTGCTGGCCATCGGCTTCAAGCTTGTAAATGTAATTGTAAATAAGATCACCAAGTCCAAGGGTTACGAAAAAATGGACACCAATGTTCAGTCCTTCCTGAACAGCGTACTGCGCATCGTACTGAAGGTGATCATTGTTATCGTAGCTGTAAGCATCGTAGGTATCCCCACCGCCTCCCTGATCGCCGGTCTGACCACCTGCGGCGCAGCCATCGCATTGGCAGTGCAGGGCGGCCTGTCCAATATCGCAGCCGGCATTGTAATCCTGCTGTGCAAGCCCTTCCATATCGGTGACTTCATTGTCGCCGCCGGTGTATCCGGTGTGGTTAAGGAAATCGGCCTGTATTACACCTCCGTTACCACTCCCGATAACCAGGATGTAGTAATCCCCAACGGAAGCCTGTCCAACTGCACAATCACCAACCTGTCCACCTGTGCAACCCGTCGTATCGACTTCGACTTCAGCGTAGATTATAAGAGTGACATCGCCCTTGTACGCAAGGTACTGCTGGCAACCGCAGCAAACAACGAAAACGTAATGCAGGACCCCGCTCCGGAAGTTATGATCTCCGGTCACGGCGCATCCGGCATTGATGTAAAACTCCGCCTGTGGGTATCCGCAGAAAATTACTGGACCGTATACTTCGCAATGTATGAAGACGTAAAGAAATCCTTCGATCAGTTCAACATCGAAATTCCTTACCAGCAGATCGACGTACATATGGATTCTGCAGAATAATATTACTGAATCAATGAGCGGCAACTTTTTTTAAAGATGCCGCTCATTCGTGTTGCTTTAGCGTAACAAAAAAAGGGAGAAAATTTCACAAGAGTTCTCTCCCTTTTCCTATCCGAAAATCATTCCAAAGTTTTTTGAAAAGATAGGGATTTGGGGGAAGGAAAGCTTTTGTCAAAAAAGTTTTCCTTCCCCCAAGAAACTTAATTCTTACTATTCTCTCTAAGTTCCACACGACGGATCTTACCGGAGATGGTCTTCGGCAGCTCGTCCATGAACTCAACGATTCTGGGATACTTGTAAGGCGCAGTATGCTCCTTAACATAATTTTGAATTTCCTTCTTCAGCGCATCTGTGCCTTCAGTACCATTGACCAGTACGATGGAAGCCTTAACCACCTGACCGCGGATTTCATCGGGTACAGCGGTGATGGCACATTCCAGAACGTAGGGAAGTTCCATGATAACGGATTCGATTTCGAAGGGCCCGATACGGTAGCCGGAGGACTTTATAACGTCATCAATACGGCCTACATACCAGAAGAAACCGTCCTCATCACGCCAAGCCGTGTCACCGGTATGATAATAACCGTCGTGCCATGCCTTCTCGGTTGCTTCTGCGTCATTATAATAACCGAGGAACAGACCGCAGGGAACACCGTCCTTGGTACGCACAACGATTTCACCGGTTTCACCTACATCGCAGGAGCGACCGTCGGGATCCACGATATCCACGTCATACATAGGCGAAGGATGACCCATGGAACCGGGCTTGGGCGTGTCGCCTACAAAGTTACCGATCACCAGCGTGGTTTCGGTCTGACCAAAGCCTTCCATCAGGGAAAGACCGGTCAGTTCCTTGAACTTGTAGAATACCTCGGGATTCAGCGCTTCACCGGCAATAGTGGTATGCTTCAGGGAAGACATATCGTACTTTGACAGATCTTCCTTGATGAAGAAGCGGAACATCGTAGGCGGAGCACAGAATGTAGTGATGCCATACTGCGCAAACAGAGGCAGGATATCATGTGCTTCAAACTTGTCGAAGTCATATACAAATACACAGCTTTCGCAGAGCCACTGACCATAGAGCTTACCCCAGAGCGCCTTGCCCCAGCCGGTATCGGAAATGGTCAGATGGATACCGTTTGCATCCACATTGTGCCAGTAACGGGCCGTGATGTAGTGACCCAGCGCATACTTGAAGCTGTGGGCCGCAACCTTCGGATAACCGGTTGTACCGGAAGTGAAGAGCATATACATGGGCTTGTCGCCGCAAACATCCACTCTGCGTTCCCATTCTTCGGAATACTTGGCAAATTCGGTGTCAAAATCATACCAGCCGTCCCTTGTTCCGTGAGCCATAAACAGCAGAATCGGATGATCGGCAGTCTTGGCCGCATTTTCGGCATGCATCGCAGTCTCACCGTCACCGGTACAGATGATGGCCTTAACACCGGCTGCCTGATAACGGTATGCAAAATCCTTTTCCACCAGCATATGCGTAGCGGGGATCGCAACCGCACCGATCTTGTGCAGGGCAACGGAGCAAACCCAGAATTCCCAGTGCCGCTTCAGCACCAGCATAACCGTGTCGCCTTCCTTAACACCCATATCCACCAGATAGTTGGCTGCCTGATTGGACATACGGCTGATTTCACCGAAGGTAAACTTTCTTTCGTTCTTATCTCTGTCCAGATGAAGCATAGCAACCTTGTCGGGACACTTGGCAGCCAGCGCATCCACCACATCATAAGCGAAGTTGAACTTGTCGGCATCGTGGAAGATGATATTCTTCAGTCTGCCGTTTTCTTCGATACATTCCACAAACTTGCCCGCTACGGGGTTTTCGGGCATGGGCGTCAGCGTGTTGAAGGGATCGGCGGCGGGAGCGGGTTCTTCCAGCATATCGGGATAATCGTAAGCTGCCTCGCCGTTGGCAATGATGATGGCCAGAAACTGACAGTCACCTTCCACAGCGATCATACCATGGGGCTTGGAACTGTCGTAGTAGATGGAATCGCCGGGTTCCAGAATATCTTCGTGACCGTCAATGCTGACCTTCAGCTTACCGGAAACGATGTAGTTGAACTCGTGCCCTTCGTGACGGCTGAGCTTGATGGGCTTGTCCTGTTCGTCGGGATTGTACCGTGCCAGTACATCAAAAGGCTCCGCACCCTTGTTCTTGAACAGAGGCGCCAGATTCTCGTAACGGAAGCCTTTGCGTCGTGCAATGGGAAGACCACGACCCTTGCGTGTGATGCTGAACTCTTCCAGAGTGGGGCTGGAACCCTTCAGAAGATCCGTAGTGTCCACACCCAGACGTGCCGCACACTTATAAATGAATGTAAAGGTAAAATCCGCATTGCCCGCTTCCAGATCACGGTACGCATCCAACGTGACACCCGTGCAGGATGCCATTTCTTCTTCGGAAATTTCGCAGATCAGACGTGTTTCTCTGATTCTCGCCGCAACTTCTCTGATTACCTGTTCCATAAGTAAGTCCTCTCTTTCAGTACTTTGTATGATTTCTGTGTAAAGAAATTCCCGTATAAACATACAAAAACAGAGAATTAAATTACACGTTTATACTTGAGACAGAAAAAAGAAAATCCGCCTCAAATTTCTTTGAGACGGATGAATCATCCGCGGTACCACTCAAATTGCACCAAAGTGCCACTCTGCGGGTTCCAACAAACCCTCTGCCTTCACGCAGCAGCACACGGGGAAGTATTACTAAGCGCTTCATTCAAAAGAAAGGAAATGCGCTGTTCTGTTCCCGACTCGGAAGGGATACTGTCCGTTACCATCGTACCTGCATTCCACCACCGCAGGCTCTCTGGCGAATCCAAGATTCTTCGATGCTGCGTCCCGGAAGCGTCTTCGTCAAAGTCTTTGTATGTTTATGCGCAGATTATATCACAGCTTTTTGTGTCTGTCAAGTACTTTTTCGAAAAAAATCAAAAAAATATTCGTAATCTTGTGAAAGTTTTAAGCGAAACCTATTGACAGTCACGTGACCGTGTGGTATAATAATTACAAACAGGGCGGAATACATCCGTAGAGTACGCCCGGGAATGAAATGATATCGAAAGGAGGTTATCCGAATGGGACATGAAATCGTAAGCAAGACAATACCGGGGACAGTACTGGAGCGTTCCAAAATGAACGGTGCCGATGGAATTGAGTTTCTGGATAAAGTATTTTTCATCACTGACGGAATCATGCTGACCCAGATCCGTGAAATCACCGGCATCGACGGTACCACACTGCAGAACTGGCTGAAGCGAGGTTGGGTAGCCAATCCCTGCCATAAGCTTTACTCAAAGGAGCATCTGGCGAGAATCCTGCTGATCAATATGATGCGTGATACCATGCAGCTTGGCAGAATCGCCATGGTACTGCAGCTGATCAACGGCGACGTGGATTCCGTGGAAGACGACATCATTCCGGAAAGCCGTCTGTACGATTACGCCTGCCGGGTTGTAGCCATGCTGGCCGATGCAGGGTCTGCGGGCCTGAACGATCTGGACAGCGCGGTAGCACAGGTGCTTGCGGATTACGAAGAAAAGGTAAGCGGTGCCGGAAGAAGACTGGCGCAGGGCCTTGGGATCATCGTAACCGCCTATTACGGCTCCCTCGTCAAGCAGCAGACCGACGCAATGATCGATGAATACTGCAATATTCCGAAAACGGCAAAACGATTTGTACGATAATTTTTAACGATATATATACGCGGAAAGAGAGGTTTTTAGTATGATTGCCTGGTGGAACAGTATGGATTTGATAGGACAGATAATGGCATTGATCGCCATCCCCGCAACGCTTGTACTTGTGGTGCAGACAATTCTGCTCCTGTTCGGTATCGGAGGGGAAGACACAGATGCGGACGGTATCGACCTGACCGGTAACGGAGAAGTGGATACTCCTGGTGACGGCGGTCCCGATGGCATGGCACTCTTCTCGATCCGCGGTATCATGGCCATGGCGGCTGTGGGCGGCTGGAGCGGATTGGTCATGCACGAAGCTGGTATCAATACCACAGTAACCGTAGTCCTCGCCTGCGCATTCGGCTTTATGGCATTGGTAGGCACAGCTTACCTGATGAAGATCTCCATGAAGCTCCAGAACGACGGTACCATCAACCTGGGATACGCCATCGGTAAAGTGGGTACCGTATACATACCGATCCCGGAATCCATGAAGGGAAGCGGTAAGATCAATATTACCATCCAGGAACGTCTGATCGAAGCAAACGCCATGACAACATCCGATCGCAAGCTTACCACCGGAGAAAGCGTACGTGTGGTAGCCACCGACGAATCCGGCATCCTGGTTGTAGAACCCATTGCCCAGAAGTAAAACCACCGGCCGGGTGGACGACAGCACGGACGAACAGTAAAGTAAAACCGGCCAATACATTATTCAAAAATCATTAAATTCAGGAGGTTCCCCATGAAACACATTTTCGCATCGGCAGCTGCAGGCACCGGCATCAACTTCACGGTACTGATGCTGGTCAGCGTAATCGTACTGCTGGCACTGACCACCATCATTGTCATCTTCTCACGGTACAGAAAGTGCCCGTCGGATAAGATCCTGGTCATCTACGGTAAAGTAGGCAGCGCACAGGACGGATCCAGCCGTTCCGCCAAATGTATCCACGGCGGCGCAGCATTCATCTGGCCCGTTATCCAGGCGTACGAATACCTGGACCTGATGCCCATCTCCATCTCCGTAGACCTGCGCAACGCACTGTCCAAACAGCACATCCGTGTTGACGTACCTTCCCGTTTTACCGTAGGTATTTCCACCGAACACGGTGTTATGCAGAACGCCGCAGAACGTCTGCTGGGCATGAGAACCGACGATATCAAGCAGGTAGCGGAAGATATCATCTTCGGTCAGATGCGTCTGATCATCGCTACCATGGATATCGAAGAAATCAACGCCGACCGTGACAAGTTCCTGGAAGCCGTATCCTCCAACGTAGAAACCGAACTGAAGAAGATCGGTCTGCGTCTGATCAACGTAAATGTAACGGACATCACCGATGAATCCGGTTATATCGAAGCCCTCGGTCAGGAAGCAGCCGCACAGGCCATCAATACCGCAAAGGTATCCGTAGCCGAAGCAGAACGCAGCGGTGCAATCGGTTCCGCCGAAGCAGACAGACAGCGCAGAATCTCCGTATCCAAGTCCAACTCCGAAGCAGTAGCGGGTGAAAACGAAGCGAAGGTAAAGATCGCCGAATCCGAAGCCGTACGCCGCGAAAGAGAAGCAGAAGCCCTGAAGCGCGCAACCGCGGCAGAAAACATCCAGGCCGCAAAAGCTCTGGAAGAATCCTACGGCGCACAGCAGGCAGCGGAACTGGCCAGAGCACATCTGGAACAGGCAAAGCTGGAAGCAGACGTGCTGGTTAAGGCTGAGATCAAGAAGAAGGAACTGGAACTGCAGGCAGAAGCCGAAGCAGAACAGATCCGCCGCAAGGCAAAGGGTGAAGCAGATGCAACCCTGCTGAGAATGCAGGCAGAAGCAGACGGTCTGCGCCAGATCCTGATGAAGCAGGCAGAAGGTTTTGCGGAAATCGTGAAGTCTGCCGGCGGCGATTCCAACGACGCAATCCGCCTGATGCTGGCCGACAAGATGGAAGACCTGGTAAAAGTACAGGTAGAAGCCATCAAGAACCTGAAGATCGACAAGATCACCGTATGGGACAACGGCGGAAACGGCGAAGACGGAAAGAACACCACCGCCAACTTTGTCTCCGGCTTAATGAAGTCCATTCCCCCGATGAACGAAATGTTCGATATGGCAGGTATGCAGCTTCCTAAGTATCTGGGAGAAACCAAGCCCACAGTAGAAATTCCTGATACTACTGCAGAAGTATAAGACATAAATGTAAACCGGCAGGGAATAACCTATATCTCCCTGCCGGTTTGTTATAATGAGAAAACAGCCTGTGATCAAACCGTACTGAAAAAGGAGCTTGTTATGCTGAAAGGATACATATCGAAAGCACTGTACTGTTTCCTGTGGATGTTTGCGTGTTTGTGGGTAAATCTGCTGATTTCAGGACCGGTTACTTTAGCAGCACGGTTCATCTTTGAAAAAGGTTCTATGGAAGAACATATTGTCATGATGAGCTTTATGACCATCGCAATGCTTGCCGGTTTGTTCCTTTGCGCCCGCAGATACGGGTACACCAATAAGACCTTCTGTATTAAGATGGCCATAATTCCGCTTGTCATAGCCTTTGTTCTGCATTTTCTTTACGCGCTTCTCTTCCGATTCGCGATATACACAACAGGTCCGGCATACGAACTGGGAAGTATTATCAGCATTGTATCCGGCACCGACACCACTTTAGGTGTTGCCAGAGAATATGTGATTGTCCCCATGCTGCTGTACGATATTCTGTACGCTGCGGTGATCATTGCCGGCGAATATTCCGGCGTGAAAAAGCGTGACCGGGACAGAGAAAAACTGTTGTCGGAAAGAAAAGCATAAAATACCGGATACATTCCATGAATCCCCTGTATTTCTTCAGACTGACATCAATTCCAAATGAAGGGAGTACCGACTATGTACCCGAGATTGGATATCTACACTGAAAAAAGACTGATCGCCCTCGGAAAAAAGCGATTCTGGAAGGTATTGTTGCTGACCGTCGCATGGAGCATTGCCGTAATCATCCTGTGGCGGCTGTATCTGATCCATTTCAACCGACCCATAAGCCACCCGACCTGCTTTGCCTTCCCGATATTTCTGATTCTTCCGTTCTTCCCGTTCCATGCCCACAAAACCATATTCGGAAAAACCTTCTACGGCAGAGTCATGTCCGCGCGGTACAGAATAAAACGGAAAAAATTCCAGCTGACCCTATCCGATATGCGCAACGCCGACTACCTGACCGCAGATGTGGTATTCGTCGGCCGAAACGGCGAAAGCATAACCATCAATTACAAACTCCAGAGTATCCTTGCCCAAAACATATACTATAAACCCGACGATTACATCTTTTTCGTCCGCGGCCTGATCTATCCTGTCCGCTATCCCATACCGGAAGACAGGGAGCATATCTGCCCTGTATGCGGCAATTTCATCAAAGTAGGCAAAAGACGCTGCGGCTGGTGTAAGGCGGATTTCTCGTAAACGTTTTCTGCAAATGCCGAAAATATAAATTCTCCCCCGTACCTGCATAAATCCGGCGCATATGGTCCATGCTAAATCCCGGGTGATGAAGTGAGAAAGGGAAGAACAACCGTATGTATTTTCATGTACGGAGCCGTGATCTATACCATGCTTGAAATCCTGTGGCGCGGACATACCCATTGGACCATGGCGCTGACGGGCGGACTCTGCCTCCTGCTTATCCGGCTGATGGACGGGAAGCTGGGGAGGATGCCGTTTCTCCTGCGCTGTGTCACAGGGGCGATAGTGATCACATTGATCGAATTTGCCGTAGGGATCGTGGTAAACCGTATACTGGGACTGGAAGTCTGGGATTATTCCGACCGTTGGGGCAATATCCTCGGCCAGATCTGTCCCGCCTTTACCGTGCTGTGGTTCATCCTGTGTATACCGGCCCTGTTCCTGACACGGAAAATCAGCGCCATCCTGGATCCGCCGCAGCAGCACGAACCAACCGTATAAAACGGGAGAAAAGGGGAGCATCGCTTCCCGTTACATAGAAAGAGGAAAACCTTGGCAAAAAACTACCGGAAAATCCACCGAAAACTTCCCTTGAAGGAACTCCTGTTCCGCCTGTTTATCGGCATCATAGTCGTACTTTTTATCTGTACCTGTATCCAAACCTACAGAATCAGCGGCAAATTCCTGCCCACCAGAGAACTGCTGACGGATACCGCCTCCATCCGCTTCATTGACGTAGGACAGGGAGACGCAACCCTCATCATGACCGGAACCCATTCCGTACTGGTGGATACCGGTACAAACTTCTCCGCCAATGCCCTTGTCACCTACCTGCAGACCTACGTTGGCAAAATCGACTATATGATCCTGACACATCCACACGATGACCATACCGGCGGCGCGGAAGAGATCCTCAAAGCCATGAAAGTAAACCACATCATTGCCCCGGAAATTCCCAACGACAACTATTACGCCTACCTGAATACATTGGCGAGTACCTATAAATTCACACTCCATAAAGCCACCCCCGGCGATATATACACAGCAGGAGATATTACCGTACATATCCTCGCCCCCATCCGAACGAATTACGAAAACGTGAATGACGCAAGTATCGCCGCACGAATCGAAACCGGCGGTGTGTCCCTTCTTTGTACGGGAGACGCGGAGCAGATCGCAGAAGCGGATATTCTCGCGGCTGCAGACCCGGCATTGCTGGACTGTGATATATACCAGACAGGCCACCACGGCTCCTCCACTTCCACATCCATGGAATTCTACTATGCCGTATCTCCGGATATCTGCGTGATCTCCTGCGGAAAAGGCAATACCTACGGTCATCCCCACAGTACCGTCGTTTCCCTGATCGAACTGTCCGGCGCCGAACTGTACCGCACCGACCTGCAGGGAACCATCATCCTCGACATCCAAGAAGGCCAAACCACCCGCAGAAGCTGGTAAACACCCCATAAAAACCAAAAGTCCGCGGGCAGACACGGACTGATGGCATATATGAATGGATTTGCTTACCGGATTTTGTATTTCAGCCGCATATTATCCGCAATCATCGCAATGAATTCGGAATTGGTAGGCTTTCCTCTGTTATTCTGAATCGTATACCCGAAGTACCCGTTCAAAGTATCCAGATCCCCTCTGTCCCAGGCAACCTCGATGGCGTGACGAATCGCCCGCTCGACCCTGGAAGTGGTGGTCTGGTATTTTTTTGCAACGGAAGGGTAAAGTACCTTGGTGACGGAATTGATAATGTCATTATCTTCAATGGTCATAAGAATCGCCGTACGCAGATACTGATACCCCTTGATATGTGCCGGCACACCGATCTGGTGAATGATTCTCGTTACCTGCGCCTCCATATCGTGAGAAGCCTCCCCATCCTCTGCCGCAGTATCGGAAATCTCCTTGCTGCGATTTCGGCAAATGGTCTCCACGGAAGCGGACAGATTGGCATAGTCCACCGGCTTGGGAATACAAAGCATAGCCCCCGCACGGTTGGCATCCATAAATACATTGGGCGTTGCCAGCTGGGACAGAATGATAAACGCCGGATGCGCAGAGGAATTCACTTCACCGCATTTCCGTATCAGCGTAAGACCATCCACACCGCCGAGCCAGAGATCCGCGATCACAATATCATAACCCACGTTTCCCATAAGCCGCAGCGCTTCATCACCGTTCTTAGCCTCATCAATCCCGAACCCATCTTTACGGCTCAGAACCTCCCGACAGCTCTTTCTCACCTCATTGTTCTCATCCGCAATCAGAATCTTTATTTCCTTTCCCATAATCCAAAAACCTTTCTGTAAAATACTTTTTCCATACCCGACCGACTATCTTTACTGACCGGGCATCCTCCGGATCAACATCCATATTTTACCATAAACTGGAAGAAATTGCAAGAGTCGAACCGATGGAATAGTTACCAAAAATTCCCATATAAATTTGGTAAAACCTTCCAGTTATCACGAAAAACAAAAGAAAATGCCGGAAATACAGCAGAAGGGAAAAAGAAAAGGTATTACCGCAGCAAACGATAATACCTGATATTTCTTATTCCGCCGCAATCCCTCTGCACATAACCCCATCGGTTTCTGTGAGAAATACCGGCAGATTCACACCTGTGAGATCCCTGTCGGTGGGAATATCCACTTCCACATAATGCTCCGTATGACCGTTGGAGAAACCGTTTTCCCATTTCTCGACCAGTACATATACCGGAGAATCCCTGTGCACACGTACATATTCCTCCAGCATCTCCAAACGGATCTTCTGCTGAATCTCCTCAAGAATCTTCAACCGCTTCCGTTTCACATCCTCGGGAACCTGTCCGGGCATAACCGCAGCCTCCGTTCCCGCGCGCTTGGAATAGGGGAACAGATGCAGATGCAGAAACCGTGCCTTTTCAATAAACGCCGCCGTTTCCGCAAATTCTTCCTCTGTTTCTCCGGGGAATCCCACAATCACATCCGCACTGAACGTAACTCCGGGGATCGCATCCCGTACCCGCTGCAGCACCGTGATAACCGTATCCGCCGTATATCTGCGCCGCATCCGGTTGAGAACACCGGTGGAACCGCTTTGGATGGAAAGATGAAAGTGCGGAAGCAGATGGTCAAGAGAAGCAAGCCTTGCAACGATTTCCTCCCGCATAACGGTAGGCTCCAGAGAACCAAGCCCGATGCGCCAGATACCCGGTACCCGATCCACCGCCTCCAGAAGCTCTGCCAGCTCATCCCCATACGGTCTGTGTACCTTTTGAACCGTCCCGTCCGCCGAAGCCTGATCGGTCAGAAAATCCCGTCCGTAAGAAGCCGTTTCAATGCCGGTGAGAATGATCTCATGAGAACCGACCGACGCCAGATGAGCCGCTTCTTCCAGAATATCCCCCATTGCTTTGGAACGAACCTTACCTCTGGCAGAAGGAATGATACAGTATGCACAACGGTTTTCGCACCCGTCTTCAATCTTGATATAGGATCTGGCACGCCTGGGCTTGCGCAGCACCAGCGGATCGTAACCTTCCGTGAAAATATCAGTAACATGATTCCGTACTTCCGGTGTCTTACCCTGTACCAGCGCCAGCGCAACATCGGGAATCTCTGATTTTCTGCCGTTGCCGCTGACATAAACGACTCCGTTGATTTTTTCCGCATCCTTCGATGCTATCTGGGAATAGCACCCGGTAACGATCACCGCCGAGCCGGAAGAGGCCGCACGGCGGATCATCTGCCGGGATTTCCGGTCACTTTCCGCCGTAACGGTGCAGGTGTTGATCACAGTCACATCCGCCTTTTCCCCGGCAGGAACAACCGTAAAGCCCCTCTCCTCCAGAATGGCGGCAACGGAATCCGATTCATACTGATTTACTCTGCAGCCGAGGGTAATAAAGGAAATGGTATATTTTCTCTGATTATTGTCCATAAAAATATCCGATCATAATATAAGTAAAAATTACAGTATATATTGTACCATACAAATTTTTGTTTGTAAAGCGGAGAAGAACGGATTCCCGGGATTTCCTTCAAAAAGAGCAGGAAAATACCCAAGGGAAAAAACAGAATAAACTTCACCGCAAGAAATTTCCGCTTTTCCCTTGCAATATGGGAGAAATTGCTGTATAATGAAATAGATAAACCGCAAGGCAAAGCTGTGCGGATAAATTAAAGGAAAAATAGGGAGGAAGCTATGAACTTCGAAACATTCCATGTTGTGGATCATCCCCTGATCAAACACAAACTGACAATCATGCGTGATAAGGACACCGGAAGCAAGGAATTCAGAGAACTGCTGAATGAGATCGCCATGCTTATGGGTTACGAAATCACCAGAGAACTGCCCATTGAGGAAGTGGATGTGGAAACCCCTGTTGCCAAGACAAAAGCCGGTAAGATCATGGGTAAGAAGCTGGCCGTAATTCCGATTCTGCGTGCCGGTCTCGGCATGGTAGACGGTATTCTGAGCCTGGTACCCGTAGCCAAGGTTGGCCACATCGGTCTGTACCGTGACCCCGATACCCACGAACCTGTGGAATACTACTGCAAGCTCCCCTTTGACGTAAGCGAACGCTATATCATCCTGTGCGACCCCATGCTGGCCACCGGCGGTTCCGCTTCCGGCGCAATCGATATGCTGAAGAAGCGCGGCTGCACACAGATCAAGCTCCTGTGCCTGGTAGCTGCACCCGAAGGCGTTGAACGCCTGCAGGCAGATCATCCCGACGTGGAAATTTTCGCCGCAGCCCTCGACGATTATCTGAACGATCACGCATATATCATCCCCGGTCTGGGCGATGCGGGCGACCGTCTGTTCGGCACCAAGTAATGTACAGCTATACAATCAATACCAATGACGCGGGGCAGAGACTGGACAAGTTCGTCACCAAAACGGTCCGGGGTCTGCCCCAGTCTCTTATGTATAAGTACATCCGCACAAAGCGCATAAAAGTCAATGGCAAGCGCGCTCACGAAAAGGATATGTTAGCCGCAGGGGATCTTGTGGAAATGTATATCCCCGACGAATTTTTCAGCGACACAGCAGAAAAAACGGAATACGAAAGGGTAAAGCTTGTGCCCGAGATCGTATACGAAGATGAAAACATCCTCCTGTGCGACAAGAAACCGGGCATCCTCGTCCACGTGGGAGATGAAGGCGATAAGAACACCGCAGACGCAAGCGAAAGAGAAACCCTCCTCTTTGCTCTGCAGGCCTATCTGGTCCGGAAAGGCGAATACAATCCCGAAAACGAAAATTCTTTTGCTCCGGCTCTGTGTAACCGTATTGACCGGAATACCGGCGGCATCGTGATCCTTGCCAAAAACGCACCGACCCTGCGCCTGGTAAACGAAGCGATCCGGGAAGGCCGGGTCCACAAAAAGTATCTCTGTGCCGTCCACGGAAATGCCCGACCGGAAGCCACCCTGAAAGGCTGTCTGCGTAAGGATTATAAAACCAAAACGGTGCAGGTATTCGATAAACCAGTCCCCGGCGGTAAAGAAATCCTTACAAAATATAAAAAGCTCTCCTACCGTAAAGATGCCGATCTGTCCCTTCTGGAAGTAGAACTGCTGACCGGCCGTACCCACCAGATCCGCGCCCACCTCGCCCACGCCGGACTGCCGCTGCTGGGAGAGGGCAAATACGGTGTAAACCGTGAAGACCGCAAGAAAGGCTACAGCTATCAGGCTCTGTATTCCTATAAGCTGTCCTTTGATTTCACGGACGAACTGGCTTATCTGAACGGCCGTACATTTACGGTAAAAGAGGGAAATGTGCATTTCCTGAAAGAATTTCCGAGCATAAAGCTTCCGAAATGAGAACCTCTGTCACAGAAAGGAAAAATATATGAAACTTGAATTGGATATTGAACAGTTTTGGAAAGACGAAGAAACCAATCATAAAGACAACTGTTTCTCTCCCGATGCCAAGCAGGTTGCCTGCGGTATCCGCATGAGCGAAGAATGTGTCTTTGCGGAACTCGGCGAAGAAGGCGAACCCTGGGGTTATACTCCGCCCGAACGTCGAATGGAACTGAACAAACGCTATAATGAAAAGGCCATCAAAATCGTAGGTCGTCCTCTCCTATACGAAGGTCCCTTTGAACCTGAAGACTGCGAATTCCAATTCCGCAGAATCGGCGAAGTATTCGGAGGTCAGTACATATTTGATGGAACGACCGAATGGCTGAAGGGTACTTTAATCGATAATGAAGCACTGGAAAAGAAACTGGATGAAATCGATAATATGGATCTACGCTCTTTCATTCTGCCTGCCAACTGGGAAAGCGAAAAGAAGCGCATTTACGAGACCTACGGCAAAAAACCGTCTGAATTCGATTTTGTCAGAGGTCCCGTAACTTTGGCTACTTCCGTATTTGGTGTTGAAAATCTCCTGTTCCTGTACTATGATGATCCGGATTTGTTCATTCGTTTCTCCGAAACCATCAAAAAGGTTTTGCTCGGTTATATAGATATCTTCCGAGAAGAATCCGGCCACGATGCAAACAACTTTTCACATGGATTCAGCTTTTTGGACGACGACTGTAACTTGTTGACGGAAGAAATGTACGAAATGTTCGGTTTCCCAATTCTGAAGGAAGTTTTCGCTCACTGCAGCCCAAACCCGGGAGACGAACGCTATCAGCATTCCGACTCCGCCATGGAACATCTTGTCCCCATTCTGGCCCGTCTGAACCTGACCGCCTGCAACTTCGGACCTACGGTAACCGTAGAACATATCCGCAAGCATATGCCCAATACCCGTATCGACGGACAGCTTGCACCGTTCACTTTCATGCGCAACAACGAAGACGACATCATCGCCGAGGTACGCCGTGACTGTGAAATGATCAAAGCCTCCGGTACAAAGGGGCTGAACCTGTGCACCGCCGGCTCCATCAACAACGGCTCTCTGCTGACTTCCATGCGCGCTGTTATGGCCGCCCTGCAGAACTACGGCAGATACGACTATTAAGATACATACTAAATGAAAAAGTGGTTTCCGGGGAATTCCGATATTCCTTGGAAACCACTTTCTTATTTCAGTTAACGGATAACAGAATAGACCTGTCAGTCCGCAACATTCATCCGGAAGTCAAACTGCTTCGGGGGACGTACAGAAGCTCTGTCAAAGGTCTTGCCTTCCCGTTCCGCTTTCTTTTCCTGAATCCGGAACCAGAGATCCGTAATGCTGATTTCGCCTTCCTGAATATCGGGTACTTCCAGACCGCCGTTTGCATACAGAATTTCCTCTGCCAGTTCGGGATTGCCGCTGTTCACAGCAGAAATGGCCTGGAACAAACGTACTCTGGGCACCTGCTTCATTTCATCCGACAGACCGTTCACAAACAGACGCATTTCCTCATGCAGACCCGCACGCAGTAAATACTTAGCCGCCATCTTGCAGAGAGAAACATCATCCGGAGCCATCTTTGCCGCAGCCGCAATGGTACGGGCGGAACGAACAATATCGTGTCTCATACGGTAAAGCTCAGCAAGCGCGTATGTATTCCATGCATTTTCATTCAGCAGGGAAGACTGAACCAAAGCTTCCTCTGCCTTGTCCAGTTCATATTCCGCAAGGTACGCACAGCCGAGCATATAATGGGTCAGCCAGAAATGACGGTCAGGACCAGATGCCGCCGCTTTCAGTTTTTCGATCCATTCCGCACCGCGCTGATAGGAAATCGGCGCATTACAGGGACAAGCATTGTCCGCCGTACGCAGAGAACCGGTGTTCAGCAGCTGCAGCCACATTTCCTGTTCCTTGCCGCACTTGCCGAAATCCAGATGAGGAGTCATCCGCGGCATCTTTTCCAGTTCACGACGTCTGTTTTCCAGCGCACCCCAGCCGTAACCTTCCAGAATTACCCGATCTGCGGGAGAAGTCGCCATCTTGTGCGTATCCTTCAGCTCGGCTTCCATAGCATCCATGGGCGCCAGATCATCGAGACATCTTTCCAGTTCTGCCCGTGCTTCATCCCATGTGCCGTGAATCCTGGCCGGATCCGCGCTGACACCGCCGTAGTATTCGATCCATTCCCAGGCAGTCTTGGGCGGCATGGGCAGACATTCGAACTGCGTATGGGCCAGACCGCACTGGATTTCACAGTATCTGCCGTCACCGTACTTACCGTGCCCGTCATCACCGCAGAGATATTCCTGCCACTTGGCACCCCCCTGACCTCGGCCCCAAACAAAGAGCTTTCTGCCCTTCAGAATGGAAGTGGAAGTTTCCACAAGTCCGTAACCGTTTTCGTCCAGATGGCTGGTATACTTTCGGTGATCGGGCAGAGTCTTGAAGAAATAGTCTCTGGAAACGGAGGTGTTGGTGGGATACGTGATATCCTTGCCTTCATAAATCGGCACATCCACACAGGCAATCGCACTTTCATGATGAGTATAAGTGGAAACCGCAGGAACCACACAGCGGGCTTTCTCATTGGTAGGCACCGCAATATTGGACCACCAGTAAATCGGAACCACTTCCGGAGTATCATTGACAACACGCATACGGCAGTGCAGGAACTTTGCATCCTCAGGCAGATAGAAATCCATCTGATAAGTTACGGAACGGATTCTCTCATAAGCATAGAAACGCAGAACCGGACAGCCCAGTCCACTGTTTTCCGCTTCAATAACCGCTGTAAAGATGGGCGCACAGGTATGGGGATGATGCCCGATAAAAGCACCGCAGTTCCACTCAACACCGCCGGAAGCCCACGCATTGCGCAGCGCCAGATAAGCGGGTCTGAAAACATGGTTTGCAAAGAGCAGCTCTCGATCGGCGTCCTTGTCATACAAGGACCAGAGTTTACCACCCTGAGAGGGAATAAAGGCCGCTTTCAGATGGTCATTTTCCAGAATAACCGCATCCAGCCCGCAGATGTCCGTCTCGCGGGAATAACAGTCCTGGACCCTGTAGGGGAAAACGGAAGCCATTCTGCCGTAACCGATATACAGTCCGTCATCTTCCGCAAGAGCCGAAGCCCAGGGCTTACCGATGGGAGCGCAGTCATATAATGTGGGCAGTGTGCTTTCGCCGTGCATATCCGCTGCCCAAACATCCAGTTTTGTCTGCGTAATTATAGTCATAAATTTACCTCCTGAGGTATAATTTGTGAAGTCAGATAGGAAACATCCTTTTTCCGTATTGTATCATATTGACAGGTATTTGTCAATTTTCTTTGAAAATATGGAACAAAAATATTTAATGACAGAGAATACCGGTGAAAGTCAGTCCAGCATGTTGGCTGAACTATGGATACATCCGTCACGAATCGGCAGATTTTGGGTCTTCTGATTCCAAATACACAATATAAAGGATACATTTTTCACCGAAAATGCCGGAAAATCAAAGAAACTCTGCAGTTTTTTGATGAAATTTCAAAAAACCGACTTGTTTTATATACAGTTTTATAGTATAATGTATAATGATATTTTGTAATTATTATCTGTATTCATGAACGTGAGGTGAAAAACTTGGCATATACCTTCAATGGTGGTATCCACGTAGAAGAATATAAAAATACAAGACGATGCCGTATTGAGGACTTCACGCCTGTAAGACCGGTAGCCATTCCTCTGCAGCAGCATATCGGCGTTCCCTGTGAACCTCTGGTGGCACCGGGCGACACCGTAACCATTGGTCAGAAGATCGGCGATGTCAAAGCAGGACTGGGCTGTCCCGTGCACGCCAGCGTATCCGGTACGGTAAAGGAAATCGCAGAACGTCCCACAACCGGCGGCAGCATTGTCCGCAGTATCGTAATCGAAAACGACGGACAAAACACCCTCTGTCCCGATCTGACACCCTACAGAGGCAGACTCAGCGACGCAACCACCGAAGAGATCATAAGCATCATCCGTGAAGCGGGCATCACCGGTATGGGCGGCGCTTCCTTCCCAACCTATGCGAAGGTCGAATCGGCTCTGGGCAAGGTGGACAAGATTATCGTAAACTGTGCGGAATGTGAACCCTTCATCACCGCTAACCACCGTCTCCTTCTGGAGAAACCCGCCTATGTGATCAACGGCGTGAAGATCCTTCTGAAAGCCCTGGGTGTACATACCGCATGGCTGGCCGTAGAAGACAATAAGCTGGACGCCATCAGCAAACTGGAAGAGCTGACAGCGGAATCCAATATGATCGAAGTCAAGGTCATGAAAACCAAATATCCCCAGGGCGACGAACGTCAGCTGATCTACGCCCTGACCGGAGAAGAACTGCCGGCCGGCAAGCTTCCCGCTGATATCGGTGCTGTGATCTTCAACGCAGAAACCTGTGCAGCCATCTTCAGAGCATTTGCACACGGCATGCCCCTTGTCAAGCGTGTAGTAACCGTTGACGGCGACTGCATCCGTCATCCCAGAAACCTGATGGTACCCATCGGCACATCCTTTGAGGATATCATCGAATTCTGCGGCGGCTTCTCCCGCAACCCGAAGAAGATCATCGCCGGCGGACCCATGATGGGCCAGGCCCAGTGGGATATCCACACTCCCGTCGTGAAGGGAACCAGCGCCATCCTGCTGTTCTCCAACCGCTTTGACAAACGGAAGAACGCCGACGAAACCTGTATCCGCTGCGGAAAATGCGTCCGCAATTGTCCCATGCACCTGATGCCCAACTACATTGCCCAGTACTCCCGCATCGGAGACCACGAAAACGCGGAAAAGTACGGTGCCATGAGCTGCGTGGAATGTGGTTCCTGCTCCTACAACTGCCCGGGCGGCGTGGAAATCGTCCAGTACATCCGTATGGCCAAAGCCACCATCCGTGCCGAACAGAAAAAACTGGCAGCCGCATCGGCAAACCAGAGCAAAGAGAAGTAACGAGGTAAAATTCCGTGGATAATAATGAAAAAAACATCCGGACAGCGGAAAGTGAAGTACAGAAGGACCCCGCCAAAGTACCGGTTCCGGTATTCTTGACGGTATCGCCCTCTCCCCACATCCGCAATCCCGAAAACATCTCCTCCATTATGCTGGACGTGCTGATTGCACTGATGCCGGCATTTTTGTGGGGCGTATACGTATTCGGCTGGAGAGCCCTGATGATCGGCGTGCTGTCCGTAGCCAGCTGCGTAGGCTTTGAAGCCCTGACGGAAAAAATCTTAAAATGCCCCATTACCGTAAGTGACCTGTCAGCAGCAGTAACCGGCTTGCTGCTTGCCATGAACCTGCCGGTTTCCGTACCGCTGTGGATGCCCGTAGTCGGCGGTTTCTTCGCCATCGTCGTGGTCAAGCAGATTTTCGGCGGTATCGGTAAGAATTTTGTCAACCCGGCACTGGCAGCCAGAGTTTTCCTGTTCACAGCCTGGGCAGGCTTTATGAGCCGATTCCCGGCCGCAGGTGCCAAAATCAACAGTTTGGCCATCGAACTGCATGACAGCGACATCATCGCAGGCGCAACCCCCCTTGCCTCTCTGAAGGAAGGCGTGCTTCCCGAAGTGCACCTGCTGGACAGTATCATCGGCAACGTCGGCGGCTGTATCGGTGAAGTATCCGCATTCATGCTGGCAGCCGGCGGTATCTATATGCTGGTCCGCCGCGTGATCACCTGGCATATCCCCGTAGCATACATAGGTACCGTAGCCCTGCTGACCTATATCTTCCCCCAGCACGGCGGAGTTGCCGCAGAGTTTATGCTGGCCGAGATTTTCTCCGGTGGTCTGTTCATCGGTGCCATCTTCATGGCTACTGACTACACAACAAGTCCC
>SVTO01000035.1 GCA_015063745.1 Oscillospiraceae bacterium | reverse complement strand
AGAACGCTCGATCAGCCCCTCTGCTGAGACAGATTTGTGAAAATGAGAAATAATCTATTTCTTGAAATGATACATTAACACCGGACTCGCCTCAAACTTCTCCTCCACTTTCTTCCGATCCAGCACCTTAAACGCCACACCAAACCCCTCGAAATACCTCTCTAGTACCGCCACCTGAAAATCAAAGCAATGTACAACACCGCCGAGAGCGACTGTTATAGTTACTCCCGGCGGTGTTATCTTCTTTCTATAAATTATTCTTCGTAAGCCTCCCAGACCATCACTACAGGCGGACAGCAATAATCGACATCCTTCAGATGTAATCCCTTGTCATACGCTTCACGAAGGATTGCCATAACGAAATATCTGGCTGCGTCAATGTATCTGAAAAGTTCGGGTACAGATTTCAGGTGCCCCGGAATCGGTGTTTTCATAGATGATATAAATGATGTAAACACCTCTCCGATTGCCGCTTTGATTCCTTCTGTGGCAATTTTGATTTCTGCGCACAATTCTTCATACTCCGCCTTCTTCAGAACGGGGATTGTCACATATGGCTCGTTCTGCGTATTCCCGATCAGACCGACTTTTTCGAGCCCCGGCATAGAGGAAATCAGTTCATTCGGAATATCCAAACCTATTCTTTCTTCAAGAGGAATGTCCGCGTAAATACACCAGAGAAACGGAATGATATGCTTGAAATAAAGTCCATCGGGAACAGCACAGTATCTATGGGGGCTGTCCCACAGAGTTGTATCGAACTCATACAGTCTGACTCGTCTTGTACCTCCTGCCGCAAACGCTTCCGATGTACGATGACCGCCGTGTATCATATATTCCGATGCTTCATTATATTCTTTCATATTGTATCCGGCATCGATTGCTGTTGCCTGCGCGAACCAACATCCGCCATCCCTGCGCTTTGGAAATCTCGGCATTTCAACTTTTCCTGTTCCAAACTGCTCGAAATCCTGTAAAGCTTTCAAAAATGCATATCTGTCCAGTTTTGTTCTTTGCTCGCTGCTCATATCCTGCACAAAATGCATTTTTGAGATCCTGTCAGACAATCTGCCGAGAATATCCCATATCACATCAAAATGTCTGTGAGCAAACTCAAGATTTGGTTTGAAATTCCGGAGGGAATTCTGCGGCTTTGTTATAATAAAATCCGAATAGACCTTACCGCTGTCTGTCTGCACCATCAATTCACCGTCTACGAGTTTTTTGACGATCGGTTCGATGTATGCGGCAGGAATTCCGATTGCTTTGGAAAGTTCACTGAGTGTAAGCGGCTTTTCATAAGCAAGAATCAAAAGATTCTGTACTATCAGATCTCCTCCTACAAGAGATAGTGGTTCTCCGTTCACACCATCACGACCGCCAAAGGACATCCACAGTTCCCCCGGCAAATAGTTTTCTCTGTTATCCATCGTTTCAAGTCCTTTCTTTATCTGACTGCGGCCTGCGGATAGGCGGCTTTTAACTGTACCGACCGGAATAGTAAGCCCCTCGGCAATGTCGGCAACACTTTGATTCCCATAATAATATCGAATCAGAACCTCACGTGTAATGTGACCAAGGTGATTCAGTTCTTTTCGTACCCGCGCGGCATCTTCCGAGGAGAGATATTCCTCTTCCTCGTCCTGAACCATATCAAAACCATCATCCATGCATATTGTAACAGGGGTACGATATTTTTTTCGAAGATTATCATTATGCTTATGGTAAAGTGTATTGGTAAGCCATGTTTTGGGATGCTCTATAGTTCCGCCTCGCTGCATATAGGCAAAAGCCGCAAGCATTGTGTCGCCTACAAGATCTTCAGCATCTGCCTGCGAGCCGCATTTGGCTACCGCAAGCCGTATCAGATAATCATAATATTCAATGATCTCATCGTTTGTCATATATTTACCTGCTTTCCGGAATGCTTTTGAACGTTCACCTGTATAGTCGCAGCAATTTGATTTTGGTTCGGACTCAAAACTGGATTTTTTATAATTATATCATAAAATTGTGAATTTTCTGTCGATCGGTAAAAAAATAAGACTGATAGTAAGCACGCGCCATGTGATCAGGGTGTTTTTTTATCGCAAAAACCTTCCCACACTCTTGACACCCGATACCCCATATGCTATAATACAAGTAACCATTTAGTTACTTGCACAGAAAGGACGAACCATGGCCGCACAGACCCATTACGAAGACCTGCACAGAATCCCCGAAGTATCGGGAAAAGAATACAAAACCGCCGAATATATCCACAAAATGCTGCAATCCTTCGGCTATACCCCGGTACGAATCGCGGAAACCGGCGTGTATGCCGATCTGATCACGGATGAAAATGCCCCGTGGCTGCTTCTCCGTGCCGATATCGACGCATTGGCCATCACGGAAGAAACCGGTCTGGTTTATAGCTCAGAACACCCCGGCTGTATGCACGCCTGCGGACACGACGCCCATTCTGCCATGCTCCTGGAAGCCGCCCGGATTCTGAAAAACGAAAAAGTCCCCCAGAATATCCGTTTCCTGTTCCAGCCTGCCGAGGAAACCACCAAGGGCGCTGCCGAAGTCATTGCCTGCGGTGCGATGCCGGAAAATACAGCTGCCTGTTTTGCCATGCACCTGTGGCCGGGTGTGGAAAAGGGAAGAGTGACCACCTCCGAAAATGCCATGATGGCATCCAGCGATGTGTACCGGGTACGCATATCCGGCAAGAGCGTCCACTGCGCAAAACGGGAATCGGGCAGGGATGCCATGCACACAGCCGTGGATATCGCCTCCGCCCTGTACGCACAAAGCGAAATTCTGCAGAAAAAAGATACCATCCTCTTCTGCGGCAGTATCCACAGCGGCGAATCCCATAATGTTGTCCCGAACAGCGCAGAACTCTACGGCACCATCCGTACTTTCTCTCCTGCTGAACAGGCCGACTGTCGGGCGTGGCTGACAAAAACCTGTGCCGCCGCAGCAGAAAAGCACGGTACGACCGCAGAAGTTATCTGGGACGGCGGCAGTCCTCCCCTGTGCGGCAGCAAAGAGATCATCCATGCCTTGCAGGAGATTTTGCCGGAGCTGGATACCGATGCCGTCCGTACCTACGCCGCAGAGGATTTTGCCGAATATCTGCAGTATGCACCCGGTGTCATGCTTTGGGTGGGAATCGGCGATACGCAGCCCCTGCACAGTAAAGACTTTGTCATCCCCGCCGATATTCTGCCCGCCGGTGTACGGATCTGGACAAAAATCGCAATGCGGAACTGGCAGGAGATCCTATGAAGGAACGGAATGCCGAAAAGAGCAGAGCCATGATTCTCGCCGCCGCCGAAAAGGAATTCGCCGAAAAAGGATTTTACGGTGCCAGAGTGGACGAGATTGCCGCATCTGCCGGCATCAATAAACGGATGATCTACGCCTATTTCGGCGATAAGGAAGAACTGTACAAGCAGATCCTGCGCCAGTCCTACAGTAAAATGGAAGAAGTGGAAGAACTGCTGGCTGAACAGAACCTGACCGGAGAGGCGCTGATTACGGGTATCATAAATGCCTATTTTGACTTTCTTTCCGATAATCCATCCTTTGTAAATATCCTCATGTGGGAAAACCTGAACAAAGGCCGGTATCTGAGAGAAGTCGAATCCACCGCCATCGAACGGAAAACCATCGGCTGCTTCATACAGTCCATTGAGGAAGGGAAGAAAAGCGGCGTGTTCCGGAAAAATATCGATCCGCTGCAGACCGTGCTCTCCCTGATCACCACCTGCTTCTCCAATTTCTCCAACCAGTACACCCTGTCCAAACTCTTCCGCACAGACCTGACCGACAGGGAAAACATCGAAATCCGTAAAAAACACACAGCCGAACTCATGAAAACCTATATATGTGAGGTACAGACAAATGCATAAGATTACATGGAACGAAGAAACCCTGAACGCCATGCTGACCGAACCTTCCGTCGGCCTGATTGAAGATGCGGCGAAAATCAAAGGGGATATCATGATCCTGGGCGCCGGCGGGAAAATGGGCGGGGATATCAGCATCCTGGCAGCCCGTGCCGTCAGAGCATCCGGCGGCGGCCGAAAGGTATACGCCGTCTCCCGTTTCACCAACAAGGCCGTGATCGACAGACTGACCGCGGAAGGCGTGGAAATCATCGCCGCAGACCTGACCGAAGACGGTACGCTTGACAGCCTGCCGGACTGCGAAAACATCATCTTCATGGCCGGCAGAAAATTCGGTACGGACGGCAGTGAATACCTGACCTGGGGCATGAACTCCTGGCTGCCCTGTATGACGGCCAAACGGTTTGCCGGGTCAAAAATCGTTGTATTTTCCAGCGGCAACATCTACCCGAAGGTACATACGGGCGGCGGCGGTGCCACAGAAGAAACCAAGGTGGTTCCGGTGGGCGAATATCCCATGTCCTGTCTGGCCAGAGAAAGAGCCTTTGAATTTGCCGCTAAAACCAGAGGAACCGGCGTGTGCATCATGCGCCTGAACTACGCCATCGACCTGCGTTACGGCGTGCTGCACGATATTGCCCAGTCCGTGCTGAATGGGAATCCCATCAACCTTGCCGCCATGCCCAGTTTCAACTGTATCTGGCAGAAGGACGCAAACGAAGCCGCTATCCGCCTGCTGCTCCATACCTCACCCGATGTGAATATCGTAAACGTAACAGGCCCCGAAACGGCAGGTGTGCGCGTGGTTGCCGAAAAACTGGCCGCCCTGCTCGGCAAGGAAGCCATCTTCACCGGTGAAGAAGCGGAAACCGCATACCTGAACAACGCAGGCAAAATGTTTGCTATGTTCGGTTACCCCAGCGTATCTTTGGAACAGCTGATCGGCTGGCAGGCAGAATGGCTCCTCTCCGGCGGCAGAAGTCTCGGCGCACCTACCCATTTTGAAGAAAGGAACGGTAAATATTGATGAACCGTCACAATACAGCTCTGCAGATCCTCCACGAAGGTACCGTAATCCCCGCCATTCCCCTGACGCTGGACGAAAACCGTGCCTTCGACCCCGTAAGCCAGCGCCGCATCGTCCGGTACTACCTGACAGCCGGTGCGGGGGGGATCGCCGCGGCAGTCCACTCCACCCAGTTTGAAATCCGCGAGCCAAAGCATAACCTCTTCCGTCCCGTTCTGGAAGCCGTAATCGCGGAAATCGAGGATTTTGAGAAAAAAACAGGCCGTACCGTTGTCCGCGTGGCAGGCGTATGTGGAAAAGCACCGCAGGCGTGCCGGGAAGCGGAGCTGGCTAAATCCCTCGGTTTTGATGCCGTACTTCTCAGCCCCGGCGGTCTGGCGGATCTGACCGAGGAAGACCTGCTGGAGAGAACAAAAGCCGTAGCGGAAGTCATGCCCGTCATAGGCTTCTATCTGCAGGAAGCGGTAGGCGGCAGAAAGCTGTCCCGCGCATACTGGAGATCCCTGTCCGACATCCCCGGCGTTGTGGCGATCAAATGCGCCTGCTTTGAGAGATACCGTACCCAGGATCTGGTGAAGGGTGTTATGGAATCCGCCAGAGCCGATGAAGTAGCCCTGTACACCGGCAACGACGACCATATCGTCATGGATCTGATCACCCCCTTTGTACACGAAGGCAAAAAGAAATATTTCGTAGGCGGTTTACTTGGCCAGTGGTCCGTATGGACAAAGAGCGCCGTGGAAATCTTCGGGCGCTGCAGAGAAACACAGAAAACCGGCATCATTCCCGCCGAACTGCTGACCGTTGCGGAGCATCTGACGGAAGCCAACGGAGCCGTATTCGACGTAGCCAACCGTTTCGCCGGCTGTATCCCGGGACTGCATTATGTCCTGAAGAAGCAGGGCATCATGAAATCCCTCCATTGCCTGAACCCCGATGAGATTCTCTCCCCCGGTCAGGCAGAAGAAATCGACCGTCTGTGGAAAGCCTACCCCGAAATCGCCGACGACAGCTTCGTGGAAGCCTTTATGGCGCAGGAAAAAGAATAATACAGAAAAAACAACCTTTGCGGGTGTATGTACATCCTGCAGAGGTTGTTTTGCATACCGGAACATTCAGACAGCGAAAAAAACAGTTGCTATGTGCCTGTTTCCTGTGGTATACTGAATACAGAAACCACCGAAAAATAATTTTCATCCTCCACCTAACAAACCCCATCATCCGCCGACTATACAGATGAAAGCATTGATCAATCGCTTGGAGAAAACCTATGAAAAAAGAAGAACTGCTGCAATATCTCGACGACGAACTGCTGGATAAGCTTTTCGGTTTCTGTTATACCCGGACAAACGACAGTCATGAAGCCGGAGACCTGTGTTCCGACATTCTGCTGGCGCTGGTGAAATCCGCAAGGTCGGACGGGGAAATCGCAAACGTATATCCCTTTATCTGGCGGACGGCACGGAATGTTTACGCTGATTACGCCGCCGGAAGAAAACGGCACACGGACAACTGCTATGACGGAGACGCAGAAGAAATTTTTCCCTTCATCCCCGCCGCAGAACCGGAAGAGGATGACGAAGAGCTTCTGCGTTCCGTGTACCACCGTATCGCCTTTCTGACGAAAGCGTACAGGGAAGTGATGATCCTCTATTATCTGGACGGCCTGACCACAGCGGAAATCGCCCGGCGTCAGCAGACCAGTGAAGGCGCAGTACGGCAGAGACTGTTTGCAGCGAGACAAAAAATAAGGAGTGAGGTGGAAGAAATGACAGACACCAAGAATAAACCGGTAGCATTGGATACGATCAATATGGTCATATGGGGCAGCGGAAATCCTGGCTGGGGAGATCCGCAGGGCTATGCCAACCGACTGTTTTCCAGACATATTCTCTGGCTTTGCCGCAATAAGGCCATGAGCGCAGCCGAGATTGCCGAAGAGCTGAATGTTCCCACAGTATACGTGGAAGAAGAAATGGAGATTCTCACAAAAGGCGCAAACGGTCATTACGGACTGCTCCGTCGGATGGGCAATGGAAAATACGGAATCAACTTTGTTTTCTTTGAAAAGGAAACATTCGAAAAGGCCCAGGCAGTATACATGGAACATTTCGGAGAGATTGTCGAAACCATTTGCAGGTTTATCGAAGAACATAAAGCGGAATACCTTGCGTATCCGTATATCAACCGGAAGCCGGACTGGAACCTGATTCTCTGGCAGCAGGTCATGCCTATGGTATGGAGACTGGAAGGAAATATCGAGAACATCCTGAACGAAAAGTTCTTTGCGGATGTGGAAAAAGTAAACCGACCGTATTCCGTATACGGCTGGGAGGATAACGGCAAACGCTACGGCGGCGGATGCGATGGTAACACAGCCCATAATATCTGCGGATTCTCAAAGGTTGATCTGACCAATATTTATCCCCTGCGTATCCGTAAGCATTTTTCCTGCAATCACAATATATCCGCCGACCGGCCGCTGCAGCTTGCCATCCGCGCAATTGACGGCCTGAAAATCGACACCCTGACCGAAAACGAAAAGGAAAATGCCGCCAAAGCCATCGAATGCGGATACCTGTACAGAGAAGGCGATACGCTGTATACAAAAATCCTCGTAAGTAAAATGGAAGACAGAGACAGCCTGTTCTCTGTTACCGACCGTCTGAACAGCGGCTATTTTGAAAAAGAATCCCTGCAGATTGCCGAAAAGCTGGCGGCATTGATCCGTAAGAATATCCCCGACTATCTGCTCGGAGAATGGGAATTTGCAAACACAATTGCATCCCTGCCCATGATCGACGTACTGCTGGAAACACTGATCGAAAAAGGATTGCTCGTACCGCCGGAAAACGGCATCGGTGCAGAAGGCTGCTGGATGATCGTTCAGAAATAAACATAAGGCACGATGTATATCTGAATATTCCTTCAAATGACTGTACTGTAAGATGATCGGCAAAACCAAGCCAACCACCCACAAGAGGACCGACACCAAGATCGGTCCTTTTTGTATTGGAATCCTTTTCCCAAAAAACGCACCGAAATAACATATTTCCACCCAAAAACCAACAAAATCCCCGCCCCCCTATAGCATTTCCGGAGAATATATGGTATACTTTTCCTGTACACCGAAAAATACAGAAAAAAGAGAGACAGAGTATGAAACATAACCTTACCCGATGCCTCGCAGTCTTCCTCACCCTCGTGACAATGCTGTCCTGCATGCTGGCCGTGTCCGCGGCGGTAGATGAAACCGTAACCGTGCTGTTCACCCATGACCTCCATTCCCACCTGCTGCCATCCCGCGCGGAAGACGGCGGTGAATTCGGCGGCTATGCCAGACTCATGACCGCTGTCCGCGAACAGAAACAGAAATATCCCGATGCCATTCTCGTGGACGGCGGGGATTTTTCCATGGGTTCCCTCTTTCAGACAGCCTATAAAACCTCAGCCATCGAACTGCGTATAATGGGTGCCATGGGCTATGACGCCACCACCTTTGGCAACCATGAATTCGACTATCTCCCCGCCGGCCTGATCGCCATGCTGGATGCAGCACTGGCTTCCGGCGAATATACCCCCGCCATCGTGGATGCCAATTACCTGCCCCCTGCAGATGAAACCGGGAAGGATATGCAGGATGCCCTGGACCGCTACGGTGTGGCTGACTACAGAATTCTGGAACGGGGCGGCGTGTATTTCGTTCTGTTCGGCATTACAGGATTTGATTCCGACGACTGCGCACCCAATTCCGGCATGATCCTCGCAGATCCCGCGGAAACCGCCCAGAAAACCGTGGATAAAGCCGTCGCCGAATGTGAAAATACCTACGGCGTGCATCCCGTTGTTGTATGCCTTTCTCACAGCGGAACGGACAACGGAAAAGGGGAAGATTACGAAATGGCCGAAGCCGTAAACGGTATTGACCTGATCATCTCCGCCCATACCCATACCACCCTGCGGGAAGCCATTACTGTAAACGGTACACAGATCGTATCCGCCGGAGAATACGGAAAGTATCTCGGTGTGGTCAACCTTACCCGCACCGCAGAGGGGGAAGTGACCCTGCAGAATTACGAACTGATCCCCATCGACGAAACCGTGGCGGAGGATGAAGAAATCGACGTGCTGGTGGAACAATACAAGAACAACGTAGAAACGGAATACCTCGCGGATTATGGTGTTTCCTTTGATGAAGTGCTGGTACACAATACCGTGGACTTCGATAACGTAAAAGAGGTCAAGGCAACCCAGCACGAATCCACCCTGGCGAATGTGTTTGCCGATGCCTATAAAGCAGCCGTGGAAAAAGCCCTCGGCGAAGAGGTGGATGCAGCCCTGACCGCAGCGGGTGTGATCCGCGAAACCCTGCCCATCGGGGACGTGACCACATCGGATGTATTCAACGCTGCCTCCCTCGGTGTGGGAACGGAAGGGGAACTGATTGCCGTATACGTAACCGGCCGTGATCTGATGAACGCATTGGAAGTGGACGCCTCCGTTCAGCCCCTGATGCGCTCAGCCCAGCTCTTCTTCTCCGGTGTGGAGTATTCCTTCAACACAAACCGCATGATCTTCAATAAAGTGGATTACGCCATGCTCCGCAGAAACGACGGAACACTGGAAGCCATTGACCCCGACCGTATGTACCGTGTCGTAACCGGTATGTACTGCGGCCAGATGCTGGGTGCCGTGGAATCCACATCCATGGGACTTCTGACCATCACTCCCCGTGATGAACAGGGGAATCCCATCGCCGTGGATGAACTGGTGAACTGCGTGGTAAAGGATGCCGACGGAGTACCTGTCAAGGAATGGTACGCCATCGCCGCCTATCTGAAAGAAATGGGCGGAGAAATGGATGCCCGCTATGCCGCACCCGACGGACGTAAGGTCGTTTATCAAAGCTTCCGCCCTGCGGATCTTCTGCGGAACGCCAACCACTTCACATTCATTCTGATTGCCGTGATCGTTGTTCTGATTGCCGTGATCATTCTTATCGCAAAGGCCGTCATACGCAGAAAACGCCGCAGAAAAACAACCGCATAATCGGATAATTCCCAAACCGTTCTCGTAAAAAGAGGACGGTTTTTTCGTGTATATGAACAGGTTTGTATATTTGACAAAAGAAGTGTCGTAATGCTATAATAAAAGCGGAATTGTAAATAGTACTGTTTTCGCTGTAAATAATCCGTGACACCGGAAACGGCTCTGTGTTATAATAAAAAATGTGCAATCCACTTTTCATAAAACGGAGGTACACGTGCAATACGAAAAAAATCTGATTGATATATCGGACGAGATACGTTCATCCGATACCATGTATTCTCTGATCTGCGTGAAAGGAGACGGACTGGTTCTGAGCCTGAACGGTGTCCGCTGTTATCTGACAGGATACTTTTTGTTCTGTCTGAGCATTGAGGATATCATAACGGTCCATAGCGGACAGTACGAAGCCGTCAATCTCCAGTTTCTCCCGTTTTTCTATAACGTGAACCTGAATCATACCGTCATCGGTATGGCCATGTACGAAGAAATGCGGGCGCGGTTCGGTTATCCCGATTTTCATCTGTTCCGCAGCCGGGACGAGCAGTATTTCGGCCTTCTCCATCTGAGCGATAACCAGTACGAATTGCTGCAGAAAAGCTTCCGGCGTGCGGCGGTCCATATCGCTTCCCATCCGGACAATCCCATCTGGTCCTGTGAAACCCGTTCGGATATCATCTCCATCATGCGTATCGCCGAAGGTGCCTTTTCCGCCGCAGACGAGCCGGAAGGGAACGAAATCCTGCGCTTCATCCACGACAATCTGGATGCGGAACTGAACCTGACCACCCTGTCCCAGCGTTTTCATACAAACAGAACCTCGTTGACAAAAACGGTCAAAAGTCTGACGGGCATGACACCGGCCCAGTATATTCTGGAAGAACGACTGCAGAAAAGCCGGACGGATCTGCTGTTCACCTTTATTCCCATCGCGGACGTGGCGGAGACATACGGCTTTTCCGATGTGAATTACTACATCCGAGCCTTCCGGAAACGCTTTGGCAAAGCACCCCTGCAGTATCGCCACGACTGTCTGGAAGAACGGATCGCCGGTGAAAACCGCTACCGTGAACTGGCGGCAAAGTAGGCGGAGCAAAATGAAAAGGAGAATCAGGCGCTCTGAGCTGCCGCGCGGAGGAGAAATATCAGAGGAGAGCGATAATGAAAGAACACAAATATTTTTGGGAACAGGAAGGTTTTTGCTGGAACCGTGAGGAACTGACACGATTGTTTCTGCCGGAAAATACAGCTATACGTTCATCACACTGGCCGGAACAGACAGCTATGGAAACAGCCGGGGTATTGCTGGGAACGAAAAAAACGGAAAGCCGTCTTGTGGCCCGGTTTGACAAAACACCGGAAGAAGACCCGGAACAATATCTGTCAAACAAATATTGTGAATTTAGAGACGTTTATTACCGGTATGCAAGGATTTTCGATTTTTGCCGTGTGCTAGGCATTTCACACGTATATGACATCGGCTGCGGCTGGATCAATCAATCTTTTCTGTTGGTTTCCCACTCTGCCATGCAGTATACGGGAATTGACTGCAGTTTTGCTCTCATCGACTGGCAGGAACAGAATCGTACAGCAGCACATTGTACCGTTCCCTTTGTCAGAGAAGCACCGCCGCCGTTCTGTAACGGAAGAATTCACTTTCAAAAAGGATGGTATCCGGATGTTGCATTGCAGTCGGAAGCAGACAGCATAGCAGTTGCCTGTTACTCTTTTACTATGTGTAATGAAAAGGAAGAAATTGTAAGGACAACCGCCGCTTTGCAAAAAGATTTCAACAGAATTCTGTTCAATCTCGGATGGTGGCCGGAAGCTCAGTCAACCGCATACTGGAAAGCACAGGATTGGAGCGGATACACGGTCATTCCTGTCGGCCCGTGTGGTTTTGTTTATGCTACACGGATTACAGAGGATATAGAACGTCTGAAGAAAGTGTACCCTTGCGATAAAAAAGAGAGATTTATTACAGGCATAGATGATGGGCCATTCCATTTTTGTGGATATAATCTGTACCCGCAGCCGTATACATGGTATCTGAATTGGTACAGGAAGGATTCCGTCTGAAAGCAGTAATTATATTAAGAAAGTGAGAAAACCACATGGCGGCAATGCACACAGAAACATTTGAAATATTTCACAATGACCAGAATATTGTTCCGAGCGGGTACGTTGCAATTGATGAGTTGATTGCCCCAACCATTCAAGTCTTAAATCAAAAAGGTTATACTACAATGTTCTGCTGTTCCGGTCATCCACTGGAGGAAGAACTGACAAGGACTACAAAAACTGAAGAAGGCTATTACAAAACACTGGCTTATTTTGCGAGCTATATTGTATTTGAAGAAGGGATCACCCTGCCGTCTGTGCCACCAGATTTTGAAGTAAGGCGTAAGATCCCAGGTACGAAATCAGCATCGAGATTAACAATAGATAAGCATTATACCCTCAGCAAAACATCCGACAATCCGTTTTTTGAAATGGCACAACAGATACTTGATACCATGAAGCAGCTATATCAATGGGCGTTGGAACTTCCGGATTTTGAGGATAACAAAAAGAAAGAAGTATAAGCCGAATCCAGTACACAGATAATTTTATGAAAATATCGGAAAATGAAAGGAAGCCTATTATAATGGAAAATGTCAAATCTTTTCTGAAAACAATTATATATATGACCATCACCGGACTGATAACCTATATCATCTATCTCGGTCCCAGCGCCCTCATACGTGCCGCCATACATGATGTATCCGACAGAATGACAGCATCCAGAAGCTTTTTATATCTGCTTACCGTAGTAGCCCTGCAGCTTCTGTACTGTGTTCTGCTTGCGGCATTCCGGTACAATTCCTGGGGGGAAGGTATCCGGAAACTGACCGATGACTGCAAAACGGAACCGTACGGCGGTTTGTGGAAGGATATGAAAAAACTGTTTGCAAAAGAACGGCTCGTCCTGTTTGTGGGACTGATTCTGATCACACTTACCACAGTACAGTTTTTCATCCCGTTCGGACTGCCTCTGACCTCATTTTTTATCGGTATCACCGGCGTTACCATGCAAATTCCGGATTTTCTCCTGACCCTGTTTCTCTTTGACCCGGCCTCTCCCAATATGGGTTTACTGATGATTGCCGTTCTGATCGGTATGTTCGGCAGCCTTGTATCCTTCAGCGGTATGTATCTCTGCGTGGTTTCCCTGAAACGGAGAAAGTGGTATAAGGAGTGGAAGGTAGGATAAGGACGAAAATGTTGGGGGATCATTAAAGCTCTTCGTTATTCGAGGTTCTGCTTTCTTGTCTGTTCAGAATATGCCAATATTGAAATACCTATAAGTCAGACTTACCCATATATACAAACTTCAACCCCAAGTTGAGAAAATTAAACCTTTTATTTATTGTACAGAGTGAAAATATATGCTATAATAAAATCAACGAAAGGGGAGATGTGCATGGAAAACGTAAATATTGTGTTGGCAGCGAATATCTTTAAATACAGAATGAAAAACGGACTCGTCAGGAAGAACTGGCCGGAAAATTGGGAGTAACTTTTCAGGCAGTTTTGCCATGGTACGATGATGAGGTAATCCGGAAAGTGATCTGTCGGGAAAAAATTTTAGAAGTTACGGTAAAAGAAAATCTGCAGGAGTGAAATATATGGATAGACGTTTGACCGGAAAATGGTATAAAGAAGATATGGGCGAAACCATAAATATTTTTGACGAAATGCCGCTTCGTATGAAAATGTCGTTTTCGTCAAGCGGATATTACAATGTTGAGCCAAACTGCGTTTACGAAAAAGACGGGTATTTATGTTATGAGATCAATGACGAATATTATCGTATGGTTTATCACGTTAAATATGTCAACGGAGAGCTCGAAGGCTTTTATAACCAACACGGAAAAACAACACCCATAAAATATGTGAAGCTTGACGATACACCGGAAGATGCACCATATAAATACGTACCAACAGAAATATATGTTCCCAATACAGATAAAACAAGAATTGAAATCCTGAAGCAATATGCTGAGTACGGCAGAAGTAAGGAATACGGCTGCGGTAATGAATTTGTTTTAGGTGGCGATATTCCTCGGATATTGGAAAAATATAACTATTCCCAATACATAAACGGATTGGATAATACCAAGGATGAACTCGTTTTCCGTTTGCTTGATTTTGTTTGCGATCATTTTGGTCATAACGGCAGCAGCGGATTAGGTTCGGGAAGAACTATCACGGAGTTGATCGCATTTTGTGAAACAAACGATAATAAATCGAATTGCCGGGGCCTTGCAATCCTATTGGCTTCTCTCATTCGTTTGAATGGCATCAAGGCACAGCACATTACCTGCCTCCCATATGAAGATCCTTTTGAGGATTGCCATGTGGTGGTAGATTGCCTTTTACCATCGGGTAAGCGCGTGATGCTTGATCCTACTTGGAGACTGTACTTAAAGGATAAAAACGGAGAATATGTTTCGCTTCCGCGACTCCGCGAACTTTTATTAGCGGATGAGCCGATTTTTGAAAATTCTACGGCAGATTATAATGGAACGGGATTTGCGAAAGAGTATCATAGAAACTACATGATAAAAAACACATTCCGTTTTGCTCGCTGCACCTTGCAAAAAGATGGTGTTGATGGACGTACAGAAGCTTCAAGATATATTGAATTGATTCCACAAGGTTATCCGACAGAAAACTTCTCCGAACAGAAAAGAGCCGATTTTGTTCGTAACGACATTGAATTTTGGAGGATATAAGATTTTCAGTTGTACTGTTAATTGCACATATATCTGTAATGCTATGACGAACTATCGCAGACAGATCCCAAATCGTGAATAATAATCACCCGGCTTCCCACACAAAAAACACCCCGCAGTTATGATCTGTACATAGCCGCGGGGTGTTTTATCTCATTTATTTTCTGTCAGTCCATAAGTTCGTCGTAATCAAAATAGGCAAGCATACCGGGAACCAGGTAACTCAAAGTATTGTCATATGTAATAGGCTGGTGCCGGATAAACTTTTCTTCCACACTCGTGAGAAGATTTTCACCGTATTCTCTCTTCACACCGGTAAGATACCCGGCCATGATGCCGTATACCCCTTCCTGATCGTCACAGTACAGGGAAATATCATCAATATGCAGACATTCCTTCACCATATCCATGGTACGGATCAGATGATAGGTCTGCATAGCGGGCATGCTGTCACCCATGTAAATCAGATCATCGCACATTTTGTACATGGGACCGTAACCGACACGGTACTCGTAAGGCCACCAGATACGCCCCTGCTCCAGATCCCCCATACCGGGCAGATCCACAACCAGTACCTGCTTGCCTTTTTCACATTCCGCCATGATCCAGTCCTGATGCTTTGCAATCGCCTTGGTGCCGTTTTCCCAGATGGCAATAACCGTGGGAATCTGCAGTACCTCCGGATTGTCTCCCTTGGAAATCAGCACACCGAAAGCGGCAAGCTGCTTCTGTACCCACCAGATACCGTATTTTCCGGTGAAACCGCCTGCATGGGCATTCAGACGCGCATCACTCAGCTTCGGACGGCCGGGAACGGGCTGACGGGCATGGTAAACCTTGTCCCATAACCATTCCTTCGCCTGTGCGGATTTTCTTTCCGCTCTGAGCTTTGCGGCAATAGCAGCCGTTTCATCGGGGGAAGAGAGGGCATCCGCGTAATCCGTGTACACACTGCCGGTAACGGTAGCACTGAGCTCATCCTGGGAAAGCTCCCGAATATTTGTGGGATGCTTTCTGACAACGCCGAACACCTCACAGAAGAAATCTGTCGCTTTTTCCGCAATGGACTGGTCATAACTGTGGGTGACATTGGTTTCATCAAAACGCAGATTGTCTTCCTTGCCATACAGACCATAGATCTTTTTGCACTGTTCGTAAACATCAATGGCACCGTCAATGGGAAAGAAGTCCGCACTGGCAGTTAGAATTACAGCGGGCTTCGGTGCAAAAATGATAAAGGGCTCATAGTGGTCAAAACCGTATACCGCACAGCCCGGCCAGATCTGCTCAGCATCCTGGGACTGGTTGGTGTAAAGGATCTCCGTCCGGTTGGAGGTAAAGCATACAGGCGCACCCGCGGCAATACGGTCATCACAGGCCAGCGTTACCAGCGTCTGCGTACCACCGCCGGAGCATCCGGTTACACCGATTCTTGCCGGATCGATTTCCTTGCGGGTAAGCATATAGTCCACAGCGGCGAACTGCTCGGCAACGAAATAAGCCTGCAGGAATCTGCCGGTTGCGACGGACGGAATACCGCATGTGTCGTGCTGTGTGGTAGCTCCTTTCACAGCCGGTTCCTTCTTTTCCGGATCGTAGAAATTCAAACGGTCCCCCTGACCCATCGGATCGACCGCAAACACAATCAGCCCGGCCTCCGCAAAGGTCTGACAAACACCCTGATACCGGGGAGACATACGTCCCGCATCGGCATGACCGCTGAGGAACAGAATGGCGGGAGCGGGTTCGGTGAGGCCTTTGGGCAGATACAGGGAAGCGGAAACATATACGCCGTCTCTTGCTTTGAAGATCACGTTTTCAATGATGTAGTTTCCCATATCAATGGTTTTGGTGATATGCGCATCCAACGGACAGTCCCGCATGGGAATTTCCCCGAGACTTTCGAGAAATTCCTTGCGCATATTTTTTGCATACGCTTCCACTTTTTCGATTGTATCAAGCTGAGCACGGCGTGCATCGCCTGCTTCCAGCATGGAAAGCTGTTCTTTCTTCAGAAATTCATAAAACTGCAGCGTTCTGCCGCTGAACATATTGTGGGTTTGCCAGGCGAATGATGAGAGCATAATGACCTCCTGGGTGATTCTGCAAATTTGGGATTATTATCCTTTGTCTGTAAGTATACTATACCACAGATAAAAACGGAAGTCAATGCCTGTGAAAGACGAAATATTTGTACATTCCAATTTTTTCGGCAAAATATTTTTGTTTTTCCCAAAGAAAAGAGCTGCCGCACAATCTGTGAAGCAGCCCTTTGCCTGTCAGGATTTCTTAACGTGATGCATTTTGTCAAACGCCGGATTCCAGCCGTAGAAGTTCTGCGCATCCATCTGATCCTGTGCACTGCGCAGTGCATCACCGAAACGCTGGTAATGCACAAGTTCTCTCGCCCGCAAAAACTTCAGCGGTTCGCAGACATCCCGGTCATCGATCAGCCGGAGCAGATTGTCATAGGTGACTCTGGCCTTCTGTTCCGCCGCCAGATCCTCATTCAGATCCGCAATCACATCCCCCTTGACACCCACATATTTGACATCAAAAGGAACCCCACCGGCCGACTGCGGATACACACCGGCCGTATGATCCACAAAATACGCATCCAGCCCAGCACGGCTTACATCTTCCGCACTCATGTTACGGGTCAATTGATGCAGAATCGTGCCGATCATTTCCACGTGGGCCAGTTCCTCAGTACCTACATCTGTCAAAATACCAGCCACATCCCGGTACGGCATACTGAACCGCTGATTCAGATACCGCGTGGATGCACCTAACTCACCATCCGGGCCGCCAAGCTGACTGATGATGATTTTCGCATACCGGGGATCGGGATTTTTGATCTTCACCGGAAACTGCAGTTTACGTTCATATATCCACATATTCCTCTGTATCCTTTCGTCTCACGCATTGTATTCCCAGGGCCACGGATCCTTGACCCATTGCCATTCCTCACAGTTTCTGCCGCTGAAAACGGTCATGGGTCCGAAACGGGATTCGTACTTTTCCACAGCCTCACGCAGCCGGGCATTGTATTTGGCATAATACTCCAGCGCAGCATGGCAGCGGGGATGGGTGTCCAGATACAGAGCGGTTTCGTAAATCACGAAGGAATAGGTTTCGATCATCCGCTGCAATTTTTTCTGTTCGTTCATCTTTGCCCTCCCTGACATCCGCAGTTGTTGTCTTTCCGGCAGGCGGCGGGATACCACGGGAACACCAGCTCACGGAACAGCGTACCGTTCTCCATAGCTTCCTCCGGTTCCAGAATTTCGCGCCATTCCTGTACGGGTGAATAGACCATAGCCAGAGGATAGCCGTCACGCACAGCATTTACTCTGCCGTTTCCGCAGCCGCATCCGGTCATGTCGTAACTTTCTTCCGCTTCCGCACGTCTGCCGGACAAACCTCCTGCACAACCGCATCCCGGACGTACATTGTCAGCCTGTTCAGCCGGACGACGACCGCTGCAACCACAGCCGGCAGCTGCGTTTTCCGTATGCCCACCACCGCGCCGGCAACCGCATCCCGAAACAGCATCGGCATTTTCCGCCTGTCTGCTCATACGACGGGAAAAACATCCGCTGCGGCAGCCGCTGTCCTGTTCTTCCGCCTGTCTGCCGCACCCGCATCCGCTGCGATTGCCGCCGTTATGCTCATCTGCCTGTCTGACACATCCGCATCCGGAACGTGCCGGGTTGTTCTGACGGGGCTTGCGATGGGAGAGAATCTCACCGTACTGTTCCTCCGCCGCGTTTTCCTCCAGCATCATCCGGAGAAAAGCTTCGTCCGCCCTGTCGAGAGGGTGTCTTGTTTCTTTTCTGTATTCCATATCCGATATCATGTCCTCCGGTTTCTTCGGAAACGGGAATAGACACCGCTTCCGTCCGTATTCTTTGAGAGGACCGCAGAACCCTTGCCGTCCTTCTCACGGACAGTATATGCATCGGTTCTAAATGGGTGCTGACTTGACATCCTGTCCGTATTGTGCTACAATTATTACCACCTGATAACGAAAACGGAGAGTATTATGAAAAAAGTGGATATATATACCGACGGCTCCTGCAAACAGAATCCCGGTCCCGGCGGGTGGGGGGCTGTGCTTGTCTATAACGGCAGGGAAAAGGAAATTTCCGGCGGAGAAGCCCATACCACCAATAACCGCATGGAGCTGCTGGCAGTCATCAATGCTCTGGAGCTGCTGAAGGAACCCTGCACAGTTACCCTGACCTCGGATTCCAAATATGTGTGCGACGGCATGGGAAAGGGCTGGGCGGCAGGCTGGCGGAAAAGAGGATGGAAAAAAGCGGACAATTCGCCCGCTCTGAATCCCGATCTGTGGGAAAGACTTCTTCAGTTGTGTGAAGTGCACGACGTGACCTTCGTATGGGTCAAAGGCCACGCCGGACATTCTTATAACGAACGGTGCGATACCATGGCACAGTCCTGCGCCGAATCCTACCGGTAAAGGGGAAGAATATGGAAAAGTTCATTCTCATCTATCTGCTGTGTATATCCCTGATCGCAGCGGTATATACCATCGCAGACAAAATCAAAGCAAAGCGGGGCACATGGCGTGTTCCCGAAGCCACCCTGTTTCTGCTGTCCCTTCTGGGCGGTTCCGTGGCGATGTACATCACCATGCATCTGATCCGTCACAAAACCAAGCACCTGCGGTTCATGATCGGTATTCCGCTCATCATTCTCCTGCAGATCGGCGTGGTCGTGGCGCTGAAGATACTGCTTTAAGGAAAACGGTACACAAACCGCCCGCATCCGTATAACTGAACGGTTTCGCATTCCGTATGCAGATCCACCCAATCGGCACTGTCGCCGTTCCATACGATCAAATCCGGCTTTACTGCGGTAAGGTCGGATGTTTTTTTGTAAACGGGCGAGTGACTGCCGAAGACCATAACCTGCGCCTCCGCGAGCAGATCACCGATTTCTCCATGACTTTGGTTCCATGAGGAAGAAGCATAAGCAAAACGTGTATCCTCTTTTTCCAGAATCAGCGCTGTGATGGGATGGGTGGAACGGGAAAGATAAGTCCGTGCCGGGCAATACAGGGAAAGACTGCCGAACAGTACCGGATCTTCCTCCAGAACCACAACCGGAATCCCTTTTCTCTCCGCAGCCGCCGCGAGACTGCCGTATATCTCCCGTTCCTTGTCATTCTGCGGGGCCGGCAGGTACAGATTCCGCAAGATCCAGTTGTCGGAAAGCTTTTCAAAGGTTGCCGTATGACGCTCATGATAATGGGTCAGTAAATACCCATCCAGTTCCGTGGCATAGGCCAACCGGGCTTCATATAGCAGATATTTTGTAAACGTATAAGACCCGTCAGAAACATCCGCCAGCACCGTTTTCGTTCCATTCCGCAGAACAAATCCGTCATTCTTACCCACATTCCGTCCGATCACCCGCACTTCCTGGCCGGCAAATCCGTGGAAAAGTCCCACCGTAATGAGCATGGCGCAGAATATCCCGCCGGCTGCGATCAAAGCCCGTCCTTTGCGCTGAATAAGAGGAATGAGCAGAATACAAAGGCAAAGGGGAATCAGAAAGAACGGCATAAAGGGATATTCCAGCGAAAGGGTGATCCCAGGCAGATGGGAAACCGCCGAAGCAGAGTCGAGCAGAAGGGAAGTGAAGAGAGAAATACACTTGGCAAGCGGCAGAATAAAGAGGCGTACCGGATAGAGAAGCAGATAAAAGACCGAGAGATACATGAATAACGTAATTGCCGGGATGTATACAACACCCATAAAGAATCCGATCAGAGAAACTTCACCGAAATACAGCCAACTCAGAGGCAGCATCAACAGGGAAATGATTACTGTCATGACCAGTACAGACAAAATCTTCTGTCTCAGCTTTCGTATCATCCGCCCAAATGCGGACAGCTTACGCAGCTTCACGGGCTTTCCGAAAATAAAACGCTTCATCGGTTCCCATTCCGCCTGCAGGCTCATGTACATCAAACAACCACAGGTAGCCAGAAAAGACAGCTGCAGTCCCACATCCAATACGGCAAAGGGGGAGAGTACCAGTATCACGGTGCAGGACAGAACCAGCGCATTGAAATATCGCAGCTCCATATCCAGTGCCTTACAGATCAGAAGCATCAGATGCATCATTCCCGCACGCACAACGGAAGCTGAAAAGCCAGTCAGCGCCATATACAGAACACAAATTACAGCCTGAACAAGCAGTCTTTTACGCGGCCGGATATGCAGATTAATAAACACCCTTTCGGAAAACACCATCATTACGGAGAGATGGGTACCGCTGACAGCCAGCAGATGCAGAATCCCCAACCGTCTGAAATCCCGCTGTGCTTCGTCGGAAAGATGATCCCTGTTCCCCAAAAGAACCGCAGACGCCAGCCCGTCACCGTGCACATGTGCTTCAAACAAGCTGGATAGTTTACTGTTGATCCGATTGAAAAAGACCACAGGACTGAACTTTACTTCACCCGCCGGGACACAGCCGATATCTTCCGCCGCCAGTACAATACTGCGTGCAAAATAATAGGAACGCTCGTCAAAAGCCCCATCCTCACCGGATTCCAGCGTTCGCAGAAGAATCTTTCCCTCAATTACCTGCCCTGCATCCCAGTCCGGTTCCATCGTGTCCAGCACAATCCGACAGAAGGGAAGCCCATCCGTGACCTGTACTGCATACCGGCCGGAATAATTGGTGGTGTATACGCATTCTCGGATATAACCCCGGAAATCCACTGTCTGACCGGCGTATCCTTCCAGATGAGAAACATATCCGTTGAACAGTCCGAGCGAAACCACCGCACCGACGGATATACCGGCCAGCAGAAAACGTACAGCTCTGAAAAAAGAATCCCGCCCTACGACGATGGAAATAAGAAACAAAACAGCAGCCGCAATTCCGGTAATCAGCCGCAGGGAAAGGGTACCGTGTGCCAGAACACATCCTGTCAAACCGAAAAACAGACAGAACAGAATCACAGGCTGCACACCGGCGAACCGATTCCGCATATCCGTCATATTATTATGCAGTTTCAGACGAATCCGCTCCATGATACACCTCCTGTTTTCGTATACTGTAAGTGTACCATGTACAACGGATTTTGTCAATATTTGTCGAGGCTTATTCTTCTGCTAACAGATCGGACAATATATCTGTCAGTGTACAGGGCGTAACCGTACCGCTGAGAATTTTGTAATAAAACTCTTCAGCTTTATCGCGGTCGTCGGTAATATCGTGCACCAGATATTCCTCCCGTTTCCCATTTGTATATGTGATCCGTGAAAGAATCCCGTAAGCTGTCCGACCGGGAGAGGGAACTTCCCGGATCAGTTCGTAATAAAGTACGGCATCGGACAGAAAAGCCATACTGTGCGTGGAGATTACATAAGCATCAATAAAGTCGTGCGACATGGAAGTCCCACCTTTCTGAAATGGATTGCTCAGCTGTAGTATAACACCGCAAAACCGCCGCAGAATGACATTTTCGGTCAAAGACACCGAATTTGGAATATTTTACCACATTACAGAGCGGAATATCCGAAAAAACTGTACCGTGTGTCGAAAAACAGAAGAAAAAACAGCCGATCCAAGGGAGAATCACAACAAAACAGAATCCGGATATATCCGGACAAAATTTCAGATATGCACTCATATACACCAAATAATACTCCATATAGTATACAGTTCGGAATATACATAGTATAAAACACAATAATTATAAACCGGATGCAGAAATACAGAGTCAAAAATAAGATACCGAAAATAATGGTAAAAAATCCGGCAGTATATTGTTTTTTTCTTTCATATATGATATAATAAAACTGTATATGTAGTCATCACGTCCGCGATTGCGGCGGATGCGGGAATACCTATACGGTTTTGAAAAACAATCCTACAGAAAAGAGATAGAATATGGTTAAACTTGGATGTTGCTTGCCCGGCGGCTCCTTTATGCCGGAAGGGGTTGCGGAAGTACCGCAGTCCATTGTGGAACAGATCACCGATAACTGCTATCATATTCTGGATGCCGGATTCGACTATACCGAAGTCGGTGCCAGTATGCTGTACAGCCTGACGGACGAAGAACTGGCGGAACTGCTGGCAGCCAATGCAAAGCGTTCCCTGCAGCTGTATGCCGCAAACAGCCTCTTCATTCCTTCTCTGGAGCTTTCCAATCCTGCAGCAGACCGCGAAAAGCAGACAGAATACATCCATAAGGTAGTGGACAGACTGGCCATGTTCGGTGCAAAATATGCCATTTTCGGCAGCGGCGGTGCCAGAAGTATTCCCGAGGGCGTTTCCCACGAAGACGGCATGAAGGCCCTGTACCGTTTCATGAACGAATTCATCGACTATGCCAACCCCCGCGGTGTCACCCTGGTCATCGAGCCCCTGCGCAGACGGGAATCCAATATTTTCGTAACCGTTCCCGAATGTGCCGGTGTGGTCAGAGAATTCAACAGAGAAGGTCTGGCACTGCTTTGTGACTCCTTCCATATGTCCCAGGAAAATACCCCCGTGGACGCCGTATATGATGCAGTGGATCTGATCGTACACTGCCATATGTCCGAAGCACCCGACCGTACCTGCCCCGGCGCCATCACCACCGGTGACCCGGAATACAACAAGCAGTTTGCCGCCTGCCTGAATAAGGTTGGATATACCGGCGGCGTATCCGCAGAATGCAGCTTTGCGGATTTCAAAACAGACGTACCGGCAATTTATGCCTACATGAAAAAAATTTTTACAGAAAAGGATAACTGATATGAACGCCATCCAGTACACATCTCCCGTTACACTGAAGGAAGAACCTATTTTTATTGCCTGTGATGCCTGTGACTGCATCGCCGGTCTGACCACCGCAGACGGACGCGTATTCCCCGCACAGAAGGCCGAAGGCGGCATTATCGCCATTCTGACCTGCGAAGCCGGCGAAACCCTGCAGCTGGAACCCGTAAAGACCTACGGCAGCAAGTGCGCAATCCTGAAGGAAGAAAACTGCCTCCACGTCCAGATCGCCGGCCACAACATCGGCGGCTATGTATGGGATACCGCCTACTGGAAGCCCTACTTCGGTCCCGTTACCGATGACGCAGGCAACAACTTCACCCGTCTGGACTTCGAAACTCCCGAACATCCCCACCACCGTTCCGTATTCATCGCAGTAGGCGATGTAAACGGCGTGGATGCATGGAATGAACCCGAAGACTGCGGTATCATTCGTACCGAAGAGATCAAGGACGTTAAGGAGGGTACCGCATATGCATCCTTCACAGCCGTAAACCGCTGGATGGATCACAGCGAAAAGCCCCTGATCATGGAAACCACCACCTATACCATGTACAACCAGTCCGAAGAATGCCGTGCACTGGATATCGATGTTACTTTTACCGCAAAGTTCGGTGAAGTTAACTTTGGTCCTACCAAGGAAGCAGGCCCTCTGGGTGTACGTATGCGCGACGAGCTCCGTGTTGATATAGGCAGCGGTGTGATCTTCAACTCCCGCGGAGAAGTAGCTGAAGAAGAATGCTGGGGCCACGAAGCGGAATGGGTTGACTACGCAGGTGAAATGCCCTTCGGCAAGATGGCAGTTACCATTTTCGACCATCCCGGCAACGAAAGATTCCCCACCGCATGGCACGTACGTAACTACGGTCTGTTTGCAGCGAACAACCTGTTCTTCAAGGGCGGCCTGACCATCAAGGAAGGTGAAAGCCTGAACTACCGCTTCCGTATCCTGTTCCGCAGAGGCGAAATGGCTGTAGACGAAATCCGTACCCGTTTCGACCGCTTTGCACATTGCGGCAAGTAAATCCATCTGAAATCACAAACCTCCTGTCACTAAGGAAAGGCAGGAGGTTTGTCTGTAACAGGGTGTATGTCTGAAAACGTGACGATACGGCGCATATGGGATGTACGTATCCGATGACAGACAGATCCCGCCAATGCAGAGAAAGGCATGGTCACAGCTATGAAAAAATGGATATCCTGGAATGTCAACGGCTTCCGCTCGGTGCTTGGCAAAGGCTTTGCCGATTTCTTTGAAGCGGAAAACGCGGATATTTTCTCCATACAGGAAACAAAAATGCAGCCCGGTCAGGCAGATTTCGCACCGGAAGGATACCATGTGTATTACTCCAGCGCCATCAAAAAAGGCTATTCTGGTACCGCAGTATTCGCAAAGGAAGAACCGGACAATGTTTTCTACGGCATCGACGGCAAATATTCCGACGAAGGCCGCCTGATCACGCTGGAATATCCGGATTACTACCTGATCAACGCCTACGTTCCCAACGCTCAGAAGGAACTGGCACGCCTGGACTACCGGATGGAATACGAGGACGATGTACGCCGGTATATGACGGAGCTGGACGGCAGGAAACCCGTGATCCTTTGCGGGGACCTGAATGTGGCCCATCAGGAAATTGACCTGAAGAATCCCAAAACCAATATCGGCAGTGCCGGGTTCTCTTATGAAGAACGCGGTAAAATGACCGAACTGCTGGCCGCCGGTTTTACGGATACCTTCCGTTACCTGTACCCGGATAAAACGGAAATGTACACATGGTGGTCCTATATGTTCAAATCCCGGGAACGGAACACCGGCTGGCGAATCGACTACTTCATCACCTCCGACCGTCTGCAGCCGAAAATCTCCGATGCACTGATCTACGCCGATATTATGGGCAGCGACCACTGTCCTGTTGGCTTGCTGATCGATCTGTAAGCCGCAAAGCGAAAGGAATCAAAAACATGAAAACATTGATCATAAAAAGAAAAACAGCCGATTTTACATGGGACAGCATCCCCGAAATCGAACTGGAATACATGAAATGGACCGAATGGACGGATATCCGTACCTGGGTGCGCATCTGTTACGACGACGAGGCTATGTACCTCCGCTTCGCAGCCAAGGAATCTGAAATCCGTGCCGTGTTCACAGGCCCCGCCGATCCGCCCTGCCTGGACAGCTGCTTTGAATTCTTCTTTTCCCCCATCCTCGGCGACAACCGCTACATGAACTTCGAATTCAACCCCAATACCTGCGTCCACATCGGTTACGGTGCCCCGGAACATGACCGCGTCCGCCTCATCCTCCACAGCGTCAAGGACCGCCTCGACCCCGTAGTGGAGTACACCGACGAAGGCTGGACTCTGACCTACAAAGTCCCCTTTGAATTCATCAATATGTTCTTCTTCGACTTCGAACCTACCCCCGGTCTCGAATTCCGCGGCAACTTCTATAAATGCGGCGACAAAACCCCTCACCGCCACTACCTCGCCTGGAACCCCGTAACCTCCGAAGGACCCAACTTCCACCGCCCGCAGGATTTCGGCAAACTGATTTTCGAATAAGATTTCAAAAAGGGAAGGATACTCCCCACATAAAAAACAAAAGGCTGTTGACTTACCATCCAAAGTAAGCCAACAGCCTGAATTTTTTCTGAAGTTTTTTGAAAAGAAGAGGGTTCGGGGGAAGGAAAGCTTTTTTCCAAAAAAGTTTTCCTTCCCCCGGGAAATTCAATTTACTGAATCGCAATCACGCGGATAATACCTTCTGTTGCGCTGATTTTGGAGATCACGTCAGCGGACACCTCGCTGTTGGTATCGGCGAGGGTGCAGGCGTAGTCGCCTTTGGAGCGGTTGGTCATGTTTTCAATGTTGAGGTTTTCGGCAGCCAGAGTACCGGAAACGGTGGAGATCATGTTGGGAACATTCTTATGCAGAATAACTAGTCTGTGAGTACCGGGAGTACGGGGCATGGAAACAGCGGGATAGTTTACGCTGTTGGTGATGTTGCCGTTTTCCAGATAGTCGATCAGTTCATGAGCGGCCATAACTGCACAGTTGTCTTCGCTTTCTTCGGTGGAAGCGCCCAGATGGGGAATTGCAACGATGCCCTTGGTGTTGATGACTTCTTCGGTGGGGAAGTCGGTAACATAGGAAGCAACGTGACCGTCTTCGAGAGCGGCCTTCAGGTCAGCAGCGTTCACCAGATCCGCACGGCTCAGGTTGACGATGCGAACGCCTTCCTTCATCATAGCGATGGAGCCGGAGTTGATCATATTCTTGGTTTCCTTGGTAGCGGGAACGTGCAGGGTGATGTAATCGCAGTTTGCGAAGATTTCTTCATAGGAAGAAGCCTTGCGGATCGCACGGGACAGATGCCATGCGGCTTCGATGGTGATATAGGGGTCGTAGCCGATAACATTCATACCGAGGGACTTGGCAGTATTGGCAACCATACCGCCGATCGCACCCAGACCGATAACACCGAGGGTCTTGCCTTCCAGTTCGCAGCCTGCGAAAGCGGACTTGCCGGCTTCAACGGACTTGGCAACATTTTCAGTCAGGGTATTGGCCCAGTTTACACCGCCCACGATGTCACGGGAAGCCATGAACAGAGCGGCAATAGTCAGTTCCTTAACACCGTTGGCATTGGCACCGGGGGTATTGAAAACCACGATACCGTCGTCAGCACACTTGTCAACGGGAATGTTGTTGACACCGGCACCGCAGCGGGCGATGGCCAGCAGTTCGGGATTCATTTCCATATCATGCATGGCAGCGGAACGAACCATAATGGCATCAGGCGCTTCCAGACTGGTGGAAATGGCGTATTCGGCAGCATCAAACTGCTGAATACCTACAGGAGCAATTTTATTGAGAAGCTTAATATTTTTCATATCGGTAATCCTCTTTGCGGCAGAATATTTATTTGGGGTTCTTTTCGGCGAAATCCTTCATGAACGCGATGAGGGCTTCCACGCCTTCCTTGGGCATAGCGTTGTAGATGGACGCACGCATACCGCCTACGGAACGGTGACCTTTCAGGTTCATAAGGCCTGCCTTTTCGGCTTCCTTGGGGAATTTCTTGTCCAGATCTTCATTGCCGGTAACGAAGGTAACGTTCATCATGGAACGGGATTCCTTGGCAACGGGAGCAATGTAGTAATCCTGGCTGTCCAGATAATCGTACAGCAGAGCAGCCTTTTCTTCATTCTTCTGCTTCATGACTTCCAGACCACCCATTTCGAGAATCCATTCAAATACCAGACCAGCCATGTAGATGGCGTAGCAGGGAGGAGTATTGTACATGGAATCGTTTTCAGCCATCAGCTGCCAGTCGAGCATGGAGGGGGTTTCGGGACGAGCCTTGCCCAGGAGATCCTCACGAACGATTACAACGGTCAGACCGGCGGGCGCCATGTTTTTCTGCGCACCTGCATAGATCACGCCGAACTTGGAAACATCCACAGGTTCGGAGATAATGCAGGAGGACATATCGGCAACCAGCGGAATATCACCGGTGTCGGGAACAGCGGGGAACTTGGTACCGTAAATGGTGTTGTTGTAACAGATGTGAACAAAATCCGCATCAGGACGGAAATCATCCTTGGTGGTAGCGGGGATCACGGTGAAGTTCTGTTCCTTGGAGGAAGCCACAGCCTTGGCATCGCCGTACTTCTGGCCTTCCTTGTAAGCCTTGGTGGAGAACTGACCGGAAAGGATGTAGTCCGCCTTGCCGGAAACCATCAGGTTCAGGGGAACAGCGGCAAACTGTGTGGAAGCACCGCCCTGAAGGAACAGTACCTTATAGTTGTCGGGGATCTGCATCAGTTTGCGGAAATCGGCTTCGGTCTTCTTGATGATTGCTTCATATGCGGGAGAGCGATGGCTCATCTCCATAACGGACATACCGGCATCACCGTAGTTCACCAGTTCGGAAGCGGCTTTTTCCAGTACGGGCAGCGGAAGCATGGAAGGACCTGCAGAGAAATTATACACTCTGTTCATATGTATTACCTCTTTTCTGATATTGGAAAATTGACAGATTGATTTTTCTTTACTCCGGACAGTAAATACTTTCCGAATTAAAGTACATAGTATTATTATACAATATCTTACTATACTTGTCAATGCGAAAAATGCATATAAACGCAAAGAAATTTCAAAAAAATTCGTATATAAGGAAAAAATTGCGGAAAGGATGTGTGTTCTGGCGAAAAACAGAAAAAACAAAAAAACAGTGAATTTTCACGGAACAAATGGTGCGGAAATAACGTCTAAACAACGAAATCACAAACCCAAGGAGGAAAACAACATGAAATCGGCACTGATTCTGATCTTCACCCTGCTCCTTACCCTGACATCCTGCAGCAGTGCGCCCTATGACAAAATGACGGACGAAATGTACACCCAGGATGTGAATACTTATGCACCGACCACCAACGGTTCCTTCGGCTACATGACGGGGGCCTCCTCCGATATGGCTATGGACGCCGAAATGGAGTATGTAAAAGAGGACTATACCTATTCCACCTCAACAAGCGTCGAGGAAGCCGGCAGCGCAATAACCGGCCGCAAGCTGATCCGCGAAGCCACGCTGAACATGGAAACCAAGGAATACGATACGCTGCTTGCTACTCTTGAGCAGAAGATAGCGGAAGCGGGCGGCTATATCCAGAGTGCCAGATCCCAGGGCAATCCGGAATACAGCAACCGCTGGATGCAGTATGTACTGCGTATCCCCGAACAGAATTACGAAACCTTCCTGGATAATATCAATACCCTCGGCACCGTAACCTCCCACAGCGAAAACGTAACGGACATCACCCTGAGCTATACCGATACCGAAAGCCGTATCAAAGCTCTGGAAACGGAATACGATACACTGATCTCCATTCTGGAAAAGTGTGACAGCCTGACTGATGTCATCACCGTACAGTCCCGTATCACGGAAGTTACATATCAGCTGGAAAACTACAAATCCACCCTCCGTACCTACGACAATCAGGTATCCTACTGTACCGTAAATCTGTATGTGGATGAAGTACAGAAGATCACCGAATCCCAGAAGAATCTGAGTGTCGGCGAACGGATGAAGCGGGATATTCTGGAAGGCTGGAAGGACTTCGCCGATGATGCACTGGACTTCTTTGTATGGCTCGCAGCCGCTCTGCCGGCCCTGATCGTGTGGGCGATTGTCATCATCGTGATCGTAGTCCTGATCCGCCGCAGTATCCGGAAACGGAGAATGAAGAAGAATGCCGTATACTATACACCCGCACCCACACAGCCCGCCGCGGCCGTGAATGAACCCACGGAAATCAAAAAATGAGAACAAAGGTCTTAAAGAAAATCGTGATCATACTGATACTATTGGTTATCCTGTTTGCCGCCGCCTGCCTGATCATCAATCATCTGGTGGTATCCATGAACCGTGACCGTGTTTATCCCAACGGTACAGTATATGCAGATCTGCATTTTTCCGACGCAGACTGTATCCTCGTACTGGGCGCCGGTGTGCGTGAGGACGGCACTCCCAGTCATATGCTGGAGGATCGTATCCTGACCGGTGTGTCCCTCTATGAAGAAAGCGGCATCAAACTGCTCATGAGCGGGGACCACGGCAGAGTCGATTATAACGAAGTGGGCTGTATGAAGGAATTCGCCATAGCCAATGGCGTACCGTCGGAAGACATATTCATGGACCACGCCGGCTTCTCCACCTATGATTCTCTCTACCGCGCCAGAGACGTATTCGGTGCGAAAAAGGTGGTCATCGTAAGCCAGACCTACCATCTGTATCGAGCCGTAGCCATTGCCCGCGCACTGGGACTGGATGCCGTGGGTGTGTCAGCCGATCTGCGCAGTTACAGGGGACAGCCCATCCGCGATGTCAGAGAAGTGGGGGCAAGAGTAAAGGCAGCCGCCATGACCGTATTTAAACCGGAACCGAAGTACCTCGGAGAACCGATCTGCTTAAAGGGCAGCGGCGACATTACAAACGACTGATACATCGGACAAATTAGCGAAAAAGGTATCCGATTTCCCGCACTAAACCGCCCCAAAATAAACAGACAGCACAAAAAAACACCAAGATAGCAAATCAAGCGATAAACTGGCATCGGAATTCAACCGGTGTCAGTTTTGTTTTGAACTGAATCCTCTGCGAGTTGTAAA
>SVTO01000034.1 GCA_015063745.1 Oscillospiraceae bacterium | reverse complement strand
TAAATTCTCCAGATTCCGTAACCGAATTCTCTTTTCCTTCTCATGAAAAAGAGAGAATCGGTTTCCAATTCTCTCTTTTCGTTGTTTTATTGGATTTTCTTTACCCCAACTATTGACATTGAGCCGTAAAAAATCCCGGTACAACAGATTCGTCCGTTGTATCGGGATTTTCTTTATTTTTCTCAGTCCTTCTTACCGAACAGGCCGCCCAGCTTACCAAGAACATCGGAAACGTCGTCGATGGCCAGCTTAGCCTTGATACCGTCGATCACTGCATCCAGCTTTTCGTCGGGCAGGTCGATCTTCAGCAGCTTTTCCAGAGTCTTTACGGGTTCCTTCTTGAAGTTTTCCAGCAGATTGTCGTCTGCTTTCAGGGCGTCGATTGCCTTTTCAATCAGTTCTTTTACATCAAAATCCATGGTGTACACACTCCTTCTGTAAGATAGGTATATTTTACTGCAATTCTCCGGAAATTGCAAGACATATCACAGAAAGTTCAAAAAAAGATCAGAGTTTGTTCCGGATGATCTTACCGCTGACGGTCTTGGGCAGCTCGTCCTTGAATACTACGATTCTCGGATACTTATACGGTGCGGTATTGTGCTTGACGTAATCCTGGATTTCCTTCTTCAGTTCTTCCGTGGGTTCGGTACCCTTGGTCAGCACGATGGATGCCTTGACAACCTGTCCGCGTACTTCATCGGGAGCAGCAGATACGCCGCATTCCAGTACGTAGGGCAGTTCCATGATAACATTTTCGATTTCGAAGGGCCCGATACGGTAGCCGGAGGACTTGATAACGTCGTCGATACGGCCGACATACCACAGGAATTCGTCTTCATCGCGCCATGCAAGGTCGCCGGTGTGGTAATAGCCGTCGTGCCATACTTCGGCGGTTTTTTCTTCGTCCAGATAGTAGCCCATGAACAGACCGCAGGGTGCGCCGTCTGCTACGCGGATACAGATTTCACCGGTTTCACCGTCATCCGCTTCTTCTCCGTCGGGTGTCAGCAGGTGGATGTCGTAGATCGGGCAGGGACGGCCCATGGAACCGATCTTATGGCTCTGGCCGGCCAGATTACCGATCATGCAGGTCGTTTCGGACTGACCGAAGCCTTCCATGATCTGCAGACCCGTTGCGCTTTCAAACTGCTTGTATACTTCGGGGTTCAGTGCTTCGCCGGCGGTGGTTGCGTGTTCCAGAGAGCTGAAATCGTAATGGGACAGATCCTGCTTGATCAGCATACGGTACATGGTCGGCGGTGCGCAGAAGGTAGTGATACGGAACTTGCCGAACATGGGCAGGATCTTTGCCGCGTCGAAACGGTCGAAGTCGTACACGAAGGTTGCCGCTTCGCACAGCCACTGGCCGTACAGCTTACCCCACATGGACTTGGCCCAGCCGGTATCGGAAATGGTGAAGTGGAGGCCGTCCGGGTCTACGCAGTGCCAGTACTTGGCTGTATGGAAGTGACCCAGAGGATACTTATGATTATGCAGTGCGATCTTCGGATAACCGGTGGTACCGGAGGTGAAGAACGCCAACAGAGGATCGTCGCCGCAGGGGGAATCTTCCCTTCTCTGATAAATACTGCGGTACAGCATATATTCTTCGTTGAAATCCCGCCAGCCTTCTCTGGTTACGGGCTTTCCGGAAGCGTCCACCATGATCTTGGCGGTCAGACCCTTATAGGTTTCGCAGGCGATGTCTACCTGTGCGGCTGTATCTCCGTCGGCGGTACACAGAATGGCGGTAACACCTGCGGCTTCAAAGCGGTAAGTAAAGTCGTGGGAGAGCAGCTGGTTGGTGGCGGGGATGGCAATGGCGCCGATCTTATTCAGACCCAGCATAGCCGGCCAGTACTGCCAGTGACGCTTGAGCACCAGCATAACTCTGTCACCCTTGCGGATACCGAGAGATGTGAAGTAATTGGCACAGCGTGCGCTTTCGTGCATCATTTCCCCGAAGGTAAACCGACGTTCGCTCAGGTCGTTGCCCACGTACTGCATAGCCAGCTTATCCGGCTTTTCCGTACCCAGTGCATCCACCAGGTCGAAGGCGAAGTTGAACTTGTCCGTATCCTTGAACTGAATGGACAGGGGCGTACCGTTTTCGTCCTCGGTGGTTTCGATGTAGCGGCGGTAAACGCGTTCCGTGCTCTTTTCTCCGAGACGGCGGGGCTTCTGGGTGGGTTCCGCGCCGGGGATGGAGAATTCCGGTACAGGTTCGCCGGTGGGGTTCAGAACGATGGCGTAGAACGAGCAGTTCTTGCCGTCCATGGCGATCATACCGTGGGGGATGGAGCTGTCGTAGTAGATGGTATCCCCTGCGTGGAGGATTTCCTTATGTTCGCCGATCTGGATCTTCAGAGTGCCTTCAATGACGATATCGAACTCCTGCCCTTCGTGGGTGGTCATTTCGATATCCCGCCACAGGGCTTCTTCCTTATATTCCATTTCCACGTACAGCGGCTCCGCAATACGGTTACGGAAAGAACCCGCCATATTGTAGTAGGTCATACCGTGGGCATGGTTGATCTCCTGACCGTCACCTTTGCGGGTCAGGGTATAGCCGGCCAGCGTCGGGGACTTACCTTCGATAATATCGGTAACGTCAACCCCCAGAACCAGGGCACAGCGGTAGATAAATGCAAAGTTCAAGTCGCTCAGTCCGGCTTCGCAGGCGATGTATTCCGCCTCGTCCACGCCGGTTTTGGCCGCCATTTCCGCTGTGGTGAAGCCTACGATCTCACGCAGTTCACGGATACGGCCCGCCATTTCCTGGATCTTGAATTCCAATCCGGTAATCTGTTGTTTCATGTTTTTTCCTCCTAAGTAAGTCAGCGTGCTTTCACGCCGAGGGGGAGTTCCGGTCGTGTCCGCTTCTGTCGGAATATCCGGTATTCCAACAAAAAAAGCTCCCCTCAAAGTAAACAAGAGTTGCTTTGAGACGAACTTAAGTCCGCGGTACCACTCAAATTGCACCTGCTCTCTGCAGAGAGTCAGGGCCCCTCAGGTTCAAACAAACCTTATGCCTTTACGCAGCAGTCACGGAAGGGGTCTAATAACCGATTTATGTATCGGGTTTCTTCCCTTCGGCTTGGGAGCTACATTCCGATATCCCACCTTCAATGGCTCGCACCGTCTGTCATATGACACCGCCACTTCTCTGGGAAGGCTTCGGGATACGGACCTCTCCGTCATCGCCTTTACTTACAATATTGTACCGTAAAACCGATGGTTTGTCAAGGTCTTTTCGGGAATTATTTTCACATTTGTACCGCAGAAGGGGCTTATTTTGTATTTTTACGTAAATTCTTCCATAGCCGCCGTTCCCTGCGCTGTAGTTTCCGGACGGGGCGCAAGCCCAAAACTGACGGTTATGGCATCGTCCACCGCGCGCATGACGTCATCGTCCAGGTGTCCCATTTTCTCGCCCAGGCGTTTCTTGTCGATGGTCCGGATCTGTTCCAGCAGTACCACGGAATCCTTCGCCAGTCCCACTCTGTTTGCGTACACGTCAATATGGGTGGGCAGTCTGGCTTTGCCCAGCTTACTGGTGATGGCGGCAGCAATGACTGTGGGGCTGTACCGGTTGCCCACATCATTCTGGATGATCAGCACCGGTCTCACGCCGCCCTGTTCGCTGCCAACCACCGGACTCAGATCCGCATAATAAATATCCCCCCGCTTGACTGTCATATACATCCTCCCTTTCGGCATCCCCGTTCTCTGTCTTTAGTATACCCCGCCGTTTTCTCTTTAATCACAGTTCCCGAACGATTTCTGACGGATACTACAGTCTATGCGGGCGGGTGGCGGTTGTGCGGAAATTCGAAGGGAGGGAGAAGCTTTTTTTGAAAAAAGTCTCTCCCTCCCCGGATATCGGCAAGGAATATATTGCAGTGATTGGCATTCTGCAAATGGTTTACATGGGGTAAAAATGTTCTGTTATTTCTTTTCCGGATTGTTCAGGAACAAAAGGCAGATAAAGCGCATCATTTCGCTTCTCTGTTCGGGTTTGAGTTCTCTGACGGTACGGACCATGGCAGAGACGGATTTGAAGGTATCCTCGGTCAGGTCCCGCAGGGTCTGGGCACCGGTTGCCTCCAAGACATGGAACAGGGTATCCGTGAATACTCTGCGGTCCTCGTGGTCCATATTCTTCAGCCATTCTCTGAAGCGGCGGCTGTTCCGTTTGCCTTCTTCCGACAGGCCGGGCATGGTTTCGAAACGGGGACCGATGACCTGCCAGGAGCCGGGGTCGTGCTGGAGCAGCATGGGCGAGGTACTTTTGATCACGCGGTAGCTGCCGTTGATGGCCAGCAGCATTCCCACGATGGAGGACTGGGGCACAAAGGTGACGATCCGCTTTTCCATGGAAGTATATTCTTCACGGGCGAGGATTTCTTCGGTAAAGCCGGGGCCGTCGTTGCTGTAGGCGGTGATGATGCGTTTTTTTACATCGGGACTGCTGAATGCGGCGGCAAACACAGCCAGATTCCCGCCTTTGGAATGGCCGCCGAGACGGATATCGCCGCGGTACAGTCTGCTCATTTCTTCCACATAGCGCACGGCACTTTTCTGGCTGGGGACGGGGGTGGTAAAGCTGAGCTGAAAATCCTCACGCCAGCCGACCAATGTGTCGTCCGTGCCGCGGAAAGCGATAAACAGGCTGTTATCCGGCAGCAGGAAGGTGACAGCCGCGAATTGTTTGCCGGCCTCTTCATCCACCTCATTCCGGTATCCGGTCACGTACACTTCGCCGAACCGTTCGGATGCGGATGCCTTATGGAGCAGATCGTTGATCTTCTGGGGAATAATGACGCCGTAGTCCAGGCCTTCCGGATACATTTCGAAAAACGCCTCGCCGCATCTGGACAGGCGCACGGGTCCGTCCAGGGGATCATCGGGGACAATACCGGAGTAATCCGCAAATGCCAGCATGGAGAAAATCAGGTTATCCACTTCACAGAACGGAGCCGCCTGAAAAGTCAGGTCACCGCGCCAATCCAGATAATCCAAAAAATTCGACATAGTTTCCCTCCGTGATGTATTTTCCGTATTTTCTTCTATAATAAGGATACCACAGAATTGTGAACAGTACAAGGGTTAGTTTATGTCTGTTTTATTATTTTAGTATGTAGGATTTTTTACGGGATTATTCCGTCGGTATGCCTCGGTTTTTCGGGAAAATCATTTACAAAAGTTCTTTTTTATGGTATACTATATTCCGTTATTTCATTGGATGAAAAGGTATGTTATGGAAAAGAAAACTACGCTTAAAGGGCTGATATTTTTAATTGTCACGGCGGTGGTCTGGGGGTTTGCCTTTGTGGCGCAGACGGCGGGGAGCGATCATGTAGGCTCCTTCCTTTTCAACGCCATCCGTTTTGCACTGGGCAGTCTTTCTCTGATTCCGGTGATCTGTCTGTTCGAGAGAAACGCCGATGATCCCGCCATGAAAAAGACTACGCTGATTGCGGGCATAATATGCGGCATTGTACTGTTTTCCGCCTCTTCCCTGCAGCAGCTGGGGATTGAATTATTCAACCGTGCGGGATATCCCGATTCCTCCGGCCGTGCGGGATTTCTGACGGCATTATACATGGTGATCGTGCCGATCATCGGATTATTCATGAAGAAGCGTCCGGGTATTTTCACGTGGATCGGTATTCTTTTTGCGGCGGTAGGTTTATTTTTTGTATCCGTCTCCGCCAGTTTCACGATCAGCGCGGAGGATCTTGTGGTACTTGGCTGTGCGGTACTTTTTGCGGTACACATTATAGTCATCGACCGATTCGGCGACCGGTTCTACTCTCTGCGTTTTGCGATGACGCAATTTGCGGTATGTGCCATACTCAGTGCGGTATTCCAGTTTGGCGGTCAATATCTCGGCCTGATTGAGCCGGACACGTTATCCGACGTACGCATGGCGCTTATTCCCATACTCTACGGAGGTTTAATGTCCGTAGGTGTAGCCTACACCTGTCAGATTCTCGGGCAGAAGAATGCGGAGCCTGCTCTTGCTTCCGTGATTCTTTCCACGGAGGCGATGTTCAGCGCGATTGGGGGGGCGCTTATTCTCCAGGAGAGAATGTCGCTTCGCGGGTATTTGGGCTGCGCGCTGATCTTTATTGGGGTTCTGCTGACGCAGGTGCGGATTCGGAAAAGAATCTGAGAATTTTTTAAAGTACAGTCTTTTTTGGGGGCTGTACTTTTTGTTTTTTCTTTCTATGGGTGGTTTGGTCTAAATCGCTCGTTCTCTTTTTGTTCTTGGCGGATGTTTATTCTTTTACTACTCTTTGAGTTGTGCTGTCGTTTTTTCTTTTTTGTCCTACACGGACGTGTGGCTATTTACTACTCTTTGTGTCGTGAAAACTGTTTATTTTTTGTGTCCTGTGCGGACGGCACTTAGAGAGGCCTGCAGGCGCGAGGCCCCTCTAAGAACTCCCCCGCTTAGGTGGAAGGGTTGAGGTTTTTGGGTCGGACGTTTCTTTGGGTTTAGCAGGTTTGTTTTTCAATTATGGCTAACCGCCGGGGGGTGCATTAGTGGAGTAATACCGCTGACGGTTGGTTTTGTGGAAAAGTGGGTTTGTGCACAGAAGAATGTGCCGTGCAGGAAGAATTTGGCTGCCGCTTGGTGCTTGAGGGGAGGTTGTTTGGTGTGGGTTTGTTGGGTTCAGTAGTTGAGTGAAGGATTATCTGCGCTAACCGCGGGATGAATAGGGGAGTTTGACCGTTGACGGTTTGGTATTCTAAGGGTGGGTCTGCCTACAGTACAAGGTTGGGTGCATTATAAATTCCGGCTGACCGCCATGTCTTAGGACTGCCATTCAGTCTTCGCGCGGTTAGCACGGATGAGAGTGCACCCAGTCTATATCACTGTACACTACTAAGCTAAACCTCACCCCAGCAGTATTCCTCCACTAATGCACCCCTACCGCGGTCAGCGCTGATTTGCATCCTCCACTACTTTGACAACACCAACAACCAATACCGGACCAACGTAGCTCTTAATAAAGCGGGGGAGTTCTTAGAGGGGCCTCGCTTTGGCAGGTCCCTCTAAGTGCCGTCCGCACAGGACATAAAAAATAAAAGACTTGCACGATTCAATGAGTAGTAAAAGAATATCCGTCCGTGTAGGACAAAAATAAACGACTGCACAATTCAAAGAGTAGTAAATAGCCGCGCGTCCGCATAGGACAAAAATAAAGAATCGATTTGGATATACAAACCGTAGAGAGAAAAAAGCAAAAGAGAAACAAACAAGAGACACCAGGTTTACCTTCTTCCCCTCAAAAGATTATAAATCATCTTGACAAATACCGCCGAAGCGTGGTATAATACTTTATATATTGGAAAAACATTGATGGGAATGAGTATGCCCCGCAACGTACCCCAGAGAGCAGACGGTCGGTGTGAGTCTGCGTACGGACGGTCAGAAGTGGTCCCGGAGTTTTCCGCCTGAACTTCAGTAGGACGGAACGTGTAGTCTGCGTTAAAGACACGAGTGCGTCGGCTTTCGGCGAAATCGGGTGGTACCGCGTTTTTTCTGCGTCCTGATGTATGGTGCTCCATACCATCGGGATTTTTTTGTTTTTCCGTATGTCCCCGTTATTTATTATTATCATTCATAGAGGTATTGTCATGAGAAAAGAATTGCCAAAAACCTATAATCCGGCGGATTTTGAAGACCGGATTTATGGTGAATGGTGCGAAAAGGGGCTCTTTACCCCTACCGTTGACCATTCCAAACCCCATTACTCCATCGTTATCCCCCCGCCGAATATCACCGGCCAGCTCCATATGGGTCATGCCCTCGATAACACCCTCCAGGATATCCTCATCCGCTATAAGAGAATGAAGGGCTTCTCTACCCTGTGGCTCCCCGGTACCGACCACGCTTCCATCGCTACAGAAGCCAAGATCGTGGAAGCCATGCGCAAGGAAGGCCTCTCCAAGGAAGACCTGGGTCGTGATGGCTTCCTGACCAGAGCATGGGCTTGGAAGGAACAGTACGGCGGACGCATCATTTCTCAGCTGAAAAAGCTCGGCTCTTCCTGCGACTGGTCCAGAGAACGCTTTACCCTGGACGAAGGCTGCAGCGAAGCCGTAAGAGAAGTATTCAAGCGTCTCTACGATAAGGGCCTCATTTACCGCGGCGAACGTATCATCAACTGGTGCCCCCATTGCAAGACCTCCATCTCCAATGCGGAAGTAGATTACGAGGAACAGCAGGGCCATTTCTGGCACCTCCGTTATCCCCTGGTTGGCGGCGGCGGATATGTGGAAGTTGCTACCACCCGTCCCGAAACCATGCTGGGTGATACTGCGGTTGCCGTAAACCCCAATGATGAACGCTATAAGGATCTGATCGGCAAGTACGTCGTTCTGCCCCTGGTTGGCCGCCGTATTCCCATCGTTGCCGATGAACACGCCAAGCTCGATAAGGGTACCGGCTGTGTTAAGATCACCCCCGCACATGACCCCAACGACTTCGAAGTAGGCCGCCGCTGCCATCTGCCTATGGAAGTGGTACTGACCGAAGACGCCAAGATCACCGAAAACTATCCCAAATATGCCGGTATGGACCGCTATGAAGCCCGCAAGGCCATCATCGAAGACCTGCGCGCCGGCGGTTATCTGGCCGAAATCGAAGACCTGACCCACGAAGTCGGTACCTGCTACCGCTGCGGCACCACCATCGAACCCATGATCAGTCTCCAGTGGTTCGTTCGCATGATGCCTCTGGCTGAACCTGCTATCGAAGCGGTTCGTGACGGCAGAATCCGTTTCGTTCCCGAAAGATTCGACAAGAACTACTTCCATTGGATGGAAAACAGCCAGGACTGGTGTATTTCCCGTCAGCTGTGGTGGGGTCACCGGATTCCCGCTTACTACTGCGATGCCTGCGGTGAAACCGTGGTTTCCAAGGAAGACTGCACCGTTTGTCCCAAGTGCGGCGGTCATATGACACAAGACCCCGATACCCTGGACACCTGGTTCTCCTCCGCTCTGTGGCCCTTCTCTACCATGGGCTGGCCTCATGAAACGGAAGACTTGAAATATTTCTATCCCACCAACACCCTCGTTACCGGCTACGACATCATCACCTTCTGGGTATCCCGTATGATCTTCTCCGGTCTGGAATACACCGGTCAGGTTCCCTTTGATACCGTTCTGATCCACGGTCTGGTCAGAGACGCACAGGGCAGAAAGATGTCCAAGTCCCTCGGCAACGGTATTGACCCCCTGGAAATCATCGACAAGTACGGCGCTGACGCCCTCCGCTTTGCTCTGGCAACCGGCAACAGCCCCGGAAACGATATGCGCTTCTCCGACGAAAAGATCGAAGCTGCCCGTAACTTCGCCAACAAGCTGTGGAATGCGGCACGCTTCGTAATGATGAATCTGGAAATCGAAAAGATCGAGCTGCCGGCAGCTGAAAATCTCTCCGCCGCCGACAAGTGGATTCTGACCAAGTTCGAAGAATGTGTTCAGGCAGTATCCGGCAACATCGAAAAGTATGAAGTAGGTATCGCCCTGTCCAGCCTCTACGACTTCATCTGGGATATTTACTGCGACTGGTACATCGAGCTGTCCAAGGCCGCTGTATCCGATAAGGGCAGTGCACAGTCCATCGCGGCTCAGAATGTTCTGGCTTACGTTCTGCGCGAAACCCTGAAGCTGCTCCATCCCTTCATGCCCTTCATCACCGAAGAGATCTACAACGGTCTGCCCGGTGAGGACGGCTATATCATGGTCAAGGATTTCCCGGAATACGACGAATCCCTCGTATTCACCGAAGCCGCTGCCGGTATGGAAAAGGTCATCGACGCCATTCGTGCCATCCGTGCCCGCCGTGCGGAAATGGGCGTAGTTCCCTCCCGCAAGGCCAAGGTCTACATTCAGACCAAGTACACCGAAGATTTTGCTTCCGCCGGTGCGTACTTCGAACGTCTGGCATCCGCCGCTTCCGTGGAACTGGTGGACAGCTATGCGGATGATACCGCCGTACAGATCATCACCGATGCTGCGGCTGTGTACATTCCTCTGGCTGACATGATCGACTTCGCTGCTGAGCTGAAGCGTCTGGAAGGCGAAATGAAGACCGTGGAAAGCGAAATCGCCCGCGCCGAAGCCAAGCTGGCCAACGAAGGCTTCATCGCCCGCGCGCCCCAGCAGGTTGTGGACGGCGAAAAGGCGAAGCTGGAAAAGTACCGCGAAAAGAAAGCCGGTATCGAAGCCGCTCTCGCTCAGGTCAAGGGTATGATGTAATTTTATGCAATACAAAAACTGCTGCAGATGGGCAAAAACCTGCCTGCAGCGGCTTTTTTTACGGTTTTCCACCGTCACCGAACACTTATTTTTTACAAAATTCACGGATTTCTCGTTGCATACGACAGTATATTGTGGTATAATAAATATGTATAGATATTTCACAAAGTCAATTTTCAAATACAGGAATGCAATAAAGGAAACGTATAATGAAAATACTTCACTCCGGTGATCTTCACCTGGATACTCCCTTTTCTGCTCTGGACGAACGTCAGGCGGAGATCCGTAAAAATGAACTGCGGGCGGCATTTACATCTATGATGACCTATGCCCGTATGAATGAAGTCGATATGGCTGTGTTTGCCGGTGATGTGTTCGAAGGGTGTAATGTAACCCGTGAAACCATTGCACTGGTGCACAAAGAACTGGAAAAATTTGCAAAACCCGTATTTATCGTAGCCGGTAACCATGATTATGCCGATGACAAGAGCCTTTGGTACAAGCATACCTTCTCTGAAAATGTACATGTTTTCACAGAAGAACAGCTTTCTCACATTCGTGTACCATCTCTTGGTGTCACTGTATGGGGATATTCTTTCAAGGCACCCATGCTTCACGACAATCCCGCCCGCGGTCGCAGTGCATCAGAAAGCGGTACACCGGATGATATTCACATTCTGCTGGGTCATGCAGAAGTCAACGATCCTTCTCAGCCCTATGCACCGATCTCCGATAAGGATCTCACACTTTTCGGTGCCGATTACGTAGCGCTCGGTCACGTTCATATGCCCACCATATACGGTGACCGTATTGTATACTGCGGTTGTCTCGAACCCCGCCGGTTCTCGGAAAGTGGTCCTCACGGTGCCTGCATTGTAGACATCGAAAAGGAACACGGTATTTCTTCCGTAAGAATCAAGCGTGTTCGTTTTGCCAAGCGCCGTTACGAAACCGCTTCTCTGGATCTGACCGGCTGCATGGTAATGGACGATGTAAAAGAACGCGTTGCCGATCTGATCCGTCAGATGAAGTATGGCGAAGACACTTTACTGCGTCTGCGCTGTTCCGGCGTTTTGGCTGACAGTCTTGTGCTTTCTCCCGATTATCTGGAAAATATGGGTCTGTTCGGTTTGAAGCTGGAGGACAATACCATGCCCGATCCGGCACAGTTGGCAGCCGACAACGGTATCCGCGGTGCGTTTTACCGCAAACTGGCACCCTCCCTTCAGGATGCCGATCCCAATGTACGGGAAGTAGCCAAGCGTGCGCTGCGGTACGGTCTTGCCGCCATTGCAGGAGAAAATATTACAGACTGAGTAATAAAGGTAGTATATTATGAATCTGAACACCATACATATCAACCGGTTCGGCAAGCTGTCGAATCTGGATCTGCAGCTCTCCGACGGGCTCAACGTATTGGAAGGCTGCAATGAATCCGGTAAAACCACGATTGCCGCTTTTATCAAGTATATTTTCTACGGTCTTTCCGGCAGAAACGACAAGGACGGCATCAGCGAGAAAAAACGCTATGTTTCCGGTCCCGAAATCGGCGGGTACATCACCCTGACCACCGATGACGGTATTCCCTACCGCATCGAAAGAAGTGCCTCCTTCTCCGGGGACAACTGCAAGGAATCCATTCAGGTATGCCATCTGCAGAACCATGTGATGAAGAGTGTTCCCTGCCCGGGCGAAATGTTTTTCGGCGTGCCGGAGAATGTATTCGTCAACACGGCTTTTGTGGGTCAGCTGGCGGCTGTTCGTCCGGACGGAAGCAGTCTGACGGGGGCTGTGGAAAATATTCTGTTCTCCGCCGACGAAAATGTGAATCTGAAGAAGGCGGCCGACAGGGTCAATCTGGCCAGACGGGAGATCGCGCCCAAGAACAGCGGCGGTCTGCTCAAGGAAAAAATGGCAGAACGGGATGCCGTTGCTCTCCAGCTGGAGAAAGCACGGGAAACCGAACAGGCTCTGCTGGATTCCGAAACCTCTCTGGGGGATGCCCACAAGAAGCGTGTGGCGCTGGAAGAAAAGAAGGAACAGCTTGAACGTGTTCACAAAGCCGCACAGGTGGTTGCCATCAAGCGCTACATGACAGCGGCAGCGGAAACTGCGGAAAAGTGCAGTGCGTATCAGAATGCCCTGAAGGTACTGGAAAGCCCGCCGTTCAGCACCCTGGCCGAAAAGCTGGAACAGTTCCGTGACGGTGTATCCGACAACACGGCCTATTACGACAAGAGCACCCAATCTGTGGAACAGGCACTGGAAGAAGGGGAATATCTGGAATCCAAGAGCCGGCTGAATCTGGCGCTGGGTATTTCCATGCTGATCGCGGGAATCACCGGACTGCTGGCTTCCCTGGTCATGATCTATTTCGCCTTCCCCATGCAGCAGTATCTGATCCCCATTGCGGCGACAGTACTGTTTGTGGTGCTCGGTATTGTATTTTACGTCAAGCAGGGTCGGTATCTGCGTGATCTGAACGCCCTGCTGGATGAATGGAATCTGGAAACCCTGGACGATCTGGATGAGATCGTTTCCGCAGGCGGCAATTCCGGCCGCAGTCAGGCATCCTTTGCCGGCGGTGATGTGGAAGAGCTGAATGCTCTGGCCAAGTCCTGCGGTGTGGCAGTTTCCCAGAATCCGGAAGAAACTCTCGCCGCTCTGCGCAAAAAGGCACAGAAGGCTGCCGCTGACAGAGAAATGGTACGCGGTAAGGTAGAAAATCTCACCGGCAGACTGGCCGCCATTGATGCGCAGCTGAAGACCATGGACACCAAGGATATCGACGCCCGCTGCAAGGCCATTGCCGCCACTCCGGAAGGAAAAGCAGCAATGCAGCTGGACAACGAAGGGCTGAAAAAGGTACTGCGGGAAAAGGAATTCACCGAAAGTGCCTGGAAGACCCAGTATCAGAGAGAAATGGAGCTGGAAAAGGCTTCCGCTTCCCTTCACAGCGAAAACAAATCCCCGGCGGTTCTGGCCAGCAAGCTGAGCTGTCTGGAAGCAGAGATCAAGGAACTGCAGGTAAAGGCCGACGGTTATGCGCTGGCTTACGAAACCCTGCTGTCCGCCGGTGAAGAAATGCGCTCCGGCGTGATTCCCACCGTAACCGCCAAGGCATCTGCGTTCATGGCATCCGCAACCGGCGGCAAGTATCCCGAAATTGCCATGGATCCCGCTTTCGGCGCCGTATTCACCACCAATGCAGGTACGGCGGACTGTGCGCTGCTCTCCCGCGGTACAGCCGATCTGGCTTATGTGGCGCTGCGTCTCGGTCTGACAGAAGTGCTGTTCTCCGCCGATGACCGCCAGGTTCCGCCCATGTGCTTCGACGAAACCTTTGCGACCGTGGACTGTGACCGTCTCCAGAGTGCCATGATGGCTCTGGGTGCGTCCGATGTTCAGTGCCTCCTGTTCACCTGTCGTGAGGATGAAGGCAGAATCGCGGACAGAATGCAGGCGAATGTGATCCGTCTGGATTGAATCTTTACCGTCAAACCGTCTCTTACGTAATGTGAGGGACGGTTTTTTATGCCGTCTCCGCACTGTTGCAAATGCCACACCCGCGCCATTGACAGAACAGATGTTCCGATGTATACTGTATATACGAAACCGGAAAGAAAGGAGAAGGATATGGCATACATAACCGAGATTGTCATTGCATTGATTGCGCTGCTGGGTTCTGCCATCGGGTCATACAGCGGATTCCGGCTGACAGCGTATCGGGTGGAGCAGCTGGAGATCAAGGTGGATAAACACAACAATTTTGCCACCCGGATACCGTTGCTGGAAGAAAAGTGCAGGCATATACTGGAACGTATCGAGAAGATCGAACAGAGCGGCGGCGAATAAGAAAATGTATCGGCTGTACATTCGGACGTACATTCGGATGTACAGCCAAAAGAAAGGAGAAAAATATGCTTCCATACAAAAATGGGACCGTACGGGTTACAAGTCCTTACGGAAACCGGATACGAAACGGAAAAACGGAGCTGCACAAGGGGATCGATCTTGTGGGCAGTCAGAAGCAGATTGTGGCTGTACAGGACGGTGTGGTGGGATCATCGGCCATTCTGGACAGGTCATCGGACACCGGACGCACCTGGGAATGGGGGAACTATATCCGCATCGACACATCCGACGGGTACAGTATGTTCTACTGTCATCTGTCCGCACGTTATGTGCAGAGGGGGACGGTGGTACGTGCAGGAGATGTGATCGGTGCGGAAGGCTCTACAGGACTCAGTACCGGCAGTCATCTGCATTTTGAGGTGCGGAACCGGCAGGGTCAAAGCGTGGATCCGACCCCGTTTCTGGGGATCGACAACCGGATTCATGCCGTGGATGCCGTATCCGCCTATTACGGCAGGCTGGTCTGTGACCGGTGCGGTCTGGAGGAATCCACCAGGCGGTATCTGGATCAGTACAAATACGCTTCCAACCTGTGGCGCAAGCTTTGGAATGCCATGGAGTGACGCAGTATGAGGAATACGGAACAAAGCACGCCGGTGCAGTACAGCAAAAAGCTGCTGACGGCCATGATCCGCTTATGGTTTGCGGGTGCGGTATTCGGGATGGTATTTGCGGCAGTACAGCTGGTGCTGTCCGTTCTGATCCCGGAAGGAGGACTGCAGATGGCTGTTTCTGCCGATGCGGTTCTATACTATATCGGTATTCCCATGACCGGCGGAACGGTGGGGTATCTGCTGAAATCCGCCGTGGAAAACCGTGAAAAGATCCAGCACAGCCATTTTGACAGCGGATACGAGCCTCCGTAACCGGACAAACAAAAAACGGGCATATGCCAGATACTGATTCTGACGTATGTCCGTTTTTCTGTAATTTTACTTTTGCTTGGGTTTGATATGGTATGTCTTGACGGTACGGATGTCCTTCATGATATAGCGTGCGTGTTCATCCGTATCGGTGGTGTAGCGGATCATGTTCCAGATCATGGAGGTTACTGCTTCCGGCAGCGGTGTGCCCGTACCGCGAACGACCTTCTTCAGATTGAAGTTCTTGTCGTACAGATACAGCTCGTCTCCGCCGTAGTATTCCAGATAGTCACCGTCCTGGGCCTGTACATCCCAATTCATGTTCACGATCTGCACGTTTTCCATATAGCCGTGTCCCGGTTCGCCTACGCGGATACGGAGATGCAGAGGTTCTTTGACGCCCGGATAACCGGGTTCGGCAACAAAGAATGCAGAGTGGTTGACCTTGGCGGCGTCGGCATTGGCGGTTACTTTATTGTCCACAACACCGGCTTCCGCGTGGATGGGACGGTCGCCGTATGCCAGATCCTGGGTACGTATGATCATGCGGGACAGCTCCCAGCCATCTTCCGTCTTTTCCAGGTGCCAGTCGCTTTGTTCTTCCTGCATTTTTTCACGCAGGTCGTCCGGGATGTCCGCTTCTTCACGAAAGTCGCCCCAGAGCTTGATCATATCCATGTATTTGTTGATCAGGCCGTGCTCCTTGGCTACCTGTTCCGATACGTGGATAGCAGCACCGGCGTCGTATGCCACTTCTCTGGACAGCATATATTCCATGTTTTCCGGCGGGGTGGCTTCAAAATGGCCGTCGTTGCCGTGGATGGAATACCAGCCCATCATGCGGGGCATCAGGTTGCGGTCGAAGTAGGGCATATGGTTGACACGATACAGATACATACCGCCGCGCCGTTCGGAATCGTACCAGGGTTCGCCCCAGTTGGCGTAGGCGTAAGCGTGCCACAGGTAATGGGAGAGACAGCTGCCGTCACATACCACTTCCCGGCCTGCGGTTTCCAGCGTCTTCTTGACGAAAGCGGCTCTGGCATATTCCAGATATCCGGTATAGTCGCAGCCTTCCACACCGTCGAAGGAGAAACGGTGAATTTTCGCATCCTTAAGGAAATTGCCCAGATGTTCCGCCATTTCCGACTGCAGTTCAATGTTCGGGAACAGGGTGCCGTAGCCGTGGTCCCAGAGACGGTCCACAACATCGCCGGCGGTATGGGCAGATTCGACAGTATCGAATGCGCCGCGGGTACAGCCGGTCAGGCAGAGACGGTCGGCATCAAACCCGCCGAACTGGATCAGTTCATTGCCGATGCGGACCACGTTCAGAGCGCTTCTGCACTGGAAGTTATTCACATCCGCCACAAACACTTCGGCTTCGCCCTTCTTCAGATCCTTCGTCAGCTTGGATTTATCCATAACCAGCAGTTTTTCATGGGGTACGGGTGTTACATATTCGTCGTTGGTGGTGATGAAGTTGCTCAGGGAATGGGCGCCGAGATGTACGCCGTATTCCTTGATCTTATCGGAATAATAGGCAACCTCGCTGACACCGCCGGGGAAATTCACCTTATCAGCGGTAAAGTGACCCCATTTTTCGATAACACCGGCAAAATATACACAGCTGACGCCGGAACGTCCCGCAAGCGCCACACGTTCCTCGTTGGTCAGGCCGGATCCGCCAAAAATCAGATAATGGGCGGAAGCACGACGGCACTTCTTGGCAAATTCGCCGTTATGGGTGGGATGGGGCAGACCTTCCGCCAGTTCCATTTCACCGATGGTATCCAGCAGAGTATCCGCAGAATCCGCTGCCAGCAGGGCGATGGAAGAATCATCGATCAGGGCATCCGGCATGGGTGCGGGTTCCACGATCACATTCTTCATGCCGAGATAATCCTTGGTGGTATACTTGGTACGATCTACAGCGGCCAGCTTCAGATACACTTTTCCGTTGTATTCGGATGCCGCGTCTTCGGCCATTCCCAGATCCAGACCGGTTTTGTTTTCGGCAATTTTGCCCCCAAAGCCGCTGATTACCTTGGGCATCAGGGACTGGATACAGACAACGGAGCCGTCCTCGTACCAGCCGGCGCCGAGTATTTCACCGTACGTAACCGCTTCCGTCTCGTAGGGACCGAAAATAAAACGATCCGTTTCCGCCGGTACTTCCTTGACGGTGATCTTATAGTATCCGCCGCAGTTCTGCAGGGTCAGCCGGCAGGTACCCTTTTCATAGTTTACGGTAATGTTTTCGCCGTCTGTTTCTGCCGAAAGGGGGGCGTAGGCACAGTCTTCCGCAACCAGCAGACCGATGGGAGACGGGATGATATAGGTTTTCTCATCGTCCGTAAAGGAAAGGAAACCTTTATTGTTTACGTGAATTGTTTTCATATTGTTACTCCATCTTTCGATCGGATTGTTTTTAAAAAACAGGGGAAACCACCTGTTCGGCAGTTCCCCGTTTTGTGTTTCATCAAACACCGTAGGTGCCTTCGGTAGAGAATACGATACCAGCGTCTTCTTTTACCTTGGATGTCTTGATCTTTTCCTGCAGCATTGCCCAGAATTCTTCACCGTCGTTCATAACTTCCACCCAGTCATTCTTCCAGGAGGAAAGCATCATAGCATTGGCAATGGACAAGCCCTTGATACCTTCAATACCGGGAGCCAGCAGCTCTTCGCCGTGGAGCAGATGGTTGGTGAAGTTCTTCAGAATACCAACGTGCTGTTCACCGGTGCCGCCTTCTACTTCCAGTTCAATGATTTCCTGTTCGATTGCAGCAAATCCTTCCGAACTGCTCATGGTAAATTCTCTTTCGTCCACGGACAGCTTGGTATAAATCAGCTTATTGTCTTCGTATACCAGCTTACCCTTGGAGCCGGTGATTTCCAGACGATTGGTACCGGGGAATTCGCCGGTGGTGGTGATGAATACGCCGGTAGAACCGTTTTCGTATTCAGCCATTGCGGTTACGTCGTCTTCTACTTCGATATCGTGGTACTTACCGAGGTCACACTTGGCAAAAATTCTCTTGGGAACACCGAAGATCCACTGCCATAGGTCGAGCTGGTGGGGACACTGATTCATCAGAACTCCGCCGCCTTCGCCTGCCCAGGTTGCTCTCCATCCGCCGCTGTTGTAGTATGCCTGTGTGCGGTACCAGTCGGTGATGATCCATACGCAGCGTTTCAGTTCGCCCAGTTCACCGCCCTGTACCATTTCACGCATCTTCTGGTAGTAAGCGTTGGTTCTCTGGTTGAACATGATACCGAAGGTTACGTCCGGTCTGCTCTTTACCTTTTCGATCAGTTCATATACCTTCTTGGTATATACGCCGATGGGCTTTTCGCTGATTACATTGATGCCGGCGTCAATGGCTTCCATAGCGATAATGGGATGCAGATAGTGAGGGGTCGCGATGAGGATCGCATCCACAGCACCGGATGCCAGCAGTTCCTTATAATCGGTGAAGAACTTTACTTCCGGATTGCTTTCCTTGCATACACCCTTCGCCCAGTCCAGACGGCTTTCCTTTACATCACAAACCGCAGACAGAACTGCGCCGGGTACACTGTTGTTCAAAAAAGAATACATGTGACCGGAACCCATGTTACCGATCCCGATGATACCGAAACGTACCTGTTCCATAGTACCTCCAAAAAATTGAAATTTGGTTTTTTTCGTCTTTACGACTTGTCTTTATTTTATCATACTCCACCCCGGATTGCAATACAAATATTTGAATTTTCCATAACTTATGCATCCTTTTCCCCTGCCCCGGGCAAAACAAAAAGCCTGCTCTGTCCGCAGACATAACAGGCTGTATGTGTTTTTACAGTACGTCGTTTTCGTCCAGAAATTTCCGGATCGCGTTGAAGCTTGTGTCGCTCAGGTCGTGCTCGATCTTGCAGGAATCCTCGTACGCCGTTTCCGCATCCACGCCCAGCTTCATCAGTACCTTGGCAATGGTTTCATGCCGTTCGTACATATGGGAAGCGATTTCCATTCCCCGGTCCGTCAGCGTGATAAATCCGCCGTCGTCCATGCTGATGTATCCGTTTTCCCGCAGATTCCGCATCATGACGCTGATCGTGGGCTTTGAATATCCCATTTCCCGGCTTACATCCACCGACCGGCAGGAGCCTTTCCGGCGCAGGAGCATAAAAATGGTCTCCAGATAATTCTCTGCCGCTTCATGTATTACCATAACTGCACCCTGCCTTTCTTTTTGTATATTTTATATAGTATACCACAAAAAAGGCAATTTGTCAAATCTTTTGCCTTATGCGCCGTTTCCTGTTTCCAGCAGCAACGCTTCGTAGTCCCGGATACAGAGCACAATGTCCGGTTGGTATGTCCGGATCAGTTCTTCTACGGTTTTTTCGCCGTAATACCGGAAATCGTAGGTGTACATGGTATCGAAATCCATCCATGCGATGGCTTCAAGGGCGTTTGTGAAGCTGTCACCGTAGATGAAAATGTCGGGCAGCTCGGGACGGTTTGTTTCGATACGGGTCTCTCTGTTGTCGCCGCCCATGTATACGGAATACAGCACGTCAGAGGTATCATCCGTCGGGAGGGAGTAGATAACGGGTGTGATCTCCTCGCCGCTTTCGTACCGGCGGAAAGGGATTTCTTCCTTCGGGTATACAATCTGCAGTCTTTCTTCGGATGTCCACAGTCCGCAGAGCTTACGGGTACGGGAGCCGAGGTAAGGATTTTGCAGGGTAACCCATTCGTAATGCTCAGCCTGCGGAATGGGATAACTGCTGCCCGTATCGGCGTTCCATTTTTCCGTAACGGCACGGTAGGCTTCCAGCGCGCCGGTGATGGAGTAATGGTTATCCACAAGGGAGCTTGTAGCACGCAGGGTACCGTTTTCCGTATACACGGAGTACATATCCACATAGGGTACACCGGCTTTCTCCAATGCGGCAAACAGAGCATCGGCGGATTTTGCGGTGTAGTCAGCGCGGTTGTTCAGGTATGCGGGATAGGCATCCTCATAGCACACATACTGGCAGGGTATCGCCGCGTACAGGAAATAGCCGCCGCAGGAATTTGTCACTTCCATATGACTCTGCAGAGCAGCAGCGATGGTTTCGGCTTTGGCGGTGAGCGTTTCCGGATCATGGGGATACTCAAAATCATTCCACGGCAGAAGCAGATCCGCATCGGCAATCACCACATCGTTGACCACGGGACGGCCGAGCAGATGGAGGTTCAGCCAGGTTTTGAGTTTCAGGGAAATATTCCGTCCGGCGGCATGATCCTGCAGTGCGGTTTCCACATCGGAGAACCAGCTGCCGTCCAGCATACCGGATACGGTAAAGGCAGGAACCTCCGCCAGATTGCGGTTTTCGTAGAAGGAAAAGCTCTCGTCCATGCTCATGAGTGTAAATGCACCTGCAGCAAACAGGAACAGCATGACGGCGCAGACAAAGAGTATCTCCGGGATTTTGATTCTGGATTTCTTCATAGATCCCTCAATGTATCAGAATTGGAAGTAAATAAACGGATTGAAGCTGCCGGTGACCAGCCAGATATAGGAGAGCAGGAACACACCGAAGGCAAAGACCATGGATACAAGCCGACTCACGGGTTTTATCCATGTGCGGCTCGTATTCTGCACCCATTCCCGCAGTTTCGGCAGAACGGGCAGGGCGGCGGCGATACACACGATCCATTCGGGCAGGTGCTGGCGGATCAGGTAGTATGCCTGCGCGTTGGATACAGCCGCATCTGCCGCAGAGACGGAAGACAGGCCCGTCATGGCATGCAGATAGTGCAAAGCATGACCGGTATCGGCCGCACGGAAGAATACCCATGCGGTAATGACGATCAGCATGGTGCCGGCCCAGCGGAGAACCGTCGGGATTTTGGGCAGTATATTGCCGAGCAGATATTTTTCAAGAATCAGGAACAGCACGTAGTACAGTCCCCACAGAATGAAGCTCCATTCCGCGCCGTGCCAGAGTCCGGTGAGCAGCCAGACCACAAACAGATTGAAAACGGCTCTTCCCTTCGCACATCTGCTGCCGCCCAGGGGGAAATACACGTAATCCCGGAACCAGGTGGACAGGGAGATATGCCAGCGCCGCCAGAAATCCGTGACGGATACGGCGATATAGGGATACCGGAAGTTTTCCGCAAACCGGAAGCCGAAAATCTGCGCCAGACCTATGGCCATATCGGAATAAGCGGAAAAATCAAAATAGATCTGGAAGGTATAGGCAATCGCACCCACCCAGGCCAGTCCGGCAGTCAGGTGATCCGCACCCGTACCGAAAGCAGTATCGGCGATTCCGCCCATGGCACCGGCCAGCAGCATTTTCTTGCCGAAGCCCAGCATAAAGCGGATCATGCCGTCGGTAAAGTCCTTCAGCGTATGTTCTCTCCGGTGCAGTGCTTCCTCCACATCCACGTAGCGGACGATGGGGCCTGCCACAAGCTGGGGGAAAAAGGCGATGTACAGCAGAAGATAGGCGGGATTTTTCTGGATCTTGCAGTGCCCGCGATAGGCGTCGATAACGTAGCTCATACCCTGGAAGGTGAAAAAAGAAATACCGATGGGCAGGACGATGGAGGGAACGGTGATCTTTCCCCCCAGGGAAGCGATGATGGATACGCCGAAGCCGAAGTATTTATAATACCCCAGAAGTCCCAGATTGCACACGATGGCCAGTATGAAAATCCATTTTTTCAGCCGTGGCCGGCGGATATTCATGCACAGTCCGGCCAGATAATTGATAGCGGTGGAAGCAAGCAGGATCCACAGATATTTCTCGCCGCCGAAACGGTAGAACAGGATACTGAACACCAACAGTACTGCATTGCGTGCGGCAAGATACCGTTTCGGAATACAGAAATATACTGCAATCAGAACCGGCAGAAAAAATGCTGTGAATACTGTACTGCTGAATACCATAATGCCCTCTTTTTTACGTTTTTATCTTGTCTATTATACCACATTTCCCCATGGAAAGCCACGGTTTGCGGCAATTTTACAGGATGGTGACGGATTTCGCCTTATTTCATATTTCTGAGCAGCGCTTCGCCCGTGGTGTACCATTCCGCAGGAATCCGCTTCAGAAGATACAGGCTGTCGCCCACGGAAATATGGGAAATGCCTCTGTCCACGGTGACGCTGACCTTGCAGCCAACCGATGCAAGCCATGCTTCACTGGCGGCGGAATACTTGCCGAAGGGATATACAAACACCTTTTCCGCCATGGGGAAATCTGCTCCGACAGCGGCGAGAAGCTTATCCCGGTCGGCGGCCAGATAAGCGGTATAATCCGCCTCGGTCATGGCAAGATTCACCGCACCGTCCAGATAACTGCCGTTTGTGTGCAGTCCCCAGGAATGGGAGATTACCTCGATCCGTCCTTCCCCGTCCGCTTTTTTTATGTCGTCCATGGTGAAGTGAGGCAGTGAGCCATCCGCCCCCGTGCCGATCAGATTTCCGATCACGGCAACGCTCATCTGCATATCAAATTCCCGCAGCAGGGGCAGCGCAATGTCCAGTACACCGCTATAGCCGTCGTCGGAGGTCAGGAGAACACATTTTTCCGGCAGGGGAATCTTTCCTTCGGTATACAGAATCAGCTCCCGGAAGGAAATACTCTCATATCCGGCTTCCTTCAGAGCGCGTAAGTGACTGCGGAAGGTCATGGGTGTGACCGTATAGTCCGCCGGCTGTTCGGCAAAATTATGATACATGAGAACGGCACATTCCACCTGTGCAGGCGCGGTTATGGGTCGGGTCACACGTGTATCTCCATCCAGCATCCGTACCGTCACAGCGGCCATTTCGCTCCGCAGGATAGGTTCATCGGGACAGAAGCGGTACGTATCGTCCCCCACCATGATACCGCATCCATACATACGGTACACATCCCCGTAATACCACGCCGTTTCATCCGTTACATCCCGGAATCCGAGAGTCCCCGGGGGATTGATCACCGGCTCATCCTCCGGCAGTACGGCGGCGAAAATCACCACAGTCTGCGCACGGTCGGCGGGGGTGGTATAATCATCGAAGGGGACTTCCAGAATCCCGTTGTCCAGCGCGTACTGCACGTATGTTTCATACCAGATCTCCGTACCGTTTGTCAGGGACACTTCCCCCTCCGTCCGGAGCTGATGAATACAGGATGCCAGCTTGATACATTCCGCCAGAGTCACATACCCGTCCGGCTGATAATGGGTTTCGTCCGTTCCGTCGATGATTCCCATTTCATACGCCGCGGACACATATCCGTGATACCACGCATCTGCGGGAACATCGGCAAAACGATCCCCATACGTCCGCGCAGACACCGGTACGGTCAGCAGAAAAATCATGAGAACCAATAGAATATATCTGTATTTCCCTTTCGGAATAATATGATCCATAACCGCAAAACTTCCTTTTTCCAATGTGTTTACCCTATCATTATACCACGTTTTGTCGGGAAATACCACCGGAAATGCACAGTATTCCCCGAAAATCCGTTTCTGCTGTGATTTTTCCCCGTCCGGTTCGGTGCGGACAGAAAAAGAGCCTGCCATCCGGAGACAGCAGGCTCTGTGTAACTAATGTTATATTAGTTGTGGCAGTACATGAAGTACTTGTAACCCAGGGGGTTGGAGAAGAAGCCTTCAACGGCGTCGTCAACCATGTACAGGTCAGTGTAGAAGTACAGGGGAACGATACAACCGGTGGACATCAGGATATCTTCAGCAAGGTGCATCAGTTCGTAACGGGTTGCGTTATCGGTGCAAGCCTTGATGGTGGAGATCAGAACGTCGTAGGTTTCAGCCCAGGTACCGTCGGTAACGTTGATGTCGTAACCGTAAGCAGTCAGGTCGAGGTCGTACATAGCCAGGTCAGCGTGTTCGCCCTTACCGTACTGAACGTCGTTGTTACCGGAGTTGGAAGTCCACATATCCAGGAAGCAGATCGGATCGTTGTAGTCAGCCAGCCAGCCGTTACGTGCAACGGAGTAATCGCCTTCCTTACGGGTGTTCAGGAAGGTTGCCCATTCCTGGTTTTCCAGGGTCATGGTGATACCGATGGAAGCCATAGCGGTCTGCAGGTATTCACCGATAGCCTTGTGAGAGTCGGAAGTGTTGTACAGGTAAGTCAGAGCAGGAATGTCAGTGAACTTAGCTGCAGCTTCGTCGTAGGTGTAGTACTTCTTCAGGGTTTCAACAGCTGCTGCGTAGTTGGCTTCCAGAGCTTCCTTTGCAACGTTGTAGTAACCGTCGAATTCTTCGCTGTCACCGGCGGTCTTGTAGAATTCGGTACCGTCGGGGTTGGTCATACCCATAGCAACGAAGGAGGATGCGGGAACCTGACCGCCCTGTGCGATAGCTTCTACGATGTAGTTACGGTCGTAGATCAGAGCGATAGCGTTACGGATTTCAGCTTCAGCTGCTTCAGCTTCAACACCGGTCAGAGTGCTGGTAGCGGGGAGCAGGTTTTCGTTTACGTTCCAGCATACATAGTAGGTACCGATCTGGCCGGCTACTACGAATTCATCAGCATATTCCTTCTTCAGGTTAGCGATTTCGTTGGTGGGAACGTCGTCGATGAGGTGCCAGCTGCCGTTTTCGAAGTTGGTCAGCATGTTGTTGGAGTCGTCGGACAGGTAGCAGTTGATCTTAGGCATGGTAACGGAAGCTGCGTCGTGGTAGTTTTCGTTCTTAACCAGGGTGATCATGCTGTCGTGTGCCCAGGATTCCATCTTGTATGCACCGTTGCATACGTAGGTAGCGGGATCAGTTGCCCATGCTTCGTTGGCAACAACGTCTTCACGTACCGGGAAATAGGTGGGGAATGCCAGCAGTTCGTTCCAGTAAGCGATAGCGTTGGCAATGGTAACTTCCAGAGTCTTTTCGTCGATTGCCTTAACGTTCAGCTTAGCATCGGGATTGATGGCATTGCCGTCAGCATCGGTTTCCCACATTTCAGCGTAACCGTCAACAACTTCGAACATGTAGCAGTAGTCTGCTGCCAGTGCTACGGATGCAGCACGGTTCCATGCGAATTCGAAGTCAGCAGCGGTAACGGGCTGACCGTCGGACCACATAGCGGTGTCCTTCAGAGTGTAGGTGTAGGTAACGGATCCGTCGTCGTTCATAACGCCTTCGGGAAGAGCTACAGCTACGTCGGGAACGATAACGAGGTTGCCGTTTTCGTCCTGAGCCCACTTAGCCAGACCTGCGAACAGGTGGCTGACCATGGTAGCACCGTCAACTGCGGAGTTCAGCGCAGGGTCGAGGGTGTCCGGTTCGGAGCCGATACATACGTTTATGGAGCTTCCGTCAAAGGTGCTCTTGCTGCCGCATGCAGGCAGGCAAAGCAGCATGGCAGACGCCAGAAGGAGTGCAAGGAGTTTCTTCATGGTTGCTTTCCTTTCTTAAAAAGAATAAATTTAATATTTTCACACCGCTTTCGCGGAAATGAACGAAATGAATTACTGTTCGTTTTCCACCTTATGGCAGGCTACGAAGTGACCGGGCTTGACTTCCTTGAATGCGGGCATTTCCGCAACGCACTTTTCCGTCGCGTAGGGACATCTGGTACGGAAGGGACAGCCGGAGGGGGCGTTCAGGGGGCTGGGAATATCGCCGGACAGGGCAATACGCTGGTTGGCACGGGCGACTTTGGGGTCGGGTACCGGTACAGCGGACAGCAGGGACTGGGAATAGGGATGGAGAGGATGATCGTAAATCTCATCCGCATCGGCCAGCTCCACCATTCTGCCCAGATACATTACGGCAATACGGTCGCTGATGTGGCGGACTACCAGCAGGTCGTGGGCAATGAACAGGTAGGTCAGGCCTAACTTTTCCTGCAGCTCGTCCAGCATATTGATAACCTGTGCCTGAATGGATACGTCCAGGGCAGATACAGGTTCATCGCATACGATAAATTCCGGGTTGATGGCCAGGGCGCGGGCAATACCGATACGCTGTCTCTGACCGCCGGAGAATTCATGGGCATAACGGGCGGCGTGTTCGCTGTTCAGCCCGACGTGCTCCATCAGTTCCAGAATTCTGGCGTTTCTTTCTTCCTTGGTCTTGTACATCTTGTGGATGTCCAGAGGTTCGCCGATGATGTCGGCTACGGTCATTCTGGGGTTCAGGGAAGAATAGGGGTCCTGGAAGACCATGGTGGCCTTCTTGCGGAATTCGGCAATCTCTGCCTTGGTCTTTACCGGCTGGCCGTTGTACAGGATCTCGCCGGCGGTGGGCTTGTACAGGTTCAGAATGGTTCTGCCGACTGTTGTTTTGCCGCAGCCGGATTCGCCTACCAGACCCAATGTTTCACCCTTGCGGATGTAGAAGGATACGTCATCTACAGCCTTCAGTGGCTTGGTACGGAAGAGGCCGATGTTGATGTTGAAATACTCCTTGAGATTCTTGACCTCAATCAGGGGTGTTTCCTTGTGCATTTCACTCATTGGTCTGCTCCTTTCCCGCTTCGTCCACAAAGCTCAGATCGTCGATTTCAAAGGAAATCTGTCCGTCGTCGCTGCGGCTGATGGTACCTTCCTCCAGGCCCTTCTTTACGTTCATCCAGCAGGCTGCCTGATGCTCGCAGTTGATCTCCATACGGATGGGCTTTTTCTTGATGCAGAGCTTCATGGCCGCGTCGCATCTGGGTGCGAAGGGACAGCCCTCGGGCATATTGAGAAGGTCGATGGGGGTGCCGGTGATGGGCTGCAGCTTCTGACCCGCTGTATTGGCAGTGGGGATGGAACGCATCAGGCCCTTGGTATATTCGTGACGGGGATTGTAGAAGATCTCGTCCGCTGTACCCTGTTCGCAGATGGAACCGGCGTACATAACGATTACTTCGTCGCACATCTGGGCAACAACACCCAGGTCATGGGTGATCATGATGATGGCCATACCCAGCTCTTCCTGCAGGGACTTCATCAATTCCAGAATCTGGGCCTGAATGGTTACGTCCAGGGCGGTGGTGGGTTCATCGGCAATGAGGATATCCGGTTCGCAGGCCAGAGCCATGGCGATCATAACTCTCTGCCGCATACCGCCGGAAAACTCAAAGGGATACTGCTTCATACGCTTTTCCGGTTCGTTTACATTCACCAGACGCAGCATTTCCACAGCTCTGTCCCATGCTTCCTTCTTATTGCGGTTGGTGTGCAGCATGATGGCTTCCATGAGCTGTCTGCCGATGGTATATGTGGGGTTCAGGGATGTCATGGGGTCCTGGAAAATGATGGACACCTTATTACCGCGGACGGTTTTCATGACTTTTTCATCAGCGCCTACCAGTTCTTCGCCGTGCAGCTTGATGGAGCCGCCGACAATCTTACCGGTAGATGCCAGAATCTGCATGATCGAATAGGCAGTTACGGATTTGCCGGAGCCGGATTCCCCTACGATACCCAGTACCTTTCCGGAATCCAGTGTAAAGGACACGCCGTTGACTGCTTTTACCTCACCCGCATCGGTGAAGAAGGAGGTATGCAGATCTTTAACTTCCAATAATGGCATATGATTCTCCATAATAACAACCTTATATCTTTAACTTTTGAGAGGACCGTGCCTCTGCGGTATATTTCTCAGGTCAGCTCTTCAGCTTGGGGTCGAAGGCGTCTCTCAGGCCGTCGCCGAACAGGTTCAGGGAAAGCACGATCAGAGAAATGACCAATGCGGGAATCACCAGACGGGACGGGTAGGACTGGATACCGTTCAGTGCATCGGATGCAAGGGAACCCAGTGACGGCATGGGCGCGTTTACACCCAGACCCAGGAAGGACAGGTAACTTTCGGTGAAGATTGCGTTGGGGATCTGCAGGGCGGTGGAGATGATGACCACGCTGATGCAGTTGGGGATCAGGTGCTTGGGGATGATCCACTTACCCTTGGCGCCCGCTGCTCTGGCTGCCAGAACATATTCCTGTTCACGCAGGGACAGAATCTGACCGCGGATCAGACGGGACATGGATACCCAGTACAGCACGCCGAACACGATGAACAGGCTGATGATGTTACTGCCGATCTTGGCAAGTACGGTACCCTCGATGGCTTCGTTCAGCCCCGATTCCTTCAGTACCGCCGCCAGCAGAATAACCATCAATGTATCCGGCAGGGAGTAGATGATGTCAACGATACGCATGATGATCAGATCCACCACGCCGCCGCAGTAGCCTGCGATGGAGCCGATGGTCATACCGATGATCAGCACGATGATGCTGGCAAAAAAGCCTACAGCCAGGGAAATACGGGTGCCGTACACCACGCGGATGAAGTAGTCACGTCCGGCGGAGTCGGTACCGAAGATGTGGGGGAACACGAATTCGCCCGCGTCGATCTTCTGCTGTTCCGTATAGCCGTAAGTAAAGGGTGCGAGGTTGTTGTAGGATGCGTCAACCGGCTTACCGGGCGTAACGCCCAGCATGGTATCGTAAGCATAGGGCCAGATCATGGGCAGGATGATGGAAGACAGGGCAATGATCACAACGATAAAGAAGGCAACCACTGCAACCTTATTTCTGCGCAGTCTCTTAAGTCCGTCCTTGAAGAAGGTGGAGGAGGGGCGCATCTGCACCATGTATTCCTTTTCGGCATCGGATGCGGGGAAGAAGGAGTCCACATCCACATGCATGGTAAATAATCTTTTCTTCATGTACGATGCCTCCTTACTCCAGATTGATGCGCGGGTCAACGACCTTATAGAGGATATCGCTGACCAGGTTCATAATAACGATCAGGGTGGCCAGCACGATGGTGGTACCCATGATCAGGGGATAGTCACGTCCGGTAATACTGTCTACGAAAGCACGGCCGATACCGGGGACGGCGAAGATCTTTTCCACAACCAGAGAACCGGTAACGATATAGGCCAGCATGGGACCGAAGTAAGTGATTACCGGGATCAGGGAATTCTTCAGCGCGTGACCGAATATAATGCTTCTGGAGGACACACCCTTGGCCTTGGCGGTACGGATATAGTCCTGACCCAGCACGTCCAGCATGGAGGAACGGGTCAGACGGGTGATATAGGCACCGGGATACAGGGACAGGGTAATGATGGGCAGAACCAGACCGGAAGCGGTGGTACCGTTGGCCGGCAGGATACCCAGATTTACGGCGAAAATAATCAGAAGAAATGTACCCATAATAAAGGAAGGCATGGATACGAACGCCGTAGTGATGACCATGATGATTTTATCAATGATGGTATTCCGGCGAAGTGCGGCCAGAGAGCCGAGCACGATACCGGTCACCAGAGCGATGAACGCAGCGATCAGACCCAGCTTGATGGAGGTTTTCATACCGTCCATGATGATGTCGATAACGTCCATACCGCGCTGTTTCAGGGAGGGACCGAAATCGAACTTGGTAACGATATCCTTCAGGTAGGTCAGGTACTGTTCAAACAGAGGTTTATCCAGACCGTATTTTGCTTCCAGAGCAGCCTGTGCCGCCGGTGTAATGGCTTTTTCACCCACAAAAGGGCCGCCGGGAACCGCACGCATTACAAAAAATGTTACGGTTATTACAACCCACACCGTCAGGACAGCAAGCCCCAAGCGCTTCAGAATATAAAAAAGCGTTTTTGTATTCATTATGCTCCATCCTTCCGTGTCACCGTTTGTTCGTATTTTCGGCAGTACATATCCGGTAGTATACCCGGTTTTCGCTGCTGTATCCGTATACACGGAACAATACATCCGACAAACGATTCGTATCGAAAATTATGCTTTTTATATCATATCACAAAATTCCAATTTTGTCCAGTCTTTCTGCAGAAATAACGCGAATAACTTTCATTTTGTTTTCATCGCTTGTATATATTTACACTTGATTTTTGTGATTATTACATATTTATGCATGCAAATAACCATTTTTGTCGTTTTGTTTTTCACATTTTTGTCGTACGGGAATGGATATTCGTCGAAAATTTGTATTTTATGCGGTTTCGGTCTTGACATTGTTACGAAACTTTGCTATAATGAAACCGTAAAAGCACGTATTTTACACAAATTTTAATATTCACTTGTATACAAAGCTGTTTTCTTACATAGTTTCATGTATACCGGTGTCCAACAGGAGGTTTTTATGAAGGTTTGTCCCACTTGTCATCTGTCTTTCAACGACGATGCTAATGTATGCACTCAGTGCGGTGCTCAGCTCCAGACAATTGTTCCCCAGGTTTCCGTACAGGCAGGCCCGGATCATACTGCTGAATTCCAGAAAGAAGACATCTCCGCCAACAAGGTTCTGGCTATGATCCCCTACCTCATGGGCTGGATCGGTATCATCATTACCCTTCTCGCTGCAGGTACTTCCGCTTACGCTGGTTTCCACGTAAGACAGGCTCTTAAGATTCAGGTTTGCTCTACTCTGGTAACCATTATCGGTGCGATCATTCCGTTCCTCGGCTGGCTTGCTATCGCCGTATTCGGTATCATGGTCCTCGTTATCAACATCATCTGCTTCTTCAGCGTATGTAAAGGCGAAGCAAAAGAACCCCCGATCATCAGCGGGCTGGCTTTTCTGAAATAATCTGTTTTCAGGTTGGGAGAAGGATTTTTGTCCTTCTCCCTTTTTGTTTTTTCTTGCTTGTTTTTTCTACGGTTTAGATGTCTAAATCATTTATTTTTTGTCCTTGGCGGACATACGGCTTTTTACTACTCTTTGTTTGGTTAAACCGTTAATTTTTGGTGTCTGTGCGGACGTCCACCAAGGACAAAAAAGAAAAAGCGATTTAGATATACAAACCGAAGAAGAAAAATGCAAAAAATAAAAAAGCGATCTGGTACCCCCCAAATCGTAGAGAAAGAAGAAAATCAAAACCACCCGTCAAACGGGTGGTTTGCACAAGGGCTAAAAGCCCAATACTACCGGCCAGCGACTCAAGTCGCTGGCTTTCGTATACTCAAGCCTATTGCCTTTGCCACTTTTGCTGCCC
>SVTO01000033.1 GCA_015063745.1 Oscillospiraceae bacterium | reverse complement strand
GTATTGAGCATATCTGTTCCTCTGATAAGTGGCAGTGTGGTAACTTCATTTTATCAGATTTTTCAGATATGCTCAACCTTTTTTTGCTGGGCATCTTATCTGACCCCAACTTTTATTATAGAGCCAAAATAAACGGCTGTCATGGGATGAACGAATACCCAAGACAGCCGTTTTTTCATTTTTTATCAATACTGTACCATATACACAATCCAGGCAACGATCACAATCCCCGCCACAAACCCCATACAGAGCACGGGCAGAAACAGCGCCATTCCCCGAAGCCCCCGTTTTTTGCCGTCCATATACCGCACAACGGGAATCACGGTAAACAGCACCGCCATTATGGGCAGAACCGCGGAGAGAGGCAGGGAGGCAAATTTGTAGAGCAGTCCGGTCAGAATGATACCCAAACACAGGATGATCTCCTCAATCCGGTATGTATTCATTGGTTTTATCCTCCTTACAGCTGTTCCTCTGCGGCTTCCGTCTCTTCTCTGTCACGGCGGATCAGCAGAAGGGCCGCGCAGATCGTTAGCAGCATGGTGATGATCAGAATGTAGAATATTTCCGTAAAATTTGCCATATCATCCGCTTCCGCCTCGCTGCCGTAGAACAGCGCATCCAGCTCGTTCTGATTCAGTACGGAGCTGCTGACGGATACGGAGGAAAGATCCAGTACAACCGATTCATTGGCATATACCATGACGCCCACGTAATTGATACGGTCGGCGTTTTCATATTCGCTCAGCGCACAGCGTGCATCCACGGTCTCACCGAAGGGAACGGTATAGGCATAGAATTCCGCACGCCGGTCCTGACTGCCCAGCAGAAAGATTACCGTAGCACCGCTGTCAGAGACATTCTTTTCGCCCGCAAGATCGGTCAGCGCAAAACGGAATGTAATCTCATCCACATCCCGCATATCCAGCGTACGGCTGAAATTCCGCAGAAGTACACCGCCCGCAATACCTCTGTGACCATCCTCTTCGGGAAGCGGCAGAAGACTGCGCAGAGTACGGGATTCTTCCGTATCGGAGAACAGAGGGTTGTGACGGGTATACATTTCCGTGATCCCGCCGCCCGCCACCCATCCGAGGGAACTGTAAGCAGAGGAGAAATCGTACAGCGTCAGAGAGGAAAGGGAAGGCAGGACTGAGGTGCCATCCATATCGGCAGGATGGTCCCAGATCACCCGGCTGGAGTTTTCCACCTGAATATCCTTCATGGCGGAATACATCCGGGGATCGGCTTTCTGGGGGATCTTTTTCAGGGAGAGATACAGCGCTCTCGGCTGGACAGCGGCGGCTTCCACACAAAGGTCGGCGTAATTCTGTACCAGCGTGGTGCTTGCCCAGGATTCCTGCGTTTCCCCGACCGGGAACCATGTGAAAACCGTATCCGCAGGAGCCGCAAAGCCCATCTGCTGCAGATTGCGGGAAACCGCATCCGGCAGTGCAAAGGTATCCGCAGCAATGGTATCGAAATTATAGCCGAATACCCACGGAATACTGCCCAGATCTTCCAGATAACCGGCAAACAGCATGGCGATGAACTCCGGTGTCAGCGGAACGAGCTCTCCGGTGTCGGTCAGAATATCATCCTCGTAATCATCGGTAAAGGGAACGATCACATACACATCGGGAACGGAAGCCGATGCTGCCGTGTAGGTGATCGCCGTCAGATCGGCAATATGCCGGAGTGCCGTAACCGGATCCTGCATGGGAATACCGGTGTATTTCTCACTGTTGATACCGCCGCCCAGCATGATGGAGTCCATGGCGGGATACCGTCTGCTGAGGAAGGAAACGATGGCGGTGTACTGTTCGATGGCTTCTTCGGAATGCAGATAGGGCAGATAAGTTTCCGCATCATGGGACATATAGGTCAGTCCCGCGATCGGCTTATCGGAAAACAGCCGCAGACAGACTTCCAGTCCCGCGTCGGCGTAAAACTGAATTTCGCTGTCCAGTTCTGTAAGCAGAGCGGTGTTCAGATGCCAGCTTTTGCCGCTGCGGGAGCAAACCGTACTGCCGTTCTTGGTCAGCAGCTGATCCAGCGGGATATCCACAACCACATGGGATACATTGGATTCAAATACCCCTACCGTGTTGGCGTTATGCAGACCCAGAATGGACAGGGTGGAGGGAGCAGGTGCATGACCGGTCAGTAATTTCGGTTCGTTCAGCATATACAGGATTCTGTTGTCCGGATCGTCGGGATCCCTGTGGGAGATGGCCAGAAAGAACATCCAGTTTTCCGCGTAACTGCGGTAAGCGGAGAGGGGCAGGGAGATTGTATAGCTGTTGGAAATACCGCATTCGCCAAGGAGCACGGCGCTGTCCATGGAACGGTTGTCCCATACGGGTACGGCATACAGCTGAATCGTGTCGTCGATATAACGAATGACCGCATTTCGGGACAGCTTACCCGCAAAAACGATCTCCTCTTCCGCGATTCCGAAGGACAGAATGGTGCCCAGATTTTCCGTATCGGGCAGAGGTGTCGTCGGGAGCGGCTTTGCAGGTATGGGGTAGAGCACGAGGGAAGTCAGGATGATCTCCTCGTCCTGTACAGCCTCAGAATCGTGGAAATACAGGTATAAGGTATCCAGTTCATCCGTTGCCATGATATCCGCTGTATCCGGAAAAGGCAGCGGGAACAGATACACTTCCTGATCCGCGGACAAATCCATGGGTGAGGTAACGAAAATTTCATCATAATTAGTATACTGCATACCTGCCGTCAGGGAACCGCTCCCCCGACCTTCCGCCAGGGTAACCGACAGCATCAGTCCTTCTGCATCCTCCGGCAGAGCTTCCAGCAGATGACGCATGGAAACGCTGACCCGTCCGGATGTATCCGGAATCAGATGAAGGGCACCGTCTTCAAAGGCCAGGGAACCTTCGTCCGGAATCACGGAGCCGGCATTGTAGGCTTCCAGCAGTCCGGCGATATTGTCCGCAGAAAGAGAGGTCATCTCCACCCGGTCAGGCACTTCATTTTCAATATATTCAATCATAATATGCAGCGCCTCGAAATTTTCTGCCTCCCCGAGCCAGCCGATATCGAAATATACCATGGTCCATATGTTGGGTTCGACATATACATGAGAACGCTTGATACCGTCACCGGTGAGCACGTCCAGCATTACACGGTACGGTTGCGCGGTTTGTCCGGTTTCCGCATCCGTGTCGGCGGCAATATGCATACCAAAAACCAGGGTGTCGTACTCCAGCATGGCGGGAATGGCGTCGAAATTATAGGAAACATAACCGCGCTTGCCGGTGCCGGGATTGACGGAAACAATGGAAGTGTCGTTGAACTTCCGTTTTACGTTCCAGATATTGTCCCCGGTAAAACCGAAGATACCGGAAAAATTGTCGATCCGCTCCGGCAGGAACTCACATAAGGATTCAATATCTCTGTAAACATCCGTGTAGACGCCGGAGAAGGACATATCCTCCGCCAGACAGGGCAGGGCAAGGACGGAAAGTACAGTAAAAAACAGGAGAACATACAATAGCGTATGCTTCACGGAATCACCTCTTTGACAGAAATGGGGGAGAAAATACAGTCAGAAGAAAAAATAGCCTCCACTTTACCTACATACTACCATATTTTCAGGAAAACTTCAAGGGTGCATTTGTAACACTTGCGTTCATAACCGGCCGATTCCGGGAAAAACAACTGAAAATGCATGAAAATCGAAGAAAAACGGAGGATTTATAAAGATAAATCAAAATAATCGGAAATATTTCGCAAAAAGGTATTGACTTGGGAGGGGGAGTGTGGTATAATATCAGCGTTCGAGTAAAAAATCTATCGATATGGAGGAAAAAGCAATGTCAACATACATGGCTAAACCCGAAACCGTAGAACGCGGCTGGTATATCATTGACGCAGCCGGCAAGCCTCTCGGTAAGACCGCTGTTGCAGCAGCTAACATCCTGCGCGGCAAGCATCGTCCCGAATTTACTCCCCACGTAGACTGTGGCGAATACGTAGTAATCATCAACTGCGACAAGGCAGTTCTGACCGGCAAGAAGCTGGACCAGAAGTTCCACAGAACTCACTCCGGCTACATCGGCGGTCTGAAGGAAACCAACTACCGCAAGCTGATGGGTACCCGTCCGGAATTCGCAATGGAACTGGCTGTAAAGGGTATGCTCCCTCACAACAGCATCGGCCGTAAGGCAATCACCCGCCTGAAGGCATATGCAGGCAGCGACCACAAGCAGCAGGCACAGAAGCCTGTTCCGTACGAAGTTGAAATGTAAGAAAGGACAGGTATAAAGAATGTATACAAGTGCAAAGCCTTATTTTTACGGCACCGGCAGAAGAAAGAGCTCCATCGCACGTGTTCGTCTGTATCCCGGTTCCGGCAAGATCACCATCAACGGTCGTGACATCGATGAATACTTCGGTCTGGAAACTCTGAAGCTGGTTATCAATCAGCCCTTCGGCGTAACCAACACCGTTGGTAAGTACGATATCGTAGCTAACGTAAAGGGCGGCGGTATCTCCGGTCAGGCAGGCGCAATCCGCCACGGCGCAGCTCGTGCTCTCCTGCTGGCTGACGATACTTTCCGTGCATCTCTGAAGAAGGCCGGCCTTCTGACCAGAGACCCTCGTATGAAGGAAAGAAAGAAGTACGGTCTGAAAGCAGCTCGTCGTGCTTCTCAGTTCTCCAAGAGATAATTTCAGCCTTCGGGCGATTATCAAAAACCTCGAAACTATTGCAGTTTCGAGGTTTTCTTTTGTTGGTGTCAGGCAATAAACAGGGGAGGGAGAAAACTTTTGCGTAAAAGCGTTTCTCCCTCCCGGGATTTACGAAGCATTTTTTGACTGCACCACCCTGAAAAAGTACGGTACATTTTTCGAATAACCCAAACCTATAAGCCGGGACCTGATAGCGTTTATTCTTCCATGATGTAGTAGATGTTTTTGAGTGCGATATCGTCAATAGAAGGCTCTGTCAAATTCTCTTTTACGTATTCACTGACACCGGGAATATTCATGCTCTGAATTTCGGAAGCAATACGGTATGCCAGATAATTGGAACCGTATATATTGGGGTGACACTGGTCCACAGTATCCCAGTCAGGAACTATTGTAGTACCGTCTTCTGCATACTTTCCTTTGGGAACAGCATGGAATTTTTTGGCTTCTTCATAACCCAATTCTTCGTATTTTTCTTTGGTAATGGAAGTCAAATCAACAACGGGCACATCCAGTGCGGCAGCCGTATCCAGAATAGCCTGATGATAGTTTCCGGCATCTTTGTGGTGGATAGCGTGACCGGAATAATCATCGTCAGGTTTTAAATATACCATAGGTGTACATAAAATGGGGATTGCACCGGCGTCACGGGCAAGCTTTATGTAATATTCATACAGATGATAGCCGATTGTTGCCGGATTGGTATAATCACCTGAAGGTTCAGTGAAACGATCGGGGTACAAACTGCTGTTGGAGGCATCATTATGGCCAAAACCGATGATCAGAATATCTCCCGCTTTAATCGTGTTTTTCAATTCTTCATATCTGGGTTCTTCCAGGAAACTTCTGGAACTGCGTGCACCCAGTCCAAGATTTTTGATTATGACATCATCGGAGAAGTAATTGTGTATTTGCACACCGTAGCCGCAAGTACGGTAGTAATAATTACCATAATGAGGTCTTTCTACAGTGGAGTCTCCGACCAGGTAAACAATGGGCTTTTCGGATACTTCAAACAGCGGTTCGGGGGAATAACCAGCGAAGGGAGCGCAAATACAGGGATTGGGTTCCTTGGTGTCTTTCTTTACATAATCGCCGATACCTTCAATATTTGCAAGTTCCGCTGCCAAACGATAAGCAACATAATCGGCACCGTTGCAGTTTAACTGCGTTGTGTTCAGAGTACTGTAATCCGGGATAACAGTCATATTATCTTCGGCGTAGTACCCTGTAGCAACTGCATGGAATTTTTTAGCTTCTTCGTAACCGATTTCTTCAAATTTATTTTTAGTAATGGTGTTCAGATCGATAACAGGTATATCCAAAGCTTCACCGATGTTACGAATTGCCTGCGGGAAATCACCGAATGCGGTGATGTGTGCGGAATCTCCTGTGTAATCATTGTTTTCGTTGGCACTGACAACGGGAGTACAGAGAATCGGAATAGCACCTGCTTCCTGTGCGGGAAGAATATATTTTTGGTATAGATAGCTGTTAAAAGACCCTGACTTGGTGTGGTCTTCTTTTACTTTGGATGCTTCACCGTTTCCGAAAGCAAGAATCAGATAATCGCCTTCTTTTATGTTTGCCCAAAGAGAAGTATACAGATCACTTTTGGTATAAGTTCTGGTTGTATATCCGCCCAAGGCAAAATCATGGATGATAGCTTTTTCGTTCATATACTGGGAAAGCAAAGGGGCATATCCACTGGCGTAATAACAACCGAGGTCATAAACCCAACCAACGGTAGTACCACCGACAACATAAACATTGATTTCGGGAAGATCGGGTTCGGGTTCCGGCTCAGCTTCCTGCGTCTCTTCAACGGTTTCACTGATTTCTTCAGATTCAGTGGTTTCAGTAGATACAACCGTCTCGTCGGGAAGCGTGGTCTCTTCAGGGGGAGTTTGTCCGCAGGCGGCCAGAACCATTGAGCAGAGTATAATGCAGGATAAAAATTTTTTCATAAATAAATCCCTCCTTTTTTATCAGTATTATAGCATAAATATACCAAGATGTAAAGCTATAATGTGCATTTTTTCCGAATTTCAATATAATGAAGTAAGTATGATAAACTATATTACGTAATTCTTTGTTCCGGCAATAGTAAGATAAATTTCTTCTTCGCAGATATTCCTTTTTTTCTTTATTTGTGTTATAATGTTCCATATATAATCACCGGGTCGACTTCCGGTGAAACGGAAACATAAAGGAGTTTCAAAAATGCCCACCCGTAAACTTTACTACGAAGACTGCCACCTGACGGAATGTACAGCCCATGTTGAAAGTTGTACCCCCACAGAAGGCGGCTGGCATATCATACTTGATCAGACCGTGTTCTATCCCGAAGGAGGTGGACAACCCTGTGACCGCGGGACTCTGAACGGTGTTCCGGTGCTGGACGTACAGGAACAGGGCGAGGATGTGGTACATCTCTGCGCAGACCCTTTCGATGTCGGAACAGAAGTGACCGGGAAAATCGACTGGGAAAGACGGTTCGATCTGATGCAGCAGCATTCCGGCGAGCATATCGTTTCCGGTTTCATCCACGCCCGGTATGGCTGCCATAATGTGGGCTTCCATATGGGCACGGATGTGATCACCATTGATTTCGATACCGTTATCCCCGCGGAAGAACTGCCCGAAATCGAAGCCAAGGCCAACGCGGCCATTTGGAAAAACACACCCCTTCATATCTGGTATCCCACCGAAGAAGAACTGCCGCAGGTGCCCTATCGCAGTAAAAAGGCGCTTCCGTGGCCTGTCCGTGTGGTGGAATTTCCGGAAGTAGATATCTGTGCCTGCTGCGGCGTCCATGTGGCGTACACGGGGGAGATCGGTCTGGTAAAACTGCTGTCCTGTGTGAAATTTCATCAGGGCGTGCGGATCGAAATGGCCTGCGGCGGCAGAGCGGTTGCTTTGCTTTCGGCCGTGTTTGAGGAAAACAGACAGGTGTCCCACGCTTTTTCCGCCAAGATGCTGGAAACGGGCGCAGCGGCAAAACGTATGAGCGATGCGCTGGCAGCGGAAAAATACCGTGTCACCGGACTGCAGCGACAGCTGTTTGACTATATTGCGGAAAGCTGCCGTGACGGCGGAAATATCCTGCGGATCGAAGATGGTCTGGATCCTGTCGGCCTGCGGGAACTGACGGACAAAATTGCCGATGTCTGCGGCGGTATGGCTGCTCTGTTCTCCGGGAAGGATGGGGAAGGATACAATTTCTGCCTGGCTTCCAGAGAAGGGGATCTGCGGGAATTCGGCAAGGAAATGACCGGTACACTAAGCGGCAGAGGAGGCGGTAAACCCGGCTTTATTCAGGGCAGCGTCAAAGCGGACAGAGCGGCGATCGAAGCCTATTTCAAAGATAAAATGTGAGGGAACGACCGATGCTTGAAACCATTCTCGCGGGCATATTCGCCTATGCCGGAACGAACGTGGATGATCTGTTCATCAACACCCTCTATTTTGCCCAGGCGGACAACCGGAAGCAGACCGGCGCAGTCGTTGTCGGTAAATATCTGGGGATCGGCGCCCTTGTGATCATCAGTCTCCTCGGCGCATTTGTTCTCCACGCCGTACCGGAGAAATACATTGGTATCCTCGGTCTTGTACCCATGGCGCTGGGGATCAAGGAGTGGATCGGATACATCAAGAGCAGAAATGCTTCTGAGGATGAAGAAGAACAGCCGGATGTGGGAAAAGGTCTGATGATCGGTATGGCACTGGTCACCGTGGCAAACGGTGCGGACAATATCGGCGTTTATATTCCTCTGTTTGCCGGATATTCTCTGTGGCAGATCGCAGTGGTGATTGCTGTGTTTGCGGTACTGACTGCCGTATGGTGCTTTCTCGGGAAAAAACTGGCAGATCTGCCGGGACTCAGAGGATTTCTGCTGCGGAATAAGAAAATTATCGTACCAATCGTACTGATTCTGCTGGGTGTGTATATTATTATGAAATCGGTATTGTGAACGGAATACAAAAAAACTCCCGATATGTTTCGATCGGGAGTTTTTTGGATTCGTTTATATTACGGAAGTTCCAGTACCACAGAATAATAACAGAACTGTTCCTTATAATATCCGTTGAAGAGAATCGGCATAATACCGTCCACCACACCGTTGAGGCGGGAGTTGGCCGCGCTGAGTCTGCCGGATTCCGTGGTCGTGCCGTTCTTCATCTTCAGAACATGTCTTTCCACAACCTGCTCAAAATGGATACCGTCATCAGAACTCCAGATTTCAAAGCTTGCCGCCTGCTGTCCCTGGGGAGCAACATTTTCTGCGATGATGTAATACTTGCCGCTGGGACCCTGGGTCATGCCGAAGTCGTATTTGTTTTCTTCACTGTTCTGCCGTTCCTCAAACTGAATGGGGGCATTGTACAGCTCGTTCAGCTCCATGTCGTAAATTGCATGGTAGGTCGTATATTTGTTGTCCTTGCTGTGGGTATAGAGAATATGCAGATTGCTGTCGAAATCCACATAGGTCGCACCGCCGCCGTCTCCGTCACCGAAATAATTGATGTGCTGGGGCTTGTTGACCTGCGTTTTGGAATATTCCGGTTCTCTGACGATGACTTCCTTGTATTCCGTGCCGTAGGGATCGGGTACATTGTATACGTACACACCGTCCCACAGATACTTCTCACCGTCAAAACGGATACCCGTTGTGGCAGTACGATTTTCAATTTTTCCCCCTCGCTGAACCACAAAGCTGAAGCCGCCCTTGCCGTCCGGGAAACCGTTGATGTAGTCCCGGCGTTCGGGCAGGTTGATGGTGTGACAGCCTTCCTCCCATTCACCCTTTTCAATATCGTAAATGAACCAGGCGATGAAAGCGTTCGGTGCATCCCCGCCGTTGGCCAGCGCATAGATTTTGCCGTTTTCCGCATCAATGATGGGATTGGTCTTGCCGTATCCGCCGTCCACAAAGGGGTGGGTGTCGTATCTCTGCAGGGATTTTGCGTGGTGGACCATCTTGTCCGTGTTGGTGTCTACAGCAAATACTTCCAGCCATGCACTGCTGGTGTAGCCGGTAGCGGGATAACCCTTCTGGACAAATTCGGTCTGATAGGTTTCTTCATCTCCGGCAATGGTGGTAACATAGATCATGCCGTCACCGCCGTAGAGAATGTTGGGTGTGCAGCTGGAATTGTTCCGGGGGAATTCGTAGGTATGAATGATCTTGAAGCCGTCGCCGGTCATCTTGAAGATTGCCGCTTTGGCCACACCCACCATCCACAGAGGATGCTCTGCTGTGGGACCGGTGGTTTCTTCGATGATGTACGCACCGTAGGTACCGTTTTCCGTATGAATGATCCGGTTTTCATGACCGCCGTGGACACCGGTTCCGGTGGAATACAAAGGCGCATTTCCTTCGGCAACCAGACGCATATAGGAGAACTTGATGCCGTCTTTTTCGTATTCAACACCGATATTGTCGGGCGTTGCCTCATCCGCGTTCATACCTTCCTGCCGTGCGATGAAGCTGTAGGTGCGTGTCACCTGCGCGGCATAGGCGGATTCAAAACGGACTTTGATATTGGTGCGCAGGAAATTTGCCGGGGGCAGGGCATTGTAAGTGGACTGCAGTACGGAGAAATTCTCTACGTGGGCGGAAATACCACCCTTGCCGCCTGCCGCAAGCTCGGTAAACCATGCGTTCAGCGCATCTTCGGTCATGTCCCCGTAATAAACAAATTTTGTGCCGTCGGGGGAAACTTCCATATCGCTGTCGGTATTGGCCAGAATACGGGTGATGATGGTGGCAACCTCCGCTCTGGTAGCGGTGCCCAGCGGGTCAAAATTGCCGCCGTTCTTGCCGTTGAAAATACCTCTTGCACGCAGGGCTTCGATATGCTCGGCCGCCCAGTCGGCGAAAAGATTTTTGTCATCGAATTTGTCAATCAGTACTTTTCCGTTGACAGGAAGGGAGGTATATGTGAAGAAACGGTTGATCATATACGCCAGCTCCTGACGGCTTACCGCTTCGTCGGGGGAGAAATTCTGTGTGTTTTCCACCCGTGCGATACCGGCTTTTACCGCCCAGCCCACCTTATCCGCATACCATGCATTGGCGGCTACATCCTTGAAGGACAGGTCCTTGCCCAGTCCGGCAGAGTCTTCACCGGAAAAATTGCAGAGCAGGGTAACAAGCTCCGCCCTGGTCATGGGGTCATTGGGATTGAAGATATTCCCGGGTTCACCCTGCATGATCTTTGCTTCATATACGGTTTTTACGCTGTTGTAGAACCAGTCCGATTCGGAAACATCGGTGAACGACATGGGGGCATCTGCAGAAACGAGGACTGCCGTTACGGTGATTCCGAGCAGCAGAACCAGACAAATAACCGTGCGCAGTGTCTTTTCCATAAAAATCATCTCCGTTAACAAAAAATCAGGTCAGTTACATGGTATACCTTTCTGCCTGCTTTTTCAATCATAATTTGTAAACAATGGTTTCAGCCCGCATTCTTCCCGTAACGGACAACGGGGACGGGATGGAATCTGCGGATAAAAATACATAAAATCTTCCATTACACTTGACTTATGCGGGAATATATGCTATAATAACACATGTATTAAAATCAATTTGGAGGACTATCCATATGAAGCGTATTAAGACTCTGGAAACCAAGAACCTGTGTGCAAGCGCCAAGAAGGGCGGCTGCGGTGAATGCCAGACCTCTTGCCAGTCTGCCTGCAAGACCAGCTGCGGTATTGCAAACCAGAAGTGCGAGAACAAGAAGAGCAAGTAATCCGGAGAATATACACCAAAATGCCGCCGTCCTTATCGGCGGTATTTTTTGTGAATCATTTTACATATTTGGAGAATCATTATGGTACATTGCTATAAACTCGGCGGACTGAATATCGTTCTGGACATCTGCTCCGGCTCCGTACACGTGGTGGACGAAGTGGCATACGATGTGATCGAAGCCTACGAGACTACGGATCATGAGCAGATCATTAAGGATATGCTGGTGAAATACGGTGACAGGGAAGACGTGACCAGAGAAGAACTGGAAGAATGTCTGGCGCAGATCGGTGAACTGAAGGAAGCGGGCCAGCTTTTTACACCCGATACCTTTGAGCCCGTGGCCGATACCCTGAAGCAGAAAACCGCCGGCGTGGTAAAAGCTCTTTGCCTGCACATTGCCCACACCTGTAACCTGAACTGCGCGTACTGCTTTGCCAGTCAGGGAAAATATCAGGGTGAGAGAGCGATGATGTCCCTTGAAGTGGGTAAGCGTGCGCTGGATTTTCTGATCGAGAACTCCGGCAGCCGTACCAATCTGGAAGTGGACTTCTTCGGCGGCGAACCGCTGATGAATTTTGATGTGGTCAAGGAACTGGTTGCCTATGCCAGAGAACGGGAAAAGGAAGCCGGCAAAAATTTCCGCTTTACCCTGACCACCAACGGCGTGCTGATCGACGATGACGTGATCGACTTTGCCAATCGTGAAATGAGCAATGTGGTGCTCAGTCTGGACGGACGCAAGGAAATCCACGACCGCTACAGAGTGGACTACGCAGGCAACGGCAGCTGGGAGAAGATCGTGCCCAAGTTCCAGAAGATGGTGGAAGCCAGAGAAGGCAAGAACTATTACATGCGCGGCACCTTCACCCACGCCAACCCCGATTTTCTGAAGGACATCGAAGAAATGCTGTCCCTCGGATTCACCGAACTGAGCATGGAACCGGTAGTGTGCGCACCCGATGATCCCTCTGCCCTGACAGAAGAGGATCTGCCCATCGTTCTGGAACAGTATGAAAAGCTGGCGGAGCTGATGCTGGAAAGACACCGTGCCGGCAAGCCCTTTACCTTCTATCATTACATGATCGATCTGAAAGGCGGCCCGTGCATCTATAAGAGAGTATCCGGCTGCGGTTCCGGTACCGAATATATGGCGGTAACACCCTGGGGAGATCTGTATCCCTGCCACCAGTTCGTGGGAGACGAAAAGTTCTGCCTTGGTAATATCTGGGACGGCGTGACCAATACAGCGATCCAGAACGAATTCATGGCCTGTAACGTATACGCCAGACCCGAATGCCGTGACTGCTGGGCGAAGCTGTACTGCTCCGGCGGATGTGCAGCCAATGCATACCACGCAACCGGCGCCATCACGGGTATCTATTCCTATGGCTGTACCCTGTTCCGGAAGCGTATGGAATGTGCCATCATGCTGGAAGCCGCCAAAACCCTGGACGAAGACGACGAATGATGGAAACCCCCATCTGCGATTACGTAAAAAACTATACCGACAGCGATGCTCTGCGCCTGCATATGCCCGGCCATAAAGGGAAGAATCTTCTCGGCATGGAGATGCTGGACATTACGGAAATCGACGGCGCGGATGTGCTGTATGCTCCGTCAGGAATCATCCGTCAGAGCGAAGAAAATGCTGCGGCGCTGTTCGGTACGGTAAGAACGATCTATTCCGCGGAAGGTTCCTCCCTGTCCATCAGGGCCATGCTGTATCTGGTGTCCCTGTACGGCAGAAAAACCGGACGCAAGCCCCTGATCGCCGCCGCCAGAAATGCCCATAAAGCTTTCATGACCGGCGCGGCACTGATGGATATGGATGTGCATTGGCTGTATCCTGCGGAGAGTGGGAATCTCCTCTCCTGCATCCTGGATCCGGAAATGCTGGACGCAGAACTTGCCGCCATGCCCGAAAAGCCTATCGCTGTATATGTAACCTCTCCCGATTATCTGGGAAATACGGTGGATATTGCCGCACTTGCATCGGTTTGTCACCGTCACGGCGTCCTGCTGCTGGCAGATAACGCCCATGGTGCCTACCTGCATTTTTTGCCCGGTGATTCACGCCATCCCATTGCCCTCGGCGCGGATATGTGCTGTGATTCCGCCCATAAAACCCTGCCTGTGCTGACGGGCGGCGGATATCTGCATATCGCACACCGTGCACCGGCCATGTTTGCGGAACAGGCAGACCGCGCCATGTCCCTGTTTGCCTCCACCAGTCCTTCCTATCTGATTCTGCAGTCCCTGGACAGAGCCAACCGGTATCTGACCGAGGAATACAGAGAACGTCTGGCGGCCTTTCTGCCCACTGTACGCGGGTGGAAGGAGGAGCTGCGCCGGATGGGGTTTGAACTGACGGGTACGGAAGAAACGAAAATTACGATAGCACCGAAATCCTATGGCTATACCGGTACAGAACTGGCGGAAATTCTGCAGAAGCACAATATCCACTGCGAATTTGCCGATCCGGATTATCTGGTACTGATGACCGCCCCGGAAACGGGAGAAACCGGCATCCGTCGTGCTGCGGAAGTATTTACCGGAATCCCACGGCGCACACCCAACATAGAAACCCCGCCGCCGATTCCGAGAGGCAAGAAAGTTGTATCCATCCGTGAAGCAGTCTTCGCTCCTTCCCGTACGGTTGCAGTGGAAGAGAGCATAGGTCATATTCTGGCCGCACCTTCTGTCAACTGTCCTCCGGCTGTACCGATTGTGGTAAGCGGCGAAGTAATCGGTGAGGAAGCGATACAGTGCTTCCGGTATTATGGAACGGCATTCTGTGATGTAATGGATGTGTGAAATCCAATCTATAATGATATAAACTCCCCCTTGACAGAAGACGTTGTACGTCGCCATCAAGAGGGAGTTTTTTGCGTTATATTTTATGATAAAAATAAATTTTTGCTGTACGCTGCTGTTCTATTGTAAGAGATAAGCCATTTTGCATAATCGCAGATGCATCCGCAGAAAAACTGCCGCCATCGGCATCTGTGAATACATAACCGGCATTTTCTTCCAAGCCTGCTAATTTGAAAACTGCAGTCCGATAGGGCGAGTTTTCACGGCTGAAGACCAGTAATACACCATCACCCAATGACGGTCTGTGGAACTGCATAGCACACCAGATGTCGTTTCGATTACTGCATTCAGTAAGAGGATAGTAGTCTTCACTGAAATACGGCCGGACTTCCAGATACTCTGTGAGGCGATCTTTCAACCAGGAGATCTGTTCTTCATTTTGACAGAATGCATCGCCTTCACTGAAGGAATAACCGGTCATCATAGCAGGGCTGTAGGCACTTCTGATACGGTAAGTATCATATATTCTGCCACTTCCTGTTCCGGAATAGGGTATCCAACTGCTGAAAGAAAGATTATGGCATTGGAGACCTTCAGCAGGGAAATTGGCAGAACACTGATAGTCTGTACGCCATAAAGGAACACTTCTTCGTAATGTTTCAATGTCGATACGTCTGCCGCCGCCAGCACAGTTGTCGATCAACAGGTTGGGGAAACGATCCAGAAGCGCATCCCAGAGACGGTACAGTCCGTTGATATGCAGGATTTCTGTGATACCTTTACGGTCTTCCGTATCGTTTTTGCGCCAATAGGGCAGAGTATAGGTGTTGAAATCCTGCCGGTAACAGTCAACTCCGAGCTTCTCGATCAGATGGGATAGCGTTTCGAAACAATAGTTCCAGGCGCCTGGATTACCCAGATTCAGCAGCAGATTGTTGTCATTTTCGTCTTCGGGAAAAATGAAATATTCCGGATGTTCCATGGTGATCGGTGTTCCCGAAATAGCACGCTCCGGTTCAAACCACAGTAAGAATTTCCGCCCGGAAGCGTGTACTGTATCGGCCACATCCTTAAGTCCGTTTGGATGAATACAGGGGCTTACCCGCCAGTCTCCTGTATGGAAACGCCATTCACAGTCAAATTCATCGGGTGTTGGCGGGGTTGTATCGCCGTACCATCCGGCATCGATCCAGACGTATTCGTAGGGAAGATTGTTTTTGCAGATGGTGTCGAGCCTGTCCAGAACAGCACAAGAGCGCATACCGCCCCAGATACCGGCACACAGAGGAGCTTCGGTGTCCCGTCCGTTCTGACCGAGCAGGGAATAGTGTTCTTTGACGAGCCGCCGCCATTGATTCTGGGAGTCTGTAACACTGCATATATAAGGAAGCAGAACAAAAGAGGATGTACGGAAGGACTCACCGGGCATCAGACGGAAGTGGGTATCTTCGATTTTCGCTTTGACGGTCAGTTCATCTTCCGTCCGGGACAGATGACAGTTCCACTGACCGGACCAGCCCACTGCAAAAATATACCCCATTCCATTCTTGTGTACATTAAAGAACGGCGCACAGTCAAAGGAAGAAGACAGACCGCAGGCCGCAGAATAACGCTTTTCTTTCCCGGGACTGAGATGACCGGAATATCCTACGTCAAACATATTAAAGTTGTCGGCACGGGTGGCAAAATCGTAGTCGTCCCAATAGGAACCTCTGGGGGTATATACGGTCGTAATGTCCGAAAAACCCGGTTTGTAAGCAGAACGGGGGATCGGTTCTTCATGAGGAAGGGAAAGGGTAACACAGGTGTCCCAGAGCTCGGAAAGAATGGGTGTTGGTTTATCTGAGATATTTTCTAACATATTTACCCATTCATAAGCATCACCGTGTTTTTTTGCAATGTTTGTAATCCGAAGTCCGTCACAGAAGGTATATACAGTTGTGAGTGTGTTGGCTGTTTCCGTTTGTGTAACTGTATAGTTATGTTCTGTAAAAGGAATACCGTTATATAAAAAATGAAAACGAATTTGATTTTTTAAAAATTCCATAGTACTTGTTTCCTACCTGACAGTATTTTTAATTTCCCGCAATTCGCATTACACGGGGCGAAATCGCACACAGGCATTCGTATGGGATTGTACGCCCGTATTCGGCCAGCTGAAGCAGTGTTTCGCCATGGTCATCACCGAACAAAACAACCGTGTCGCCGGGAATTATTGTGGATTTTGCATCTGTGATATCAATCATGCACTGATCCATACAAATCCGTCCCACGATCGGGAATTTCTGTCCGCCGATGGCCGCATGGGAAGGACTGCAGTACCGCAGAAAGCCGTCTCCGTAACCGATTGTCAGCGTTGCCAGTACCCGTTCGTTTTCCGCCGTGTATGTCGCACCGTAACTGACGTGCTCGCCGACCGGCAGGGTGTGAATATGTCCCACCGTGGTTTCCAGCCGCATGACCGGACGCAGATCCAGTTCGGGATGCAGCTTCCCGTCGGGGGAAATACCGTATAAAGCGATTCCGGCACGCACTCCGTCCAGATAGGTTGTGGGGTAGGTGAAAATCGCCGCACTGTTTGCCGTGTGGCAGAATCCGCAGGAAACGCCCCGTTCTTCCAGCAGACTGCGGATACGCAGAAACCGCCGGTACTGCTGCATGGTCATTCGTTCTTCGGCATGAGCGGGATCCGCTTCCATTTCGTCGTCACAGCAGGCAAAATGGGTGAACATCCCGCAGATCTCGATCCGTGGATCTGCGGCAAGACGGGCGATGGCATCCGCTGTACGGACGGCATTGTCCTCATGGGCGGAAAAACCGACGCGGTTCATACCCGTATCCAGTTTGATGTGCAGACGCAGAGGCAGTACCCCCGCCTTCTCCGCCGCATCCGCCATGGCCAGCGCGTGTTCCGGAGAAACGGCGGTCAGCAGAACATGGGCAGAGAGAATTTCCGCCGTGTTTTCCGGCAGGGTATAGCCTAAGATCAGAATCTGGGGTTCTCTGCCGCGGGATAATTCCAGCTTCCGCAGCTCCAGCGCTTCTTCCGCCGAGGATACGGCAAAAAAGCGGCACCCCGCGTTGCCCAGTGCCTCGGAAACAATGGAAACATCGTGACCGTATGCATTGGCTTTTACCACGCACAGTACTTCGGGAACATTCTGCCCGTCCGGCGTGCGGTCTTTGAGCGCCTTTTGGATGGTGAGATAATTGTGACGCAGAGCGGAGAGGGAAATCACCGCTCTTGTTCTTTCCTTGATCATATATATTCCTTCTTTACGAATACAAATCCGTCTTACATTTCTCCGGTGCCATCGGCTGTATCCGGAGCAGAGGGGGTAAAATCGGTCAGAACGACCGTTTTTTCATTGGTTCCCGCATCCATATGCAGAACACAGGGATACCCTTTGTCGTCAAGCTCCACCCTGCCGGTGATACCGGAAAGGACACCGGGAAAATCCCCGAGTCCCGCCGCAAGCCTATCGCTGAGGGGGATGTGCATGTCTCCGCAGGACAGGGTATATTTTCCGTCAGCATTACAGGTGACAGTCAGCCCCGTCAGATTATCGGGCGCGGTCAGTACCATGGTGAAAACACCGCCCGTCCGTGAGAGATCGGCTTCGTAGGGGGAGAAAAGGGCGTGGCAGGTGAAATCAACCGTCTGCCAGTCTGTTTTGGGGGTGAGAAAAGAGGAGCAGCTGCTTAAAAACAGGGAGAGGAGCCATAAAAGAATACAGACTGCAGAAAATGCAGTCCGTCGGCAGGCGGCGTGGCCGGAGCTTTTGCGAAAAAAAGTGCCCGATCTGCGGAGATACATAAAATCCTCCTGAGAAATTTCATTCTGTGGGATAAATATATGCTCCGCAGACGGGCGTTATGTTATCAATAACGAAGAGTATCGCAGGGAACCAGAGCCTTGGAATTGTAGAACTTCATTACCTTCATAGCCTTGTTGGTGGCTTCGATGAAGATAACGGTCTTCTTTCCGTCCTTGGTCATGGACAGGAAGTAAGAGTCGGGGCTCTTTGCGGTGCCTCTGAATTCGATAACGGTGTCAGCACCTTCGTAATCAGCCTTGAATTCATCACGAACGGGGGCGATCTTGTCGAATGCGCTTACCAGCTCGGTGAATACAACGTGTTCACGCTTGCCGTGTACTTCGGTCAGGGTGATCTTTGCGTTGGCGATTTCGTACTTGTGATCGATTGCCACGTGCTTGTTCCAGGTCAGATGACGCAGGGTCATGAAAATCAGGGGTACGAAGGGCAGGGTTACGATAACCACAAGAATACCGTAGGTACTCAGCTTGATCAGCAGAGCGATGTATGCTGCGATCAGCACAGCATAGATTGCCAGCCACAGTAATTTTGCCTTCAGAAATTTACCTTCGGCCTTTCTCGGCACGGTATATTCTGCGTAGTTTCCACTGTCGGTCATAGTTGTTCTCCTTTTCTCAAAAGCCCGAATTGTGTCAGGGCCGTACTCTTATAAAGTATACCATAAAATTCCCGCAGTTGCAAGGGGAAAGTCGAATCTTTATGAAAAAAGCGGCAGATATTTTTGCGTCTGCCGCTTTCTGTATGTTTTTCGGTGTTTACGGATCAATACCCCAGATCTTTACCTTACCTGCGTCGGCGTTGTCTGCCCAGGTATCATAGGGGCTGACGAAGGAGTGACCGACGGACATGGCGACGTGAACGCCCACATCCTTGGCGAACCCGGTCTTGCCGGCGGTACCGATGGTGTCACCCTTGGCAACGATGTCACCCACTTCCACGGAGAAGGAGCCCATGTTGTAGTACCATGTCTTCAGACCGAGACCGTGGTCGATAACCACAATATTGCCGGTGTAATCGAGGATGCCCACATATACGACTTCCCCTGCATTGGCAGCCTTGATGGGACTGCCTTCCGCAATGTTGTAGTCCACACCGTTGTTGCGGTAGGTGTTGGAAGTGTTGTTGTTGATGATAATGGTTCTGCCGAAACCGCGCATGATGGTGCCGCCCATATCCTTGGCATTGCCGAGGAAGGAGCCGGAGAAGTGACGGGTGGCGGTGGACTGGTCCATGATGTTGTTTGCGGTTTCTTCAAATTCCGCAATGGTGTCGCTGGTGCGGTAGAGATTCAGAATCGTAGAGGAAACATCGTTCAGGTTGCTGGTGGCGAATTCCTGTGCTTCCACGGTCAGCGGGAGGGACTGGGTGGTGCCGCCGTATACGAAGGTCAGAACATAAGTGCCGCCGGCCGCATCGGTACTGATGGGCAGCAGAGCAACGGCGTAATCCCCTTCCTTGAAGAATACGGGGGAAGCGGCCAGAGCAGGCTCGCTGGTGAACTGTACATTTTCGGGATACAGAATATTGGTAGCGGTAACGGAAACAAACCGGCCGGCCTTGACACTTTCCATGCCAAGATGGAACTCGGCGGGAGCGGCCACGGTGCTGTCGAAGTTGTAAATCAGCTCACCGCAGAAGGAGCGTTCCGGGTCTTCGTACCATTTTGCGGTAACGGTAACATTCAGCTTGGTGTTGACATTGAAGGACAGATCGTTTACGAGGTTTTCGTATACGTCGTCGAAGAGGAGCTTGCCCTCGTCATCCGTAACCTTGACCATGAAGTAGTCGGGACGTACGTCGAACTGGAGATCAAATCCGCCTTCCAGGGCATAGTCTTCGATCTTCTGTTCCACGGAACCGGATACATCGGAATCCACATAGGAGCCGGTGTAATTTTTATACTGCCAGATTGCCTGGTCGGGAGCGACAGCGTAAGTATTGGACAGGGTCAGAACCGGCATGGTAGCGGTTTCGTAAATGCTTTCGGCATATTCGGTGGTGATGAAGGCGGTGGCATCGCTTTCAAGAATCTGGTATGCCTTGCCGCTCGGATCCTGGAAATAGTTTGTGGTCGGGTCGGGATTGAAGTAGAAGAGATAGGTTTCGGGCTTGACTTTGCTGGAAAGGGTAACCTTGAAGGGGATCTTCCCGGTCAGAGAATCCGGCAGGCCGACGATTTCGGAAGCATTGTCACGCATCTTCAAAAAGAAACTGATCATAGCGGCCGCTTCATCGGAGTCATCTCTGTGGAACACATACTTCTTTCCGTTGATATCGGATATGGAGATCTGCACAGCGTTTTTTTCATCCACAGGTGCGTTCTGGGTATTGTTGTAGCTGGATACGGCAATGACTGTAGGAATCAGACAAAGCACGAGCAGCACAACAAGTATGATCTTATTTTTCACGGTAAACCATACCTTTCTGCAATTTATGCATTCTGTTGATTTCCCATACGGGGAGTCGATTTCCGGGGGAAAACATAACATTTCATCATCTATTATACACTCACAGGCGTAAAAAATCAAGAGTTTTTCGGTATTTCCTGCGACAAACTGCCCGGATGGGCCATATCTGCACCGTTTCGGGATACCGTGAGACGGAAAATACGGATTTTTTGCCTGCCTGAGCCAATGCAGGGATACGGAAAAATATTGACTATTTCCCGGAAAATCCGTATAATATAGGAAAGCAGAAATGCGGAAATTTCGGAATGACCGAGGTGTGCGGATTGAAAAAAGGACTGGTTATGGAAGGCGGCGGTATGCGGGGACTGTTTACCGCAGGCGTGATCGATGTATTTATGGAAAACGGAATCGAATTTGACGGAGCGGTGGGTGTATCTGCCGGTGCGGCCTTTGGATGTAACATCAAATCCCGACAGCCGGGAAGAGTACTGCGGTACAATCTGGCCTACTGCCGTGACCCGCGGTTCTGCAGCGTGCGTTCCCTTTTGAAAACGGGGGATATGTTCGGCGCGGAGTTCTGCTACGGTACGCTGCCTTTCGAGCTGGACAAATTCGATGTGAAGACCTATAACGCCAACCCCATGGAATTCCACGTGGTCGGTACCGATGTGGAGACGGGACTGCCGGTGTACAAAAACTGTATGACGGCTGACCGGACAGCCATGGAGTGGTTCCGCGCGTCCGCATCCATGCCCCTTGTGTCCAGGATCGTGGAAGTGGACGGCTGCAAAATGCTGGACGGCGGCATTGCGGATTCCATTCCGATTGCCTATTTCCGTTCCATCGGTTATGACCGGAATGTGGTGATTCTGACCCAGCCCATGGAATACCGCAAAAAGAAAAACAAAATGCTCCCTCTGATGAAGCATGTCCTGCGGGATTATCCGAAGGTCGTGGAAACCATGGCGAAAAGACATCAGGTGTATAACGAAACTGTCGCGGAAATCTGCCGGTTGGAGGAAGCCGGGGAGATTGTGGTGATCCGGCCCGAGACTGTATTGCCCATCGGCAGAATCAGTCATGATGAAGAGGAACTGCGTACGGTACATACACTCGGCAGAATGGCCGGTATGGCGGCGCTTGAGAAGATTCGGGCATTTTTGAAATAAAAATTCCCTCCGGAGACAGAAGAAAACACTGTTTTCGGAGGGAGTTTTGTTTTGGGAAAATTACAGACTCTGTGCCAGACGGATCACAACTCTCGCAGAACGATCGGCGGATCTCTTGGCAAATGCGGGATAATCTTCCACCGCATCCCCGTCCGCGTCGTCACTGATGGCACGTACGATCACAAAAGGCACGCCGTTCACATAACAAACCTGTCCGACGGAAGCGCCTTCCATCTCACATACCTTGCCGCCGAAACGGGATATGATCTTTTCCTTCACACCGCTGTCGGCAATGAACTGGTCGCCGGATGCGATGGTGCCCTTGATGGCGTGAATGCCTTCATCGGCACACAGCGCCAGAATCTTATCGCCCAGCGCCTCATCTGCCGGAATATGGATGATGTTGATGCCGGAAATCAGTCCCACGGGATCACCCAGAGGGGAAGTGTCCATATCGTGCTGTACTACTGCAGAGGAAATGCAGGCATCCCCGATGGTCAGTTCCTTCGTCAGCGTACCGCCCACACCGGTGTTGATCACCGCATCCGGCGCAAAGCGTACGATCATGGCCTGGGTACACATGGCGGCGAATACCTTGCCGATGCCGCATACCGCAACGATCAGCTCCGTATTGCCGATTTTTCCGACAGTATAGTCAATGCCGCCTACTTTTTCCACAGTGCGGCTGTCCAGTGCGGCGATGATCTGTTCCGCTTCAATGGACATAGCCGCAATAATACCAAGCTTCATTTCCGTTCTCCTTATTCTTTATACAAAAAGTCGTTCTCTTTGTTTTCCAGTACTTCCAGATACCGTGCACATTCCTTTTTCGCGTCGTCCACGGACAGGTTCAGATAATTCCCGCAGGCTTTTCTTTCCATGCCGAACATTTCGCCGTCGTGGGCAATGATCTGCCGCAGAACGGATTTCACGATTTCCAGAATCTCACCATTTTCGGCATCCCGCACCAGCAGGTAGAAGCCGGTCTGGCATCCCATGGGGCCGAAGTAGATCACTCTTTCGCTGATTGCGGAATTGCGGACGTAGGTGGCAAACATATGCTCCACAGAATGCATGGTACGGTTGTCCATAAAATCTCCGCTGTTGGGAATACGGGTGCGCAGGTCATAGGTGGTAATATCCCCGTCAATGCGGGAAACGTAAATACCGGGAGTCAGCGTGTCGTGATTCACGGTAAAACTGGCGATGGTTTTCATGGAACTCTCCTCAATGCATTTTTTTGTTTTTATTGTATCATACAACGGATAAAAAAGCAAGAGAAAGTACAGTTTCATTTCTCCGTGAAATATTGAAAAATACATTGCTTTATAGTATAATAAAAACAATTATCATAGTTGAACAGGAAAAGGAGAGCGAAATGAAAAGAGTAGTTGTAAAAGACCCTTATTTCGATAAGCAGCCCCCCATGAGTTTCATAGAGAAACTGAAACAGCCTTTGTTTTCTGAGAAACCGGAGTATTATGGAAAAAGAACTGTTGAATCAGGAGAGGTCGATGCTCGCGGAATGTATCTGCACACCCTGTATCCCGACGATCCGGAGGATTTACTGAAGACAAGCTATGATGATATAAAGACATTTCTGAAGGTTTATGAAATTGACGGCGACAGATATCCCATCATCATCCGCAAAGGAAAAACCGAGTGTTTTGAAGCGTATACAATTGAGATTACTGCCGAAAGCATAGTAATCACCGCTGATGATACGGAGGGGGTTCGCAGGGCGCTTATATACATTGAAGATGAGCTCCGCCGGCAGGAGAATGCTTTTCTTACGCCGGGGGTCATTGCCCGTACGCCGAAAATCCGGACAAGAATTACCCATTGCTTCTTCGCACCCACCAACAGAGAACCGAAATTTGAAGATGAATTGAATGACGACATTGATTATTATCCCGAAGAATATCTGAACCGCCTGATGCATGACGGCGTCAACGGTATTTGGATCGAAGGAAGCTTCGGTGATATTCTGCCTTCCTCGATCATTCCCGAATATGGAAAGAACTGCCGTAAACGTGTTGCGAAGATGAACAGGGTTATCGCCAAATGCCGCAGATACGGTATAGGCATTTATCTTTTCTCGATAGACCCCATCCACCTTTCCGGAGAAATGGCAAAAAAATATCCGGATATCGGCGGCAGTACCATCTGGGACGGGGATCCCGCCATGACATTCTGTGTCAATACGGAAAAAGGAAGAGCCTACTGCTATGAAGCGGGACAGCGCATGATGGAGCTGATGCCCGGTCTTGCCGGATTTATCAATATTACATTCGGCGAAAGGGTGACGCACTGCTCTTGTCTGCCCGCATGGTATTTTGAGAATAAATGTCCTCGATGCAAGGATAAAAACCAGGGGGAAGTGGTGGCCGATGTGGCGGAAGCTCTGCGTTCCGGTATACGGGATACCAAACCCCAATGTGAAGTGGTCAGCTGGACGTATCAGGGCAGTGAATGGTCTGAAGGGGAACTGAGAGAATATGTAAAGCACGCACCGGATGATGTGATGCTGATGCAAAACTTTGAGGACAGCGGATACGAGGAACAGCTGGGCAGACTGCGGCAGTGCTCGGATTATTGGCTGTCCTATGTGGGGCCGTCCCAAAAGTTCCGCATTGTTGCGGATCAGGCAAAGAAATCCGGAAAGCATCTGTTTGCCAAAATGCAGGTATGCTGTTCCCATGAATTGGCATCCGTACCGTACATTCCGGCACCCGTGAATCTGTACAGAAAATACAAAACCGCGTACGAATTGGGCGTGGAAGGGGTAATGCAGTGCTGGTTCTTCGGAAATTATCCTTCTCTCATGAGTAAAGCGGCCGGAGAGCTTTCTTTCTTTGATTATACCGACGAAACACAGTTCCTTACCGCCCTTGCCGCTGTATACTGGGGAAGGACCAAAGCACCCGAGGTGGTAAAGGCGTGGAAATTCTTCTCTGAATCCTATGCTCAGTATCCCATGAACATCATGTTCAGTTACTTTGGCCCCATGCACGACAGTGTGGTATGGAAACTGGCCCTGAAACCGAAGAATTTCTCTCTGGGCAGAACCTGGATGGGTGATGATCCCGCAGACGGGGACCGTATAGGTGAATGCCTGTATTACGGACATACCTTGGACGAAGCGGTCATCCTGCTGAATCATATGTGTACGGATTGGTCACAGGGCTTACAGATTCTAAGCGGTATACCGATCGAAAATGAGGCGGAAGAAGAACAGTACACCGTTGCGGCCGCTTTGCAATGCCTGTTTGTGTCGGCCCGGAATATTCTTACATTCTATCAGACACGCGAAAAACTGGGCAAACAACTGGGGAACCCCGCTGAACTCCTGCAGAAAATGCGGGAATTGGTGATGGCGGAAATGGAAAACAGCCGTGTTATGATTGCTCTCTGCGGAAAGGACTCCAGACTGGGTTATCATTCGGAAGCTGAAGTATATAAATTTTTCCCCGAAAAAATCGAGGATCGTATCGCACAGCTGACAGAACTTCTGGATACTGAATTTGCGGAAGTGGAAGAACGCATCCGTAATGGCAAAACGCCTCTGGAGTATTATGACGGTGTCGAAGACAATGACGATGTGGCACGTTATACTATGGTTCGGGGTACATTGGAAAACGCAGAATGGACGGACATTGACAGCGGGTATCAGTCAAAATTCCGTATGGCATATGATGCTTCTCATGTGTATTTTGAACTGTATTGCGACGAAAAAACAGTGGTTACCATTACGCCGGAATTCAACCTTATGCACCCGGGGGCAAGTGTGCTCTTTTATGCAAACAATACAATGGGACTGGTGTACAATGCCAAGAGACATCTGTCCGTTTTCGGGGAAACGGAAGAAGCGGAATATGCCAGATACCAAAACCGCTATATAAGCAGCGGGGACGAGACCCATATCCGTATAACATTCGACAGAAAGGACATAGGGTTGGAGGTTATGCGGCCGTTCAGGATGCATATAAATGCCGGCGGATCCTGGAGTAAAGGGGCCGGGACCGGCAGTCAGGACTTCAGACCGGGTGCCGATATATTCGGGTGGATTTTACCGCAATGAGGGAATAAAGTCCGGCTCATTTCCGGTATGAGAAATCAAAATTCCTCCAAAAAGCGTAGGAATTGGTGATAGTGCAATAAAAAAAACCGAAAACCGGGCTGGGAATCTCCATACGTTCACTTGTAATTTCCCAAAAAATGTTCTATAATATAGGTGTAAATATAGGCGGGTATATTTACACCTATCCTTTTATTTCGGAAAATACAGAAATGAATACGGCGATGAACCGTGATTTCTTATATATAGATATTTTATAATTGTAAACGAGGAGGACGACTATGCTCCGTCTTGAAAATATTACGTTCAAAGTTCCTGCGGAAAGCGGGAAAACCGGAACCATTCTGGATGATATTTCTCTGGAAATTCCGGATGGCAGATATGTTGTAATCACCGGCCCCAACGGCGGCGGTAAAACTACCCTCGCCAAAGTGATCATGGGCCTTGTCACCCCCGATGCGGGACGCATTTTCCTGGATGGCATGAACATCACCCCTCTGGATGTAACGGCAAGAGCAGCGGCGGGTATTTCCTACGGATTCCAGCAGCCGCCCCGTTTCAAGGGCATTACGGTAAAGGAACTGCTGCAGATCGCCGCACAGAAGAAGCTCTCCAAAGACGAATGCTGCTCCTATCTGACCAAGGTAGGCCTGTGCGCATCCGATTACCTGAACCGCGAAGTGGACACATCCCTGTCCGGCGGTGAAATGAAGCGTATTGAAATCGCCACCATTCTGGCAAAAAATACCCCTGTTATGATCTTCGACGAACCGGAAGCGGGCATTGACCTGTGGAGTTTCCACCGTCTGACCAAAACCTTCCGCGAAATCCACGAAGAAACCGGATGCACTCTGATCATCATTTCCCATCAGGAACGGATCATCAGCCAGGCAGACGAGGTTCTGCTGGTGGCGGACGGCAAACTCAGCGGCAGAGGACGTCCGGAAGAAATCCTGCCGAAGATTGACGGAATTTACGAACACGCCTGCTGCAAACTGGGCGTGGACTGCTGAGAGGAGGACGGATATGGCTCAGAACGATATTCGCAAGGATCTGCTGAAAAAGATCGCCGACCTTCACGAAGTACCGGAAGGTGCATACAATATCAGAGAAAACGGCGGACTGGCAAGTCGGCGCAACACGGAATATATCACCATTGAAACGAAAACCGACAAGCCCGGCATCGATATTTACGTAAAAGACGGTACGCAGAACAAGAGCGTACACATTCCCGTGCTGATCACCCAGACCGGCCTTACGGAAATGGTATACAACGATTTCCACATCGGTGAAAACTGTGATGTGCTGATCGTGGCAGGATGCGGCATCCACAACGAAGGCGACGAAAAATCCGCCCACGACGGTGTCCATTCCTTCGAGATCGGCAAAAATTCCAAGGTGCGCTATATCGAAAAGCACTACGGAGAGGGTAAGGGGAATGGTGAGAGAATCATGAACCCCGAAATGACCGCGCATCTGGCAGAAGGAGCGACCCTGGAAATGGAATCCGTCCAGATCGGCGGCATCGATTCCACAAACCGCAAAACCGTTATCACAGCGGATGAAAACGCCAAGGTAGTGATTCAGGAAAGAATCATGTCCGACGGCAAGCAGGATGTAATCAGCGATACGGAGGTTATCTTAAACGGAAAAGGCTCCAGCGCACAGATCAACTCCCGCTCCGTGGCAAAGGGCGAATCCACCCAGCTGTTCTACCCCAAACTGACCGGCAACGCAGACTGCTTCGGTCATGTACAGTGCGACTCCATCATCATGGACAACGCAAAAATCCGTTCCATTCCCGAAATCTGCGCCAATTCCGTGGATGCCAGACTGGTACATGAAGCGGCCATCGGCAAGATCGCGGGGGATCAGATTCTGAAGCTGATGACCCTGGGTCTGACCGCAGAAGAAGCGGAAGAAAAGATTCTGGCGGGTCTGCTGAAATAATTCCGAAATTATATTCTATTAGAATTGTGTGAGGTATAGAAATGCTTAGAGCGTATCATTCGTATTCAGCGGAAGAGCTGAAACAGATCATGGCAAGAGAACAGGCAAAGCTGGACCGCTGGTCCGACATGAACCTGACCCTGGACCTGACCAGAGGTAAGCCCAATCAGGCACAGCTGGACCTGTCCTCCGAAATGCTGGGTATCATCGGCGACAGAGGCGACTGCTTCTCCGAAAGCGGACTGGACTGCCGTAACTACGGTATTCTGGACGGTCTGCCGGAAACCAAGCGTCTGTTCAGTGAACTGTACAATATCCCCGCGGAAAACATTCTGATCCTGGGCAACTCTTCTCTGACTGCCATGTACGACACCATCCTCCGCTGCATGCTGTTCGGTGTGGCCGGCGGTCATGAACCCTGGTGCCGTCAGGGACGTGTCAAGTTCATTTGCCCCTCTCCCGGATACGACAGACACTTTACCATCTGCCGCACACTGGGTATCGAAATGGTGCCTGTAAAGATGACCCCCTCCGGTCCCGATATGGACGCTGTATATGATCTTGCCTGCTCCGACCCCTCCGTTAAGGGTATCTGGTGCGTGCCGAAGTTCTCCAACCCCGAAGGCTATACCTATTCCGATGAAACCGTTGAACTGTTTGCCGCAATGAAGCCGGCAGCACCCGACTTCCGTGTATTCTGGGATAATGCCTATGCTGTACATGAACTGTACGACGAAGAAGTAAAGCTGGTGGATATTTTCGAAAGAGCACTGGAATACGGTACACAGGATAACTTCTTCTACTTCGCTTCCACCTCCAAGATCACCTTCCCCGGTTCCGGTCTGGCGGTTATGGCAGCCAGTGAAAAGAACCTGGAACAGATCCGTCCCATTCTGGCAACCCAGACCATCGGTTTCGATAAGATCAACCAGATGCGTCATGTAAAGTTCTTCAAGAACGCCGACGGTATCCGGGAACACATGAAGAAGCACGCCGACATTCTCCGTCCCAAGTTTGAGATGGTGGAACATATCTTCGATAAGGAACTGTCCGGACTGGAAGTAGCCAACTGGACCAAACCCAAGGGCGGTTATTTCCTGACCCTGTTCGTAATGGAAGGCTGCGCAAGACGTGTATATCAGCTGTGCCGTTCCGTAGGTGTGACCCTGACCCCCGCCGGTTCCGTATATCCCTACAGCCGCGACCCTGCCGACTCCGCACTGCGTATTGCTCCCACCTTCCCCGAACCGGAAGAACTGAAGCTGGCTGTGGAAATTCTCGCCTGCTGCACCAAGATTGCCGCTGCTGAAAAGCTGCTGAAGAATATGAACGCATAAAACGCATCCATATTAGTGAAAAGCATGAGTATCTGCCAAACGGGTACTCATGTTTTTTGTCTGTCCGAAAAAATCAGCCATCCTAAGAAAATCTTAAAAACTCTCTAAGAAAACACAAAGAATTCCACGTATACGAGTTCATATTTCGGAGGTATACTGTATATACAAAAACGACCCGGAGGAGATTTATGGAAAATTCTCTGCTTCTGTATATCAGTATCGGCATTTCTCTGTTCATCGGACTATGCTACATATATCAGACCGTATACCTGTTTCTGCCCTACATCCTGCCGAAACGGAAGTACCGTTATACGGCGGAAAATGCGCCTCTGCACCGGTACGCAGCCTGCATTGCCGCCCGTAACGAAGAAGCGGTACTGCCGGAACTGATCGCCAGCATCAAAAGCCAGAGCTATCCGGATTCCCATCTGGATATTTACGTGGTAGCCGACAACTGTACGGACAATACCGCAGAGGCTGCAAAAAATGCGGGAGCCGTGGTGTTTGAAAGGCAGAACCGTGAGAAGGTGGGGAAGGGATACGCGCTGGCATGGCTGTTCGATTCCATGAAGGCGGTCGGCGTCTATGAAAACTATGATGCTTTTCTGATCCTTGATGCGGACAATCTTCTGGATAAAGACTATATGCTCCATATGAACCGCCTGTTTGCCGAGGGATTCGATGCACTGACCAGCCGGCGGAATACCAAGAATTTCGGGGATAACTGGCTGACTTCCGGTTACGGCCTGTGGTTTCTGCATGAGGGTATTCACCTGAATCACTCCAGAATGCGTCTGGGTGCGGGATGTGCGGTGTCGGGAACGGGATTTATGTTCAGCCGCAGACTGCTGGATGACCTTGGGGGATGGCATTACCATACCCTGACCGAGGATATTGAGTTCTCCACGGAATGTGCCGTAAAGGGACGGCGGATCGGCTATTGCCACGATGCGGTATTCTACGACGAACAGCCCACCCGTTTCGGCGTGTCCATCCGTCAGCGGACCAGATGGATCCAGGGCGGGATTCAGGTGGCATTCCGCTACGGTGCGAAGGTCTTTGCCGGCATATTCACCCACGGATCTCTGCGGAAGAAATATACCTGCTTTGAAAATCTGACCCTGTCTATGTGGGGATACTGCGCATCCGCGGCGGCGTTCTTCTTTCAGCTGCTGGCCATTTTTCTTGTGGAAGGGAAGGGATTTATTACGGCACTGGCGGCATCCTGCGTGGGATTTCTGCTGTCCCTGTTTACTTTGGGGGTGCTGACCTGCCTGTGCCAGTGGAAGGAAATCCACGCATCCGCCGGACAGAAGATCGCCGGCATGTTCACGTTCCCGTTTTTCATGATCACATTCTTAATCTCCGTATTCGCCGCCGTACTGACCAGACCCGTGTGGCATCCGATTCCCCATACCCGCGTAATCACGGCCAGGGAATTACAGTAAATTTTCGAAAGCCTTTCCCGGATATCCATAGCCGGGAAAGGCTTTTGCAGTGAAAATCAAAAAAATAAAAAAATCGAAAATAAATTCAAAAAAGCTATTGACAACGGAAAAAGAATGTGATATAATATCACCGTTGCGAGGTTGAGTCCAAGCAGCGCACATGGAAGCATAGCTCAGTTGGGAGAGCATCTGCCTTACAAGCAGAGGGTCATAGGTTCGAGCCCTATTGTTTCCATACGGCCCGGTAGTTCAGTTGGTTAGAACGCTAGCCTGTCACGCTAGAGGTCAGGGGTTCGAGTCCCCTTCGGGTCGTGCATGGATTGGTCCGGGACAAAGAAATGCCTTTGTAGCTCAGTTGGTAGAGCAGAGGACTGAAAATCCTCGTGTCGTTGGTTCGATTCCGACCGGAGGCATATGCGGATTTAGCTCATTTGGTAGAGCGCGACCTTGCCAAGGTCGAGGTGGCGGGTTCGAGCCCCGTAATCCGCTTCGAGAAGATCAGGTTCGCCTGATCTTTTTTCGTTAATGCCTTTAGGCAGTTGAGCACGAAGTGCGAAACAGACAACCACCCGCTATGCGGGTGGGCAACAAAAGGTTATACCAAAAAAACTCCTAAGGTGGTACAATAGGAAAGACAAGTCTATTGCC